>JAMOVQ010000067.1 GCA_027067575.1 Thermoanaerobaculia bacterium | reverse complement strand
GGGACTACGCGGGCCATCCGAAGCCGCACGTGGCCGCGGCGCTCGCGCTGGCCCGGCAACGGCTGAAGCTGATGTACCGGATCATCGTGCTCGGAGAGCGGTACGACAAGGAGAAGCTGATCGCCCGCCACCTGGAGCGCCAGGCCGCCAAACGATGCTCTGAAGCGCGCCGGCCGGCGGGGTGTGGAGCTGCCGGGGCTGTGGAAAACACCCTCCCCCCCACCCACCCCGTTTCCCACAGCCCCTTGGAAAACCGGCCCTCCCATCCCTCCCCCCTGCCGGTTTCCCACACCTCCACACCCCCGACGACGACGATCCCCATTGATGAATCGGAGGAACCAACCACGCTTGACTTGTTATAGAGGACACTGTTGTTCTCTCGTCGGAACGCCACCGCGATCCAAACGCGCGAACCCTTTCCTCTCCGGCACATGATGGTGAAATTCAGGCATCTGACGATGACCCCGCTCTCCGCGAACATGCGACCGTGTGCCCAAACGTGACCGGGGGGTGAGATGAACCTCTCGTTGCTTCTATCAGTCAGCGGCGCCGCATCCTGCGAGGAGACGCCGTACCCGGTCCTGGGAGAACAACGCCAGGGCTCGGCTTGCTCTCTCGCGCAGCACCCGGTGCTCCCGCGGTCGCAGGACGGCATTCTCCCGGAGCGCTCGGCGGTACGCCCGGCGCATGGCGGAAGGCATGACATCGAGAGAGACCTCCCGGACAGGAGGGACAGCCTGCTGCCGGCCTGCCGCAATCCTCTCCAGGGACTTCCGGAATGCAACGAGAAGAGAACACAGGCGTCTCCGGTCATTCACACGCATCGCCGGAGCGGCCGCAAGAGCCGCACGGACGATCCGGCGGACCGTTCTCTCGAATGGCGGCTCTCGCTCTCCTCCCACGGTCCGTGCGCCATAGGCGGTCCACCAGTCGAGCACCTCCGGAGCGGCCAGCGGGGGCGTGCCAGGAGCCAGAACGTTCCGCCGGGACCAGCCGTACCGCGCGAAGACCAGCAGGTCGAAGACACCCACGAGATCCTGTCGAGACAGCCCCCGCCACCAGCGATCGCCGAACCCAAGCACGACGCCCCCCCCGAAGATCGGCCTCCCGAGCTCGATCCGGGCGTGGCCGGTCCCCAAGCGGTTCTCCGGAACCCGGTGGCCGTACGGAAGCCCGACCCGGGCGAGCACACCAAACAGACCGAGGTCGATCGGGAACGGGTGGGCCTCCAGATCCTCCATCATCAGGAGCGGAGGCCGGTCGAGCCCCGCCTCCCGCGTGGCGTCGAGGAGCGCAAGGATCACCCCGAGGTTCGTCACGGGATCGCCGGACCAGTCGTGGGAGACGACCATCCCGTGCCCCTCGACGAGCCCAGAATCCAGGAGCGGCACACTCCCGCCGGGCCCGGACTCCCGCAAGAGGAGCCGGACCCGTACCCGATGGCCGGACAGGACGAACCGCCACCCTCCTCCGTCCCCACTCTCGCGGCTCAGACCGGAGAGGGTCCCGGCGGCCTCCATGTCGCCCAGCAGGTCGCCGATCGGGCCGGCGACGGACGGATCCATCTCGGTCAGGTCGAGTGTAAACGGTTCGCCGGCCGGCAGGGCCTCGCAGAGAACCAGCGGGGCGAGATGGACGCCGGACGCGGGGTACAGCACGGAACGAGGCCTGGAGGCCGCAGGCAGGGCGAGGACAAGAGCTCGCATCGCCCGCCAGCTCCGGAGCTGGTGGAGGCGGAGGTCTCGCACGGGGCCCGACGGCCGTGCCTCGACCGACTCGACGTACCGGCCGATAAGCGAATCCGGTCCCGCCGACCCCGCGGAAACGGCCACTCCCGCGGCAACGGCGAGGACGGTGAGGGTCCGGCGAAGGGTTGCGGGGGTCCCCATCGCGACCAGGTGTACCATACCCCTGCGTGGAGAGCGGGAGGACGACGATGAATCCGAGGCGCACGATGATCCTGATGGCCGTGTTGGTTGTCCCCGTCCTCGCTGCCGGCCGGGAACCCGGCGTGGGCACGAAGACCGGCCGCGAGGACCCGGCGGCCCGGTGCGTGGTGGCCACGGCCCAGGGGGAGTTCGCCTCGGCCCTGGAACCGTGCCGCGAGGCGGCCGAGGGGGGAGCACTGGACGTCCACGTTCTGGAGGCCGCGGCTCGCGCCGAGCTCGAGGCGGGCGACCCGGCGAGGTCCGAGGCGATCTGGCGGCGGCTCATCGACGCCCACGGGTGGCAGTGGCCGTGGGCCCAGGGCCTCGCCCGGTCCCTCTGGCGTCAGGAGCGGACCGCCGAAGCCGAGGCGGTTCTGCGCGATGCCGTCGAACGGGACTCCTCCCCCGGCCCCGCCCGGGAGCTCGTGGCGTTCCTGATGGAGTTCTCCCGCTGGGACGATGCCGCCGAGGCGGCGCGGGCCGCGCTGCGGCGGTTCCCGGGCGACTGCACCCTTCACGAGTCGCTCGGTGTTGCGGAGGCGGGGTTGGGCGAGGATACCCGGGCGGCACGGGCCATCCGGAAGGCTCTGGAGCTCGGGTGCCCCCCCCTGCGCTGGACGAAGCGGGGCGAGATCCCCCACCGGATCGACCGGCCCGAGTACCGGAAACTGCTCGACCCGCGAACGCTCGTGGCCGGCCTCGACGCCCTTCCCGAGGGGGAGGCGCTACACAGGCTCCGTCTTCTCGAGCTCGTTCCCGATCCCGCCGTGGCGCCGGAGGTCGCCGACGCCATCCTCCGGTCCCGGTCCGCTCCGGTGAAACTGCTCGGGCTGCACATCCTCCAGGGGTTCGGAAAGGCGGCGGCGCCTCAGTGGGAGGCGATCCTCTCGGCGCCGGACCTGATGCTCCGAAAACACGCCCTCCGGATGATCGTGCGAACCGACGAGCCGTTCCTCGTCCCAATCCTGGAGCGGCGGCTCGATGAGGAGAAGGCGCCGCACAACCTGGGGCTCGTCCGGATCGCCCTGGCCCGGCGGATCGCGGAAACCGACCCAGGCCGGGCCCGGAAGCTCCTCGAGGCCATCGGAGAGGACGACCCGTCCCTGCCACTGGCGAAGGAGGTGCTGGCCCGGATCAGCGGGAGTCCGGACGCGGGCGGGAAGGAGACCGTCCGCCCCGGGACGATCACCGGGCCGCTGACCGCAGTGCCGCGAGCAGACTCGCCGCACGGGTCCACCGGGGGTGGTTCCTGACAGCGGCCTGGAGAACCGTCACGGCCTCCCCGCGGCGGCCCGCCCGCTCCAGGAGCCCTGCGAGGGCCGCCACACCGTCCTCCCGATCCGGGGCCAGCGCCACGGCCCGGCGCATCAGCCCGATCGCCTCGTCGAGCCGCCCCTGGCGGTCCACCGCGTCGGACAGGGCGGCCAGGCGCTCGAACGCCGCTCCCTCCCGTTCGATGACCCGCCGGTAGAGCCGTTCGGCCCGCACCGGGTCGCCGGAGAAGCGGAGCGCGTCGGCCAGGGCCGCCTCGTACGGCGCAGAGTCCCGGGCCAGGGCCACCGCCCTGTCGAGGTGCGCCGCGGCCGCGGACCATACACCGGCCTCCAGGAGAAGACGGCCCAGCGCACCGTGGGCCCGTGCGGCGTCCGGCTCCAGCGCCACGGCCTCCTCGAGCAGCCGGAGGGCCGTGCGGCGATCCCCCCGCGCCAGGGCGGTTCCCGCCTCGCCGAACGCGCGCTGGGCCCGGTGGACGAGAATCCCCTGCCGGAGGTTGGCCGGCCACGGTGATGCCGGCCAGAGACGGGCCGCCCCGGCGTACGCGGCCAGCGCTCCGTCCGGATCTCCGGCGAGGAGCCGCCGCTGCCCCTCCAGCATGGCACGCACCGCTCCGGCATGGGCTCCCGGCCGGACATGGGGCAGCAGGACACCGAGCGTCTCGCCCCAGAACGCCTCGCCGGAGAGACGCACCCCGCGTGAGGGGTACTCGAGCACGGGACGGTCGTCCGTGTTCGGCGGTGCGCCCGCCGCCAGCGCCCGGATCGCCCGATCGTCGAGGATCCGGCACGCCAGCAGGTCGTCGCGACTCCGGATTCCCAAGCGTTCCAGACCCTTTCGGACCGGCCCGGGCCACTCTCCGGCAGGCCGCGGGGCTTCATTGCCCTCCACGGAGGCGAGACCGACGAGGATGCCGTGCTTGTTGAGGCAGACGGGGGCGAGCCAGAACGAACACCTGGGGAACACCGCCGTAAAGCTCGCAAGGATCGTCCGGAACGTCTCCGGCGGAAGGTCCACGGGCACCCATGTGGACACCACACCGCCTGGCCGGAGATGTTCCCGGCACGCCCGGAAGTGATCCTCCGAGTAGAGCTGGGAGGATCCTGCGGTTCCCGGGTAGGTCGAATCGTTGAGGATGACGTCCCACCGGACCGACGCCGTCCGCACCGCCAGCTTGGCATCGGTAAAGAGGAAGGTCATCCCCTCCCGCCCCGGGCCCGGGAACCACCGCCGCGCCATCGCCACCACGTCCCGGTTGAGCTCGACGACGGTCACCGACGCGCCGTGGAGAGCGGCCTCCGCCGCCGTCTCCCCCGAGCCGTAGCCGATCTGGAGGACCATCCCCGCCCCACCGTGCACGAGGAGCGGAACATGAGCCTGCAGGATCTGGGTCGTCCGCAGGTCGGGGGCCGTGCCCGCGACCTGGACCGCATCCACCGCCAGCAGCCGGTAGCCCAGCCCGTACGGACCGATCCGAGGGAACGGCCGGTTGGCTGCCATCACCGGCAGCGGCGGGACTGCGGAGACCGTCACCGTCCCCTGCACCCCCTCGAAGGCGTCGAGCAGGCGCGCGTGGGGTGTCCTGAACGCGGCGACCCGGACGACCACCGGCAGGACGGTCGAGTGGACGGCGACCGCCGTGGCCACCCCCAGGGCGACCGCCGCGGTGCCCGCCCACACCCGCCGGCCAGCGCGGAGGAAGAGCCCGAGGGCGAGGACCGTCGCGATCCAGGCGGCCCCCGCGATGGAACGCCCCGTCCCCAGCCAGGGCACGAGGACGTAGCCGGCCAGCAGGGCGCCGATCACGTTGCCCGCCGACAGCGCTCCGTACAGGGAGCCCGCCACCTGTCCGGGCCGCCCCCTTCCGCCGAGGGAGGCCGCCCCCAGCGGAAGTACGGCTCCCATGGCGAGACCCGGAAGCCCGACGAGGAGCGCTGCCAGCCCGGCCCGGCCCGCGAGGGTGCCCAGCAGCCCGTTCCCCGCAAGGTGGACGATGTCCGCCAGGGCCGAGAACCCGGCCAGCGAACCCAGGGCTCCGAAGCCGAGGAGGAGCTCCGCTCCCGCGAGCCTCGCCACGGCGCGATCCGGATCCCGAGCCAGCCGGGCCCCAAGCCAGCTTCCCGTCGCCACGGCGCCCAGTAACGATCCCACCACCGTGGCAAAGGTCATCACGTTTCCGCCGAGGGGAAAGACGAACAGGCGGAGCCATAGGATCTCCAGCGCCAGGGAGACCGCCCCGGAGACTGCGAGCACGGCATGGATCCAGCCCGGCCCCGGATGCCCGGCGCCCGACGCCGTCCCTGGTCCCCCTTCCCGTGACGCTCCATCCTTCCCACGCCCTGCGAGCAGAAGTGCCGCCAGCGCCGCCCCGCCTCCGGCGGCAACCCCCACGAGGACGGTCCGCTCCACCCCGAGGAACCTGATCGTGACGAACCCCGCCGCCACCGTGCCCAGCACGGCCCCCGCCGTATTCGCCGCGTACAGACGCCCGATCACGGGTCCCGTCCGATCCTCCACGGATCGGACGGCGGCCGCGATCAGGGGCAACGTGGCCCCCATCGCCGACGCCGGCACCAGCACGAGGACGAAGGCGAGGACCCACCGCAGCAGGTCCCCCGCCCCGGGCGCGGCCCAGGCGGTGCCGAAAAGACCCCTCCCGAGGACATCACCCCCACGGATGACGGCCGGGAGCGCTGCCACCCAGAGCGCCACGAGGAGCTCGAGACCGGCGTAGACGGCAAGCGGCTTCCGGAGCTGCGACTCGAGACGTGACGCCAGCAACGATCCCAGCGCCAGTCCCCCCAGGAAGGCGGCCACCACCGTCGCGGTGGTCCCGGTGGTGTGCCCGAGCAGGGATTCGAACAGCCGCGTCCAGGCCGTCTCGTACAGGAGCGCGGCGAAGCCCGACACACCGAGCAGCGCGGCGCCCGTTCCCGTCCCGATCCCCGAGGAAGGCCGATCCATCCCGGCGATTATCCCCCATCCACCAACAGCCCACCGCCCCCCGCAGCCACCTCGGGAAAAGGGACACTGGGTTTTCTCGCTGTCCCTGTCCGGCCGGCCGATGAGTCGTCATCTCCCGACCAAGGGGCCGATCTCCCGTTCGAGAGACATCTCGAACAATAAACACTGTCCCCTACTGATATCCCCTGATCCGCCAGAACTCAACCCCCAGCCACACACCCCCCATCAAACGTCAAGACGGGCCAGGGCGAGGAGTTACGTTGGTATCATCGGCCTTGAGTTCTGGACCCGAGGAGGGACACGGGATGCGAGGGACGGCACGGCCACGGATGGTTGTTGCGATCCTGGCGGGAGCGGTCGCGGCCGGAGCGTGCGGTGGCCATGGGCGTGGAGGAGAGGCCGCACGCCGGATCGTCGAGACACTGCGGGTCAACGTGAAGACCCCCGTCGTGCAGGATGCCGATGGGAAGCGGACGACGGTCAACTACCGGTTCGACGTGGACGGCGACGCGGTCCGCATCGTGATGGACCGCTGGGTCGGGACGGGCACGAACACCCTGGAGATCGTCACCCTGCCGGTGAACGCCATCGATCCATCGAGGATCATGGTGCGCCTGGAGCCGCGGCGGCTGCCGGCTGCCTGGGGCGTGCCCGAGCAGGTCGTCGGGGACCGGCACCGCGTGACGATCGCGGCCCGCACCGGCCGGTGGTTCGGCCGGACGGTCGAGGGACGGGAGGCGCGGTTCCGGTCCGGGGAGTCGCGCTTCCGGGAGGGCGGTGGCGGCAGGACCGGCCGGGTCGATCGGGTGGTGGTCTGGACCGAGGACCGCGCCCACGCCGAGGCGCTTGCCCGTGGCATCCGCGACGCACTGCACTGACGGCCCCGCGCGCCATTCTTGAGTCTCCGAGACTCAAATCACTGCATCGAGGGGTTGACAGGCCGGAAATCAGGCCCCATACTCTTTCTGGCACTCACTGACCTGGAGTGCTAACAAACGCAGACAACGCGAAAGGAGTGAGGAAGATGCAGATCAAGCCACTGTACGATCGGGTGCTTCTGAAGCGCATCGAGCCCGAGGAGGAGATCCGCGGCGGCATCATCATCCCGGACACCGCCAAGGAGAAACCGCAGGAGGCCGAGGTCGTCGCGGTGGGCGACGGCAAGCTCGACGAGGACGGCAAGCGGCTGCCCATGTCCGTCAAGAAGGGCGACCGCGTCCTGATCGGCAAGTACTCCGGCAGCGACATCAAGCTCGGTGACGAGGAGCTGACCATCGTCCGCGAGGACGAGATCCTGGCGATCATCGAGAAGTAAGGAGAGGGAACCATGTCTGGAAAGCAGATCGTCTATTCCGAGGAAGCGCGTGCAAAGATCCTGACCGGCATCAACAAGCTGGCCGACGCTGTCAAGGTGACGCTGGGCCCCAAGGGCCGCAACGTCGTGATCGAGAAGAAGTTCGGTTCGCCGACCATCACCAAGGACGGCGTGACCGTGGCCAAGGAGATCGAGCTGCCCGACAAGCTCGAAAACATGGGCGCCCAGATGGTACGCGAGGTGGCGTCCAAGACCTCCGACGTGGCCGGTGACGGCACCACCACGGCGACGGTGCTGGCCCAGGCGATCTACCGCGAGGGGATCAAGAACGTCACCGCCGGCGCCAACCCGATGGAGCTCAAGCGCGGGATCGACGAGGCCGTCAAGGCGGCCATCGAGTCGATCAAGGAGCTCGCCAAGCCCGTGGAGGGCGACGGGATCGCCCACGTGGCCACCATCTCCGCCAACGGCGACGCCGAGATCGGCGAGATCATCAAGGAGGCCATGGAGAAGGTCGGCAAGGACGGTGTGATCACCGTCGAGGAGGCCAAGGGCCTGGAGACCACCCTCGAGGTCGTCGAGGGGATGCAGTTCGACCGCGGCTACCTCTCGCCGTATTTCGTCACCGACGCCGAGCGGATGGAGGCGGTCCTGGAGAACGCCAAGATCCTGATCTTCGAGAAGAAGATCTCCTCCATGAAGGACCTCCTTCCGATCCTCGAGAAGGTGGCGCAGCAGGGCAAGCCCCTCCTGATCATCGCCGAGGACGTGGAGGGCGAGGCGCTGGCGACCCTCGTGGTCAACAAGCTCCGCGGCACCCTCAACGTCTGTGCCGTCAAGGCCCCGGGCTTCGGTGACCGGCGCAAGGCCATGCTCGAGGACATCGCCATCCTGACCGGCGGCAAGATGATCTCCGAGGACCTCGGGATCAAGCTCGAGAACGTCCAGTGGGACGACCTCGGCACCGCCAAGAAGATCGTCGTCACCAAGGACGACACCACCATCGTCGTGGACGACGACGATCCCAAGAAGCAGGAGGCCGTCCTGGGCCGCGTGCAGCAGATCAAGAAGCAGATCGAGGAGACCACCTCGGACTACGACCGCGAGAAGCTGCAGGAGCGGCTGGCCAAGCTCGTCGGCGGTGTGGCGCAGATCAAGGTCGGCGCGGCCACCGAGACCGAGATGAAGGAGAAGAAGGCCCGCGTCGAGGACGCGCTCCACGCCACCAAGGCGGCCGTGGAGGAGGGCATCGTCCCCGGCGGCGGCGTGGCGCTGCTGCGGGCCATGGACGCCGTGGAGAAGCGGATCGGGACGCTCGAGGGTGACATGGTCACCGGCGCGCGGATCCTGCTCCGGGCGCTCGAGGAGCCGACCCGCCAGATCATCACCAACGCCGGCATGGAAGAGGCGGCGGTGATCGTCCGCGAGATCCGCGCCAAGGGCGGCAACTTCGGCTACGACGCCGCCAAGGGCGAGCTGACCGACATGATCAAGGCCGGCATCATCGACCCGGCCAAGGTCACCAAGAACGCCCTGCTCAACTCCTCCTCCATCTCCGGGCTCCTGCTGACCACCGAGGCGATGGTCTGCGAGATCCCCGAGGAGAAGAAGGAGGCCGCTCCCGGCGGCATGGGCGGCGGGATGGACATGTACTGATCCGGCTCGCCGGACACCGTGAACCGAGCGGCCCGGGCACCCGCCCGGGCCGTTTTCCGTCCGCACCCAGCCGCCCCGGAGCCGCACGGCCTCCGCGGCGGCAGCGGCCGCGAGCCTACACCTCCTCCACCGACACCCTGACGTGCGGATCGACGGCCCGCTTGTCGAGCAGCGCGGGCCAGTAGGCAACGATCTCCTGGGGCTTCGGACGTCCTCCGGCGAACCCCGTGATCCCCGGGGGGCCGGAGGTGATCAGCGGCGCGAGCTCCATCCCGAACCGAGCGACCTTCCGCCGGTCGCGGGAACGCATCCCCATCCGGAGCACGACCTCGGGCGGCTCGCACGGCGACTCCATGATCCCGGGCAGGCACGCTCCCGCGCCGACGATCTCCACGAGCCGGTCCTCCCGCGGCACCGAGACCCCGGCCCGGGCGAGCCGCCGCCAGACGATCTCGGCACAGAGCCGCGCCTTGTCCACGGCACGGGGCCCCGAGATGGTCAGGTGGCCCACGCCCTTGTACCCGTCGTGGTAGGTCGCGGAGATCTTGTAGAACGGCGTCCTCTCCCGCCCCCGGGCCCCCTCCACGAGCACGCGGTCCGGCCCGTCACCGGTGACGGTGATGCTCGTGAAGTCCGCCACCACGTCGGGCGTGATGTACTCGTCGGGTCTTCCCATCTCGTAGACGAGCTGTTCGCGGACCGTGTCCACCGTCACGAGACCGCCCGTGCCCGGGTGCTTGGTGACGATGAACCGGCCGTCGGGGTAGCACTCGACGATGGGGTACCCGATGTCCCACAGGTTGGGCACCTCCCACCAGCGAGTGAAGTTGCCGCCGGTGGACTGGGCACCGCACTCGATGATGTGGCCGGCGATGATCCCCGCCGCCAGCCGGTCCCAGTCGTCCCGCTCCCACCCGAACTCGTGGAGCAACGGCCCGAGGGTCAGGGCGGTGTCGGTGATCCGGCCGGCGATGACGATGTGGGCCCCCTCGTCCAGCGCATCTGCGACGTAGTTGGCGCCCAGGTACGCGTTGGCCGAGAGCACCTTGGGCCGGAGCTCCGAGAGCGGCTCCCCGGTGTCCATGTGCTCGAGGCGGTGCCCGGCCTCCATGATCCCCGGGAGCCTGGAGAGGATGTCGTCCCCCTCGATGACCCCGACCTTCAGGCCGAAGACCCCGACCCGCTCCGCGATCTCGCCGATCCGCCGACGGCACGCGGCCGGGTTGAGGCCGCCCGCGTTGGTCACGAGCCGGACGCCCCGCGCCATCAGGATCGGCAGCGCCCGTTCCAGGAACGTCAGGAAGTCCGTGGCGTACCCGCGCTCGGGGTCGCGCAGCTTCTGCCGCATCATGATGGACATGGTGACTTCGGCCAGGTAGTCCAGCGTCAGGTAGTCCAGCTCGCCCCGAGTGATCATCTCCCACGGTGTGTCCGGACTGTCCCCCCAGAACCCCTGGCCGTTGCCGATCAGCACCTTCTCCCGCATCCGCCCCTCCAGTCCAGCGATTGTACCCGCTCCCGCCGGAGACCCGCCCCACGGCGGTCGGCCGACTCCGGCGCTCGACCACGGTTCTGCCGGCGGCCGGGTATAGAATCGGCGCGGAGGTGAGCCATGGCGGAGTTCGACAGGGGCGGGCACTACGCGGCGGAGCTGGAACCCCGGGAGGTGTACGCGGCCCGCCGGAGACGGCTGATGGAGGCGCTCGGCGAGGGCACCGCGGTGCTGTGGGGCGCGGGGGACGACCGGGGGTACGGCGACGTGGGCACGTTCCGGCAGGACCCGGACTTCTTCTACCTGACCGGTATCGAGTTACC
>JAMOVQ010000066.1 GCA_027067575.1 Thermoanaerobaculia bacterium | reverse complement strand
TCCCTGGCCACATGGGTGTAGATCTCCGTCGTCGTCAGCGATGTGTGTCCGAGCATCATCTGGACGGACCTGAGGTCCGCGCCGTGGTCGAGCAGATGCGTCGCGAAAGAGTGGCGCAGGACGTGGGGGCTGACGTGGCTCCGGATCCCCGCCGCCCTGGCGTACCCCCGGAGGTTCTTCCAGAACCCCTGCCGTGTCATGGGTGCTCCGCGCATGTTGAGAAACAGCTCCGGCCGCCGGTCCCGGTCGATCAGAGGGCGCGCCTCCAGAACGTAGCGCTCGATCCACCCAGCAGCCGACCGGCCCAGTGGCACGATCCGTTCCTTCCGGCCCTTTCCGACCACACGGACGAATCCAGGATCCAGCCGGACGCGGTCCATGGGTAGGCGGACGAGCTCGGAGACTCGGAGGCCGGTCGCGTACAGCGTCTCGAGCATGGCGCGGTCCCGCATCCCCCGCGGTGTGGCCGTGTCCGGAGCGTCGAGCAGCGCCTCCACCTCCTCCGGGGACAGGACGTGGGGGACGGTCCGCCACAGGGAGGGTGATGGGATGTTCCCCGTCGGATCCCGGTCCGTGGCACCGGTGGAGACCAGGTACCGGTAGAAGCCGCGAAGGCTCGACAGGGCGCGCGCCGCCGAGCGGGCGGACAGGCCGGCGTCCCGGCGCTCGCCGAGGTACCGGCGAACGTCGGAACGCTCCACCTCCCCGAGCGCTCGCCCCTCCCGGGCGAGCCACCGGCCGAACGCCTCGAGGTCACGCCGGTAGGACGCAACCGTCCGCTGCGCAAGGTTGCGCTCCACCGCCAGGTGGGCGGTGTACTCCGCGATCCAGTGGGCGATCTCCGGCGCTCTCCGGGTCATTCGAACGGCGTGCCGGGCAGCAACGCCTGCGACGGAACGTAGATCGGATCCCCGGACTGGTTGTCCACCACCGAGGCGTAGGCCACAACCTTGCCCACGTCCGACTGGACGGTGACGATGGCGAACCCGTTGTCCACGGTACCCGCCCCGACCTCGTCGAAGACGCGGTTGATCTGCCGCATCTCGTACGCCCTGAGGTCCACGGTGACCGGCCCCAGCAGGTTCCCCGAGCCACGGTAGAGGTCGATGGTCGCCGTGACCTCGTACGGCGTCAGGTTGACGAGCCCGATGTTGGTTCGGAAGGCGTCGTTCTGCTGGAGCTGGGTCAGGGCTACCGCGATGCCCGGCGCCGCGGCGGTGCCCGTGTCGAGCGCCGGAATGAACTGGCCGTAGGTGCCGTTCGCGCCGGCGGCGTTGTACGTGCGGCTCGTCACCTTGACGTCCGGGTGGGAGGTGATGATCTTCAGGGCGCCGTTGGCGCTGTCGAGGCCGAACAGGGAGGAGTAGACGTCCGCGAGCAGCAGCTGCTGGCCGGCCTGAAGCACGATGGATGTGTTGAGCGGCGCGGAGTTCTCATGGTTCTTCGGAAGGTAGGAGACGTTCAGGGTCGCCGTCCGGTGAGTCAGGTTCGCGATGGCGACGTCGGTCACCCAGTACGTGTTCTCGGCGCCTGTCGCGCGGGCCGAGGCCGGTACGAACAGGGTCGTCGGGTTGACGCCCGCGGAGGAACAGCTGGAGATGTCCACCGCCGCCATCCCCCGTGCACCACGGCCGACGAAGACCGTGTTCCCGACCTGCGCCAGCCCATCCGATCCTTCCAGCTCGAGGTCGCCCAGCTGGAGGAGAGCCTGCCCGAGGGAGCTGTCCACCGCCAGGAGACCGTGGTCCGGCATGGCCGCGTAGATCCGGCCGCTCCAGGCGATCATGGCGGTGACCGGCGCCGGGGTGGCCAGTGAGGCCAGCGTGATCAGCTCGGTGCCCTGGATCTGGAGCGCCACGATGCCGACCCCGTCCACGCCGGCGTACAGGATGTTGCCGTCCCGGGCGAGGCTGAGGACCGTTCCGCCGAGGTCGCTCGTCGCGACGATGGCGGGAGCAGTGCGATCCTGGATGTTGACCGTAACAACCCCGGCCGAGCCTGCGGCGCAGTAGACGGTCTTGAGCGTCTGGATCTGGCCGAGGATCGGCCCACCGACGGCCACCGAACCTTCGACCTCGGGAACGCTGCCGTCCCCGAGCACGACAGTCACGAGGTTGCCCTCCTGCGTCCCCACGGTGTACTGGCCGTTGCTCCCGGCGAGAGAGAGCGCGGATCCTCCCACGGAACCCGAGGCGACCCTGGATGGAATGCCGTCGGCTCCGATCGTGTAGACGCCAATCCCAACCGACCCGTCCGCGACGATCAGGGTATTCTGGAGGTACTCGAGGAGGAGGGCGAGACCCTGTCCGGGCGTGTCTACCCGGCCTCCTGGCTGGGGTGCAGCGGGATCCGAGATGTCGACCCATGCGATCCCGGAACCGCCGGCCGGGAAGTACGCCGTCTGTCCGAGGATGACGGGGGCCCCGAGCGTGCCCGGAACGTCGAGCGTCGAGACGACGTCAGGCGTGCAGACCTGCGCCGACGCGACTCCTGCAACGAGCAGGATCAATAGAACCAGGTGCGGAAGCGAAACGATGGCATGGCGAACCTTCATCGGCCGTTCTCCCTTCTTCGACTCCGTCCACAGATGGTAGCACGGGCCGGTGCCGTACCGTGTGACGCACCTTCCATCTCCCGCGCCTCACTCAAGAAAGGGACACTCCCTTTCTCGATGAGACGGCGTCTCGGAAGGGATGGGTGTTCGGGTTGGGTGGTACGGGGAACCCGATGACGCCGGGGACGAACAAGTAGTGTCCTTTTCTTGATGGAAAAGAAAAGCGGCCCGGACTTGGGTCCGGGCCGCTGTCGAGAGTCGGTCGCCGGTCAGTGACGCGGCTCCAGCTTCGGGTTCGCTCCCTCGAGGCCGCCCGCCTCGACACCGCGCTCGCTGTTGAGCGGGCCAAGGAGCGGGAACGCCTTCTCGAGAGCCTGCATCGCCGCGTCGGTGAAGACCCGTGCGGGGTCCGCCGACATGGCCGACGCTCCGCTGGCCTCCTCGTCGTAGGCGTCCGCGACGAGGATCTCGTACAGGTTGACCTGCGGGATGTCCGCCCGGTACGCCTCGTTGATCAGGTTGATCACCTCGTTGGCCACGAGGGCGTACCCGACCTTCTGCGGATGCACACCGTCGTAGGAGAACACGCCGCCCAGCAGGAACTTGGTGGAAAGCTGGAAACCGCCGTAGATGAAGAAGCCGTTCTTGACCCGCTCGAGGAACGGGTTGATGTCGAGCACATGGGCTCCCATGGCGGCTGCGGTGTCCGCGATCACCTGGTTGAACGCGTCCACGCGCTCGTTGATGGCCTGCACCTCCTCGGGCCGGAGGACCACACCCGGGACGACCTGGCCGCCGACGAGCTGGAGGTCCTCGGGCAGAGGCTGGCCGGTCCCGCCGAGCTCGGCGGGGATGCCGATGCCCTGGGCCAGTAGCTGCGAGGCGCCGAGGGTCACATAGCAATCCTCGGTCAGGGGGCCGTTGCTTCCGATCAGCGGCACATGTGTGCCGTCGGGGAGCGTGATGTACGGCTTGATCGTGGTGACGAACGGAATGACCGTCGGGTAGGGGATGGTGATGACGACCACATCTGCGCCGGTGTACTCGATCAGAGCGCCGAGCGCCTGCGGGTACATGGCGGCGAAGGTGTCGACCGGCGTCATGGTCACGCCCTCGACCGGCGTCGCGTAGACGGCGGCCCCCAGGATGTCGTTGGCGCCGATCCACATGGTGGCGAAGGTCGGGTGAAGGCCGATCGCCTGCTCGAGCTGGGTGTGGACGCCGTCACGCAGGATCAGGTCGTGCATGACGTTGTCGGTGTTGCCCGCCAGCAGGTTCATGATGTCGCCCGTGGTGTTGAGCAGATCGTAGAGGTTCGCCCCGGGGACGCCCATGTTGTTGTAAGGCCTCGGAAGCTCCGCGTTGATCGGCATGCCGGGTGTGTCACTCGACCGGACGATCACGGGGTTGGGCACGAGGTGCTCGAGGATCAGCACCGGCGGGATGCCGGGCATGGACACCAGCGGCTGCTGGAAGTCCTCGATCCCAAGCTGCCTGGCAATGAGCGCCGGGTAGGAACCCTCCTGGTACTCCATCGCAAGGCCGCCGGATGCGAAACCGGCCGTCAGGCTGTCGCCGATGGCGACGTAGGTTGAAAAGTCCGCGAGACCCGTGTCCACGCTGGCCGCCTGAATGGGCAGGGCGGCGAGCAGGACCACGAGGGCCAACAGTGTCATTCTCTGCTTCATCTCGCCCTCCTCAGAACGTGTAGGTGAACGTCACGCCGAACAGGTTGGCGCTCGTCTCGTACCGTCCCTCGTAACCGTCGATCGACCGGCCATGGGTGGAACGGCTGTCGAAGAAGAGGTACATGTCGGCGACGTCGATGGTGATGCTCTTGTACTTCCAGCCGATGCCGACCGAGATCCCCTTGCGATCGCCATCGCCAAGGAGAGGAGACATGGACTCGGCAGGCTGTGGGGTATCGTCGTAGAGCAGACCACCGCGGAACGCCCAGCTCTCGTCCATCCGGTACTCCAGGCCGAGCCGGTACTGGCTGACGTTCTTGTACAGCTCGGGCACCGTGCCGGAAAGCTCGGGATGGCCAACGAACTCGATGGGGAGCTCCTTGAACGTTGCCCAGCCCATCCAGCCGTACTGAGCCGAGACGGTGAACTGCTCGGCCGTCCACGCCATGCCGATCGAGAAGAAGTCCGGGAACGAGATGGAGGTCCGCACCGGCACGTTCTCTCCGAACGGGATGATCGATCCGACGGCAGCGTCGAACTCGGGGTACCCCGTGGGGAACTGGGTGAAGGAACCGTAGCCCTCGTAGTCGATATCGACCTGGGACCGGTAGAGGATGCCGGCCTCGAACCCCTTGCCGAGGTCGAAGTGAAGCCCCGCATCCCAGCCCCAGCCGTCGTTCTCGCTGAGCTCGGCGTACAGGTGGACCTGACCCACGTCGGTCAGCTGCTGCGTGAACGGGTTGACCACGCCGAGCCCCGGTGTCAGGTCGATGGAGCCCTGGGCGTAGATGATGCCCACACCGAAGGTCACCCGATCGGTCAGCTTGAAGCCGATGGTCGGGTTCATGTCCACGCGCTTGATGTCCACGCGCTTGGAGATGTACCGCCCGGCGAAGTCGTCTTCCCACCAGGTTCCCAGCCCGAACGGCGTATTCATGCCGAACCCGAGTACGATCCTGTCGTTGACGGGGTAGACGAGGTAGAAGTGCGGCGGGAAGAACACCTGGTCCTTCTGCGACGCGAAGTACCCGTCGCCCGGGTACGGCCCCTCGCCGGAGAAGTCCTGGCTGGCCGAGATCAGGGTGACACCGAACTGGACCTGGGTGCCCTTGTCAGCCTGCAGGGCGAGCCCCGCCGGGTTCCAGAACAACGCGGACGGGTCGTCGGCGATGGCGGTCATCGCCCCGCCCATGGCCATACCCCGGTTGCCGTGCTCGAACAGCGCGAACCCCGCGCCCCACACGAGGGACGGCGCAAGGACCAGCGCGGCCGCCACGACCACCAGTCGGTTTCGTTTCAGCGTGCCCACATCGAACCTCCTTCCTTGCAATGCAAGTATCGAGTCTTTCCCAAACCTGGCCTCATGCTATCCCGCGCGGCCAGCCACGTCAATAGCCGGGGAACCCCCGAAGTGCGCCTTCGGCCCTCTGGAGCCGGCCTCTCCCCGGGCTTGGAGACGGGGTGCGATCGGCCGGGCGTTCCGCGGTAGACTGCCGCCGTGATGCTGGAGCTCGAGCTGGCTGCACGGTTCGTCCGCAAGCGGCGGGGCGTGATGCTCGGGGGGACCGCCCTGGCCGCGTTCTCCGGGATCGTCCTTGCGACGGCCGCGCTGGTGGTTTCCCTGGCCCTGATGAACGGCTACCGGGGCGCCATCGCCTCGGCGCTGTCGACGGGCAACGGCCACGTCATCGCCTTTGCCGGGAGTCCGTTGCCGCTCGGCCGGGCGAAAGAGCTGGCCGGGAAGGCCGCCGCGGTCCCCGGTGTGGTCCTGGCGCGGCCGGTGACGTACGCCACGGCGCTGGCCCTGGATCCAGCGCACCCCGAGGCCCCGCTTCCGGTGGTGCTCAAGGCCACCGAGGAGCCGCCGCCGTTTTCGGGGCTCCGTGAGTGGCCGGCGGGGGATGGACCTGCGCCGTGCGCGGTGGGTACCGGCCTCGCGCGCCGCCTCGGCCTCGAGCGGGGATCGACGCTCCGGGTCCGGCTCGCCCCGGCGCGGGGCGAGCTCGTGGCGCCCGTTCTCCCGCTCCGGGTCGAAGGGACGTTCCACCTGGCGTTCGCCGAGTTCGACGACCGCTGGATCGTGCTGCCGATGCGGGCTCTGCTCGCCGTCCGGCCGTCGGCCGGCGTGGCGGGGATCGAGCTGGAGCTCGCCGATCCCATGGCGGTGGCGGCGGTGCGTCCCGCCATCGAACGGGCCCTTCCAGGGATGCTCGTCTCGGACTGGCGGGAGATGAACGCGCCGCTGTTCGCCGCCCTGAAATGGCAGACGTGGTCGCTGTTCGTCGTGCTCAGCCTCGTGGTGGCGGTGGCCTCGTTCCAGGTCAGCTCCGCCCTCGTGGTGCTGGCCATCGACAAGCGGCGCACCACGGGGATGCTCCGGGCGATGGGGGCAGGACGCGGACTGGTCGTGCGGACGCTGTTCCTGGCCGGGACGATGCTGGGACTGGCCGGCGTCGCGGCCGGGATGGCGCTCGGCGTGGGGGTCAGCGCGCTGCTGACGGCCACCCGCGCGGTCCGGTTCCCGGCGGGGCTCGCGAGGATCTACATGGTCGACTCGATTCCGTTCCACCCCTCCCCGGTGCACATGGCCGCGGTGGCGGCGGTCGCGGTGGTCCTCGTCGTCGCCGCGTCGTTCTGGCCGGCGCGCCGCGCCGCCCGCCTCGAGCCCGTCGCGGCGCTCAAGGCCGTCTGAGGCGGCTCCCCTCAGCGCTGGCGGGCGAGTGCTGGTTTCCGGCCCATGGGGAGACGGGTCCGCCGGACCCCGTCGAACGACCACAGGGCGTTGGCCACCGCCCCCGCGGTCGGCACGAGGCCGATCTCGCCGACCCCCTTGGCCCCGTACGGCCCGTGGGGGTCGGGGACCTCCACGCCGATGATCTCCACGGGAGGCATCTCGTCGGCCCGCAGGATCCCCAGGTCCCGGTACCTGTCGGACACCAGACGGCCGCTCTCCATCGGAAGCGCCTCGGTGAGGGCGTACCCGAGCCCCATGTGGACGGAGCCGATGATCTGGCCGCGGAACAGGGTCGGGTTGATGATGCGGCCCGCGTCGTGGGCGGCCACCACGCGCTCGATCCGGCCCTCATCGTCCAGGATCACGGCCTGGGCGGCGTAGCCGTACGAGTAGTGGGTGACGACCCTCCCCGGCGCGCCTGGGGGCGTCGTCCAGTCGCACGCCCACCGCCCGCGGTAGATGCGCCCGGCGAGCGCCTTGAGCCCCTCCCGTTCCAGGTCCCTCCGGAGGGGCGCCGCCGCGTCGAGGATGGCGTTGCCGAGCAGGGAGGTTCCACGGCTCGCCGTGGTCATCCCGCCACGGGCCCCGGAGCGGGTCGTGGTGACCACCTCGACCATGGCCGGGTCGATCCCGGTGGCCTCGGCGAGCACCTGGACCGCCACCGTGTCCACGCCCTGCCCCATCTCGGTCCACCCGTGGTGGATCACCACGCGGTCGGGTGCCGCGATCTCGATCGCCACCTCGGAGAGGTCCGGCATCCCGTTGCCGATCCCGGTGTTCTTGATCCCGCAGGCGATCCCGACGTACCGGGCGGACTCGAACGCCTCCCGGACCGCCTCCAGACACCGCCGCACGCCGACACCGCCCTCGAGCACCTGGCCGGTGGCCGTCGCCTTCCCCTCGGTCAGGGCGTTCTCCCACCGGATCCGCCACCGGTCGAACCCGCCGAGCTCGGCGAGCTCGTCCAGGGCGCACTCCATGGCGAAGGTCGCCTGGTTCGCCCCGAACCCGCGCATGGCGCCGCACGGGACGTTGTTGGTGGAGACCGTCCGGGCCTCGATGTCCACGGCGGGGACGTGGTACGCGCCCGTGGCGTGGCCCGCCGCCCGTTCCAGGACCTTCATCCCGACCGAGGCGTAGGCGCCCGTGTCGCCGACGATCCGGGCCCGGAGCGCTGTCAGCATTCCGTCCGCGTCGCACCCGAGCGTGTACTCCAGGCGGATCGGATGGCGCTTCGGGTGCATCCGGATCGACTCGGGCCGTGTCAGGCGGACCTTGACCGGACGGCCGAGGAGGTGGGCGGCCAGCGCCGCGTGGCCCTGGACGGAGAGGTCCTCCTTGCCGCCGAACCCGCCGCCGTTGGGGACGAGGGTGACCACCACACGGTCCTCGGGCACGCCGAGGATCGCGGCCACCTGCCGGCGGTCCTCGTACACCCCCTGGCTCTGGCTGAACAGCTCGAGCGTGCCGTCGGGCCGGGGGACGGCGAGGGCGGCCTCGGTCTCCAGGAACCCGTGCTCGATCCGCTGGGTCTCGTACACACGGTGCACCACGTGGGCCGATGCCGCCAGCGCCGCGTCCACGTCGCCGCGGGAGAAGGAGCAGACCTCGAGGAGGTTTCCGCCGTCGTGGACATGGACGGGGCTTTCCTCGGCCTCGAGCATGTCGGTCACCGGCTCGAGCACCTCGTACTCGACGGCGAGACGGCGCGCACCCTCCCGGGCCGCGTCCACGGTCCCGGCGACCACCACGGCGAGCACGTCGCCGACGTACCGGGTGACCTCCCCCTCGGCCACGAGCACGGGCCAGTCGGGGACGATCAGGCCCACCGTGCGCTCCCCGGGGACGTCCGCCGCCGTCAGCACCCGGACCACGCCGGAAACGGCCAGCGCCGGGGCCGGGTCGATCCGGAGGACCCGGGCGCGGGGGTGGTCCGACAGACGGAGCGCACCGTGGAGCATGCCGGGTACGGAGAGGTCGTCGACGAACGGGGAGGCGCCCACCGCCCGCTGGAGGGCGTGAAGCTTCGGGGTCCGCGCCCCGACTCCGCCCGGAGGGGGCAGGGGGATCTCCCGCCCCTCGCGGAGGGCCCCGGCCGCCAGGAGCGTTGCCTCGACGATCTGGGCGTACCCCGTGCACCGGCAGAGGTTCCTGTGGAACGCGCGGCGGATCGCCGCCTCGTCGGGGTCCGGGTCGCGCTCGAGCAGGAGGGCCGCGCGCATCAGGAACCCCGGCGAGCAGAACCCGCACTGGACCGCGCCCGCCGCGGCGAACGCGCGGGACAGCGTCTCGCGCACCCCCGGGTCGAGTCCTTCGACCGTGACGATCCGCCGCCCGTCGGCCCGGCCCACCGGCACGGTGCACGACAGCACCGCACGGCCGTCCATCCCCACGAGGCAGGCGCCGCAGGTGCCCTCCCCCGAGCAGCCGTCCTTGGGCGACAGGATCCCGAGCTCCTCCCGGAGGAACCGGAGCAGGGGGAGGGCGGGATCGCCGTCCCACTCGCGGATCACACCGTTGACCTCCAGTCGCACCGTCATGCGCGTTGCCTCCCCGCCGCCGTCCCCGAGGGGATCTCGGACGAGGATAGCAGCGGCGGCTCAGGCGCGTGCGGCGTCCACGACCTCCCGGTAGTGCTCCGGGTCGGTGTCGCCCTCGGTGTTGAGCACGAGAACCCTGGACGAGGGGCCGAGCGCGAGCGTCCGCCGCGCCTCCCCCAGCGCCGGATCACGGAGGAGCGCCAGCAGCGCCGCCAGCCCGGCCGCGCCGGACTCGCCGGAGACCACGCCCTCCCGGGCCGCCGCCCGCATCGCCTCCTCCGCCCACCGGTCCTCGATGGCGACGAACAGGTCGTACGTGTCGCGGACCATCGGCCAGGCCACGAGCGACGGCACGCCGCAGTCCAGGCCCGCCATGATCGAGTCGAGCGCACCCGACGCCGGGTGGGGTTCGCCGTCCCCCGCCTCGATCGACTCGAGGAAGCAGGCGGCGGCCACTGGCTCCACGCAGACGAGCCTCGGGCGGCGGGGCCCGTAGCGGTTCGCCAGATGCCAGGCGGCGGCGGCGGCCAGCCCCCCGACGCCGGCCTGGACGAGGACCACGTCCGCGGCGGGCGTCTCGGGATCCGCGAACGGGCCGTCCTCCAGCTCCCGGAAGATCGTCGTGTACCCCTGGACGATCCAGGTCGGGATCGTCTCGTACCCCGGGTACGCCGTGTCGGAGATGACCACCCAGCCGCGTTCCCGGGCGTCCCGGTCGACCCAGCGGACGCAGTCGTCGTAGGTGCCCTCGGTCACCACCACGGTGGCGCCCTCGGACTCGATCATGGCGACCCGGGCCGGCGCCGTGCCCCGCGGCATGAAGATCACCGCCTCCTGGCCCAGCTGGCGCGCCGTCCACGCCACGGCGCGGCCGTGGTTGCCGTCGGAGGCCGCGGCGAACGTCATCCGCCCGAGCCGTGCGAGGGCACCGGGTTCCTCGAAGACGTTCTCGGGGAGCGGCTCGCCGAACCGCTCCGCCCACCGCGCGGCGAGCGCCTGACGGATCGCCCAGCTGGCCCCGAGCGGCTTGAACGCCTTGACGCCGAACCGTACGGACTCGTCCTTGACGAGCACGGCGCCGAGGCCGGATTGGCGAGCGAGGCCGGAGAGCCGGCGGACCGGTGTCGGGGCGTACCCCTCGAGGGTCCGGTGGAACGCCAGCGGATCACCCTCCCGGAGCCTGCGGGCGACCCCGGGATCCCAGACGGAACGGTCCCGGCGGAACGGGTTGGCAGCGAAACGGGCGATGGCAGGCCTCCCCGCGTCAGTTTACCAGCCATGGGCGATCCGCACTGTCCCTCGGCTCTGGGAGGGATGCCGTCTGGGGCGCAGGTACGGAGCCGTTCGCTGGAGTGTAGCCGGGCTCGGCCGGATGGCTGGATCGGATCCGTTTCTGATGATGGCGAAGAGGGGCCGGAGTGAGGGGATGTCAGGCGCGGAGAATGTCCAGAAGCTGGAGGATGTCGTCCGGGACCGGGGCCTCGAACGCCACGCGCTCGCCGGT
>JAMOVQ010000065.1 GCA_027067575.1 Thermoanaerobaculia bacterium | reverse complement strand
CCTCCTCGTCCTCGGGCGGCGCAACGGTTGGGCGCGCCCGCGGCGAGAGCAGGAACAGCGGCACGAACGCCGGCCTGACGATCTTGAGGAGCACGAGCACTGCCCGCTCGTCGAGCTTGTGTTCCCCGATGCGGGCGAACAGAATCGCGAGCGCCGGCAGGCCGATGGCGAGCGCCCAGCGGACCGCCGGACCCACAACCCGAAGGTTCGCCACCGCCAGCCACAGGAACCCCAGTGCCACGACCTCCAGCCAGCGCAGTGCGTCGAGGATCCGAGAGAGATGGGCCTCCCCCCCGTTGTCCGGAACGAGCCGGGCCTCCTCCTCGAGCATCCCCTGGAACCGGACGTTCCCCATCTCCGCCAGGACCCGGAGCACCATCTCGAGAAGCAAGACACTGCTCCACAGCAAGACGATGCCCAGCGCCACCGTCACGGGGTTCCGAAGCCAGGCCACGAGGCTCGCGCTCATGACAGCAGCTCCCGCCGCAACTCGATCTCGATCCCGTCCATCACACCCCCGTCCGTCTCGTGGTCGTGTCCCAGCAGGTGGAGCACGCCGTGAAGCACGAGCTCCTCGAGCTCCCGAATCTCGCCGTGCCCCAGCTCCGCCGCCTGCCGCCGCGCCGTGTCGAGGGAGATCACGATCTCCCCGAGAACCGTGCGGCCGTCCGGCAGACGCGTCCCGTCCGGGAACGACAGCACGTCCGTGGGGCTCTCCACGTGGCGGTACTCCCGGTTGAGCCGTTCCAGCAGCGCATCGTCGCCGAGAACGATCCCGACATCCGCCCCGTCCACGCCGGAACGGGAGAGAACGCCATCGACGACCCGGCGCAGCCGGTCAGCCGCAGGTCCCGAAGGCCTTCTTTGCCAGACGAACCGAACCCGATTCATGGTTCCGGACCTTTCGGTTGAAGTCGAACCCCGGGTAGTCGACCCGGTGGTGGTACGTGTTGGACAACACCTTCGCAAACGTCGCGGTGATCACCTCGAGCTCCCGGAACGTCAGCTCGGACTCGTCGAGCTGGCCGTCCTTCAGCGCATCGGAGACGATCGCCTCGATCATGTCGCGAATCCTGTTTCGCGTGGGGTCCTTGAGCGTGCGGGACGCCGCCTCCACCGCATCGGCGAGCAGGAGGACGCCGAGCTCCTTGGTGCCCGGCCTCGGTCCCGGGTACCGGAAATCGCTCTCCCGGACCGCGTTCTTCCCCCCGCGTTCCTCCGCCTCCTTCACCGCGCGCGAGTAGAAGTAGCGCACGAGCTTCGTCCCGTGGTGGGTCGCGATCGCCTGCCGGATCGGCAGCGGGAGCTTCGCCTTCCGCGCCAGCTCCAACCCCTCCTTGACATGGCTCATCACGACCAGAGCGGACATGGATGGCGACAGGCGGTCGTGAGGGTTCTCGCCCCGCTGGTTCTCGACGTAGTAGCCGGGCCGGATCAGCTTGCCGATGTCGTGGTAGAACGCGCCGACCCGGATCAGCAGCCCGTTGGCGCCGATCGCGTCCGCCGCCGCTTCGGCCAGGTATGCCACGGCGACGGAGTGCTGGAACGTTCCCGGGGCCTGCGCCGCCAGATCGCGGAGGAGCGGAAGGTTCTGGTTGGACAGCTCGAGCAGCCGGAGGTCGGTCGGGATCCCGAACACACGTTCGAGGATCGGGACGACGAAACCGGCCACGGCGGTGGACAGCGGTCCCGACAGGAAAGCGAACAGCCCGCCCAGGAGGAGCGCACCGGCGTCCCCCTCCAGGCCGCGGTAGAGCCGGAGCACCCAGTACGCCACGAGTTCCGTGGCGCCGACCATGAAGCCGATCCGCGTCAGCGCCGAGGTCTTCTCCCGCACCATCGGCGTCGCCATCGCCGCCACGAGGCCGCCAGCCAAGGCGTACGGAACCGCGACGAAACTCCCCCCGAGCAGGATTCCGGAGGCCAGCGACTCGAACCCGGCGAACAGGACGCCTGCGCGTGTCCCGAACAGGAGCGCCGCCACGAGCGGTCCCGCGGCGTGGGGGAGCGCCTGGAGCAGGATGTCGGCGTCACCCGTCAAGCCGTTCTGGCTGGCGAGCGCGGCAGCGTTGGCAAGGAACAGCCCCAGCCGGTCCACGCCGACGAACAGGATCATCAGGATGTACACGGCCGAGAGCCGGTACCACGTCTCCCGACGTCCCGCGCCCGCCGGGATCACCTTCCACCAGCCCACCACGATGAGCAGCATCATCAGGCCGATCCCGGCGCCGACGTACAGGAACGAGAGTTCCGACCGGCGGGCCGCCAGCGCCTGGAGCGTCCGTTCCACCGCCGGGGTCACCCGGTCGCCTCGCCGGATCAGCACCTGCCCCCGGCGGAGCACTTGGACCCGTTCGGTCACCTCGGCTGCCGCCTTCTCGCGCCGGGCCGCCGTCTCGGCACGGTTGTAGACGAGATCGGGGAGCACGTTGGCCGCGAGGAACGACGCCAGTGGCTGGAGCCACCGGCGCTTGACAGTGTCGTGCTCCAGAAGCAACGCTCGAAACGCCGTCTGGAGACCCGTCCGGGCATCCGTCACGCTGGAGAGCTGGGCGAGCGTCCTCTGCCGCTCGGAGCCGGTCTCCAGGTTCCGGACCGTCACCCCCCTGGCCCCGACCTGCTCGAGCTGCCGGGCGTCATCCACGACGCCGGTCCGGTAGAGCGCCTCGATACACGCCACCAGCGTCGCCTCGAGCTCCTCGGAACACCGGGACGCGGAGAGAACCCGGACAACGTCGGGCGTCACCACGAGATCGCTCTCGGAGGCGAGACCTTCCGGGTCCAATCCGCCAGACTCCAGCTGTTTCCGGCAGGCCGCCATCAGGCGGTGGATACCATCCACGAGACCGTCCCTGACCCGGGGCTCCAGGTCGTACACGGGGAGGACCGAGGCCCTCGCCTCCTCCCGGAGCGCCTCGGTCGCGGTCTCGTCGGGCAGCGTCACGTCCCTCCGGATCACCACGTCGTGCGCGGCGATCTCGCCGGCCTTCCACCGGGGCACCTCGATCCCCGACGAGGGCAGCAGGAGCCACGTGCACAGGACTACGGCCAGCGCGCCCCATGCCCTGGGTTCTTCGAGGATCCGGTCCCACCACCCCGCCCGGACCCCCAGCGCCTTGCCGATCCGGCCCCCTGGGGACCGCCTGCGCCACTTCCAGGGAAGCCAGTTACCCACCGCCCCCCCCGTCGCCCTCCGTCCCGTCCGCCTCGAACCGCTCGTACCGGTCGACGATCCGTTGGACCAGCCGGTGGCGGACCACGTCGCGGTGAGTGAACCGGACGAACCCGATCCCCTCGACCCCGTCCAGCACCTCGATCGCCTCCACGAGGCCGGATCGCCTCCCGCCCGGCAGGTCGATCTGCGTGATGTCGCCCGTGATGATCGTCTTCGAGTGGAACCCCATCCGCGTCAGGAACATCTTCATTTGCTCCCGCGTGGTGTTCTGGGCCTCGTCGAGGATAATGAACGCATCGTTGAGCGTCCGGCCACGCATGAACGCCAGCGGCGCGATCTCGATCGTCTGCCGGTCCATCAGCTTGGAGACCCGCTGATACCCGAGGATGTCGTACAGCGCGTCGTACACCGGCCGCAGGTAGGGGTTGATCTTCTCCTCGAGGTCCCCGGGAAGGAACCCGAGCCGCTCCCCCGCCTCCACCGCCGGCCGTGTCAGGACGATCCGCCGGACCCGGTTATCCAGGAGCTGGGCCGCCGCAACGGCCACGGCAAGATAGGTCTTGCCGGTCCCCGCCGGCCCGACGGCGAAGACGTAGTCGTTGTGGAGCACCGACTGGATGAACCGCCGCTGGGCGAGGTTCCGGGGCACGACGAGCCGCTTGAGCGTCTCCGGGATCGTCGTGTCGAGGAAGAACTCGACGAGGTCGATCTCCACGTCCTCCTCGAGCACGCGGACGCCGGTCCGGAACGCCTCCCGATCTATCGACCACCCCTGGGCAAGCAGGTTGTCGAACGCCCCGAGGAGCCGAGCGACCAGCGCCTCGCTCTCCGGATTCCCCTTCACCGACACCTCGCCGCCCCGGGCACTGACCGTGACACCGAGCCGTTCCTCCAGGTACCGGAGGTTCTCGTCACGCACCCCGAACAGCCGCTCGGGGTGGGCGTCGCGCAGAATCACCTTCCGCACGCCTGGGTGCCTTTCGACGGTCCGTGATCAGGTGATGGGGGGATGCTATCCACGGCGGTGGCACACGTCTCCTGGCGGAGCCCACGACCGGCCCCGAACCGACGCCTCCCGAGGTGGTCTCGTCACGCGCACGGATCGCATTGTACCACCGGGCACCCTGTCCCCGCCGCTGGGACCCTCATGAGCGGCCCGGCGGAGTCCATTCCGGATCCGGAACACCGGCGCCGGCGTTGATCGACCGAGCGAGCAGGAACAGGGCGTCCGAGAGCCGGTTGAGATAGACCAGGACCGGTGCGACACCCTCCGCCTCCCGCGCCACGGTCCGGACCCGCCGCTCGGCACGGCGGCACACCGTCCGCGCCAGGTGCGCCACCGCCGCAGCCCGTGTCCCGCCCGGCAAGATGAACCGCCGCAGCGGCTCGAGCTCGGCCTCCATCGCGTCGATCCACCGTTCCAGCGCGGCCGGATCGGCCGCCGCGGCGTCGTACCCGACCCGCCCCTGGGGGTCCGCCAGGATCCCCCCGAGCGTCAGCAGCGAAGCCTGCACCTCGTGCAGCCGCGCCCTCGGTACCTCCCCGATCGCCTCCGCGGCGAGCACCCCGAGCACCGCGTTGAGCTCGTCGATGGTGCCGTACGCCTCGACCCTCGGATCGTCCTTTGGAACCCTCGCGCCGCCGAACAGCGCCGTGCTCCCGTCGTCTCCGCGCCCCGTCGAGATACCCATGGAGCGATGATACCCCGGAACGGACCAGAAGCCCCGCTCCCCCCATCGCGGGCTGGTCCGGCCGTCACCCCGTGACCTGGATCACAGGAAGAGGTATCGTGGAGGAGAAAACCAGGACTCTTTGACAGGGAGGATCACCATGGGACGGCGATCGACGTTCGCGGCTCTTGCGGTTCTCGCTGCGACGGTCCTCACACCGGGCCTCACGGCGCAGGAGATCGATAACGGCACGATCCGGGCGGTCCTCGGCGAGGACGCCACGGTTGGCCTGACCCTCGTGGAGCTGGGACGATCCGGCGAGACGTTCGCGTTCCGGACCCTGTCGCCCACTCCCGGCGACGCCGGACTGTGGCGTCTCGTCCTGACGCCACGCACTGGAGGCCCCCAGGAGGTCCTGGGGCCAGAGGCCGCCGGAGGCCATACCGTGGAGTGGGACGCCGACGGCCTCGGTGCAACCTGCACCTGGGAGGGTGTGACCGACTCCGGCGGGACCGACGCTTTCACCGTCTCGCTCTCCGTCCGTGCCGAGCCCGGGGAGCCATGGCTCCGCTGGACCATCGGCGTGACCCGCGAGGCCGGATCGGACGCCTCCATCGACATCGTCCGGTTCCCGATCCTCCACTGGGCCGCCCCCATCGAGCCCCAGGGGTCCGAGACTCTCGCCGAAGCCCAGCGCCGGGCGCGGGTGCTGGTCCCGAACAACGGCAAGTCGATCCTCACCGCGGGTCCGCTCGACATGATGGGTGCCGTTGGGCTATCCCACGATCTTCGCCACCCCGGGCCGGGCCCGGATGGCGGGCAGTACCTCGGGATCGCGTTCCTGGCCGACATGGACCCCTTGGCCGATGGGTACCGGCACGTGCTCGTCCAGGGAGCCCTCGACTTCTCCGGCTTCTTCAAGGTCTTCCACCACGCCTGGCACGTCCCCTCGGCCACGGATCCTGCCGCCACCTGGTGGCACGACGCCTACCCCGCGTTCGATGGCAACGATCCGGACGGGTTCGACAACGACTACCTGAGCCCCTACCCTGCCATCACCGGTGTGGTGGTCGCCCACACGAACGCCTTCTGGTGGGCGGGCCTGGCGCCGTACCGGGACGCGTTCGAGGCATCGGCCCAGGCGGTTCCTCCCGCCCCCGCGAACGGCGGGTTGGGCGTGGGCCGGCGCCCGTTCTGGATCACCGGCCATATCCAGCTCGGGACGGCCTCCAGCGGGGAGCCGCTGTACCGGGGGTTCCAGCGCCAGGCCGACCGTGTCCGGGCGATCTTCGAGCCCGTGGGGATCGCGAACGCCCTGCCGCTCTCCCACTGGCAGACGTACCTCGACGGCGGCCAGGGAGTCGCCACGCCGGACACCCCGGTCTCCGGCACCATCGACGCGGGCGTCCCCGACGTGGTGGGCGACATGGAGGCCGAGGGGTACACCGTCTCGGTCTACCTGTACGCCTCGGGCGTCTCCAAAACCTCGAACTGGTACACACAGCACTTCTCGGTGGATGTTCCCCAGGCCGAGCTGCGGAACCGGGACGGTTCGGTTTTCTCGGCCGACGAGATGCGGTTCGACCTCGGCCACGCGACCATCGGGCAGTACTACACCGACCACGTCGTCCACGACGTCATGACCTGGGTCGGCTCCAGCGGAATCTATCTGGACACACTCATCGGAGCCGGAGCCATACTGGCCTACCACTCGCCCGACCACCCGGGCCACGGTGGTGACTCCTGGATGGAGGGCAAACGCCGGTTCCTGGCCGCCCTCCGCGACGAAACGGTCGAGCGGGCCGCGGACAACGGCAAGCAACCCGACGCGAGCTTCGTCATCAGCGAGGCCGTGGACGAGGGCGCCGCAGGCCGGCTCGATCTCGTGCAGGACGGGTACGTCTGGCCGCCCTCCCTGATGCGGTTCTACGAGTGCTCGCTCCTGGGCGCCGCACCGGACCTCTCGCTGGACTGGGCGCCGCCGCTGTGGAGCGCCGTCTACCACGAGTGGCAACCCGTCACCCAGCTCGGGATGCCGTTCTCCAGCGCCGCACTCGACACCAGCCCGTACCAGACAGGGTACGACGGCCTGAGCACGGACCAGATGATCGACCTGTGGGCGTTCGTCAACGCACTCTACGCCAACGCCGGCTACCGGATCGAACTCAACGACTTCACCGAGTACGAGACGGCCCCACTCGTGGACGTGGACGCGGACGGGAACCTCGTGGTGGACCCGGCCGTCGATCCCGGTGGCTCGGGCCTCGAGATCGCCGCCTTCCTCCGGCGGCTCTGGTCGGCGTACGACGACAGGGGGTGCGGCCCGTTCCTGCTCCACGGGCGGATGATGGAACCGCTCGACGAGGACTTCTCGGACCCCGAGGTCTCCACGGTGACCAACCCCATCGCCGCGCTGTCGGGAAGCAACCCGGCGCACTTTGCCGCAACCTACCCCTCCAACGTCATGCCCTCCATCGACTCCTCCACCGGGAACGTGATCCAGGACATCGGCGCGACAGCGATGCCCGTTCCCACCGTTCTGATCTCGGTGTGGGAACACCACGGCGACACAGCGATCGTCGCCATCAACTGGACAGGCGCGAACCGTACCCACCGGGGCGTCCTCCACCCCGGCGGCCTGTTCTCCGCCGGTTCGCAGTTCTACCTCGAGACGCCGTCGCTGGAATGGATCGGTCCGCTGGACGCGGGATCGCCGCTGACACTCCACTGGTCGCCGGGCACGACGGCTCCGCCCGACATCCACCTCGGCACGATCCCCGCGCGGACGGTCCAGCTTCTCCGGCTCCGCCTCGCCCTCCCGGGCGACGACAACGCCGACCGCACCGTCACGGCCGCCGACCTGCCGGGGCTCGTCGCCGAGATCTTCGACCTCGACGGCACGGCGGCCGCGGACACCGCCGGCGGAACCCACCTGGGCTCCCCCAACGACGACGCCGACTCCGACGGCACCGTCGCGAGCCCGGACCTGGTCGTGGTCATCGCTGTCCACCACGGGATGCCGCTCCCGCCAGGAGACAACACGGACCCCCCGACCCACGGCTGATGCCGGGACCCCGGCGACCGAGGGAACGGCCCCCGGGGCTCATCCTCACCAAGCGATCGGCCGTTCAGAGCCACTCCCGAACGGGTTGAAGCCGCTCCACTCTGCCCTGGCCGGTGATCCCCCGAGGGTGAGGCAGCATACCGGCGCCCATCACCCCGATCGGGAGACAAACAGCGTCCCTTTCTTGATGCCAACGAGGTTGCGGGCTCACGCCCGCGCTCCATCGCGGCCACGCACCGATCGAAAGAAAATCACCGTCCCCTACTCTCACCTCGGCCGAAACGAGACACCTCCGCCTGGTACCCCACTCACCCATCCACCCAGGGACCAGCGAAGCGACGTCCCGGCTGGCGTCTCGGAGAACGAGGTCCATCACGATCGGGACTGTCCCCGCAACCCGGCCAGAACCCCCGCCGAGAGGATGTCGTTCCACCTGGTACCCCACCCCTCGCCCGCCCAGGGACGAGCGGAGCGATGTTCCGGTTGGCGCTTCAGAGAACCAGGCCCTTCACGATCGGGACTGTCCCCGCAACGAAGCCCTCGGCCAGCCAGCGATCGAGCGCCCCACGAGGAACGGGCCGGCGTGGGGGCGGGGGCGGTCCGGGGACGGAGGGGAGGGCAAGCCCCGTGGAGGCGTGCCCGGGCGGCGAGCGCAGCCGTCTTGGCCCGAGAGGGGGCGTGGGTGGGGGAAGGGTAAGACGGTGAGCACGGCGCACGGGTGCGTCGCCACGGGGTGCAGCCCGAGCCGCAGGAGCCGGGGCGCACACGCCCCCACGGCCCCGGGGAGCGCAGCGACCCGGGGGAGCCGCGCACGCGGCGCCCGGCCTGCGACCGCCACCCGCCGTGACGAGGAGGGGCCGCGCGGATCGTGCCCCGGGGCCGTTCCCGCAAGGGCGCGAGGAGGAACTGACCTGGCGGTCGTGACGACGAAGCGGCCGCGGCGGGGGCGGTCCCGGGGTGCGAGACTCGCGGCCCCGTTCATCCAAAGTCGATGACCCGAACGCCCTCCAACGAAGCCCAGGCGGCCGGCAGCGACGCCGCAGGCGGCGCCAGCGGATCGCCCGGGCGGTCCGGGGGGAGCTCGCTCCCACCGGGACGCACGGGCGAGGCGCGCAGCCCGCGCAAAGCGCGGGGGCCGGCCGCCGGTTCACCCCCCGCCGGGGCAGTTCTCAGGGATCATTAGTCTTCCTGGTCCTTGCGAGCAAACCGTCCGTCGGCGAGGTCCCGCGCGGCGGCGTTCTCCAGCCAGCCGGCCCTCGCCCCCGGAAACGCGTCGAACTCCGGGACGTACGGCTTGACGTCCAGCACCGGTGTGCCGTCGAGGATGTCGAGCTCCGCCACGTGGAGCACGCACCCCTCCACGCGCAGCAGCCGGACCGCCGAGATCCCCACCGGGTTCGGCCGTGCCGGCGCCCGTGTGGCGAACAGTCCCCTCGGCGTGTCGTCACGGTACGGCACAACCCTCGCCCGCCACGGCCTCGCCCTGTGGAGCCAGCAGAGGAGCCAGATCCGCTCGAACCCCTCGAGGTCGGCCAGCGCCTCACGGTACTCCGGTTCCACCTCGACCCGCCCCTCCATCCGCCGGCCCCGTCCCGGCTGAATGGGCGTTCCATCCTGGACCCGAAAGGGAGAACGGACCACCCCGACCGGCCGCAGGACGGGTCCCGCCCCACCGTGTGCTTCGGACGCGCGCACACCATCGAGCAGCCGTCCAAGAGCCTCCACGAGCTGCATGAGCGTGGCCCGGCCAGCCGGATCGAGCGGACCGTACCGGGTCATCCGCTCCGGCTCGAGCTCGTCCACCGTCACCCGCAGGGCCGCGATCATCGAGGGAACCTCCACCGCCGGTCCCGATCCACCGGCGGCCCGGAGCGTCCGGGCGAGTTCCTCCATCGCCGCTCGTGGCAGCGTGGCCTGTCCTGCGGCCTCCAGATCGGCGAGCCGCCGCTGAACGGTGGCGAGCGCCGCCGCCACCGCCCGCCGGTGGGCCTGCCCCAGCCTTCCGATCGCCTCCGCCGACGGCCACACGGTCCCTTCCCGTGCCGTCACGTCCGCCTCTCCACCTCCGGCAGCAGCCGGGCCGCGATGGCGTCCCGGACCTTCCGGAACACCGCGAGCCGCTCCTCCCGGCTCCCTTTGGCCGTGGCGGGATCAGGAAATCCGACGTGGATTTGTTCGTTTCCTCCGGGAAAGACTGGGCAGCTCGCTTCGGCCCCATCACAGACGGTCACCACGAGATTCCAGCGCTGCCCGATGTACTGGTCGACCGGTTCGGGACGCCCCCCCGAGATGTCGATCCCCACCTCTCGCATGACCTCGACGGCGAGGGGATGGACGCGTTCACCCGGCTCCGTCCCCGCGGAGAATGCGCTCCACGCATCCCCGAGCAGGTGGTTGACGAACCCTTCGGCCATCTGCGACCGGCAGGTGTTCCCCGTGCACAGAATCAGAACCCGCTTCTTCGGCCGGTACCCCGTCATCAGCATCTCCCTGCCGCCGGACGCGGCCCACAGAAAGGATAGCCCGGAATCTCCGGAGTGTCCTCGATCTCCGGTGTATCCCGAGTCCTGCGCTCCACCCAACGCCCGAAGACCGCCGCAGTCAGGGCGGCCGAGGACTGCGTCCGCCCCCGAGCGGAGTCAGCAGGTGTCCGCCGCCCCACCCGCCGGCGGCAAGGTCCTCCACAGCACCACGGCACCGAAAACCCCGGCAAGCAGCGAGCTCACGAGGATCGCCACCTTGGCCTGGGCGATCAGGGACGGATCGGTGAACGCGAGCTCGGCGATGAACACCGACATGGTGAAACCGATGGATCCGAGGTCCGCCACGGAACGTCCGGAGAACCGCGTGACAAGAACCGCGCCCTGCCGCGTCATACTCGACGATGGAGGCGATCATCGGCGACACCGCGAGCGGAAACCGGACGGCCGAGCAACCGGAGGAGGGCCGGGAGACGCTGGAACTCTCCCTCCTGCTCCGGAGAATCGCCGCCGGGGACCGAGCGGCGCTCGGCGGGCTCTACGACGCCTGTGCCGAGCGCCTGTACGCGCTGGCACTGTGGCGGACCGGCTCCCTACCGGCCGAACCCCCCGGCGAGGACCGGCGCCCTCCGGGGCCGGCGGGGGGCCGCCCCGGTGTTCGTGATCAGCGGCGCACCGCTCGCGGGATCGCGGAGCAGATGCACGGGCCGGTGTGTCCGCCAGCCGAGCCGATACGGCCGGCCCGTGTAGATCGTCAGGATCCGGTCGATGTACCCCCGGGTTTCGCGGTACGGCGGCACACCGCCGTACTTCGCCACCGCCCCCTCCCCGGCGTTGTACGCGGCCAGCGCCAGGACGATGTCCCCGCCGTACCGGTCGATCAGCCGCCGCAGCTCCCGGATACCACCGCGAAGGTTCTGCTCGGGGTCGAACGGGTCCGCCACGCCGAGGCGCCGAGCCGTCGAGGGCATCAGCTGCATCAGGCCAAGGGCCCCCCGGCGGCTGACGGCACGGGGGTTGAACCCCGACTCCACCTGGATCAACGCCTTGACCAGCCGCTCGTCGAGGTTCTCCTCCCGTGCGATCCGTTCGGCCTTCCGCACGAGCTCCCACCGCGACAAGGACTGGCCCGATCCGCCCTGCACGGGTTCCGCCGCCGGGACGGGCAGTGCGGCACCCGCGAGGAGGGTGAGGACACAGACCACGGTGCGGCGGTGCATCCGCATGAAGGGAGTATACATGGCCCTGCTCCGGACCCCCGCCAGGCGGTCCCGGTAAGGACCGAGGCTCCGAGCCCCCGGCCGATCGTCCGCCCCTGTCATCAGACCATCGCCCTTGACAACTCGGATCAACAGGCCAATAATCTTGGTCACAGAGTAACCTGAACAAGGCAGGGTCCCATCTCAGGGAAACGGAGGGAATCGATGAGAACGATCCGTTTCGCCCCGATCGTCGCGGCGATGGCCGTGGCGATACCGTGCGCCGCACAGACCACCCCGACCCATTACCAGCTGACGACGGACGTCCCTGCCACCCTGGGGTCCGTCACCGTTGAGGACGCCGACATCGTCGACCAGAACGCCGGATCCGCGGCATTCACCGTCCTCCACAACCTCGCCTCAGTGCTCCCCCCGGGTGTCGGTGTGGACGCGGTCACATGCTTTCCGAACGGTGACGTGGCGTTCTCCACCGACACATCCTTCGGGGCGGGAAGCGTGACGGCCGACGACGAGGACGTGCTCCTGCTCTCCGGAGGCGTCCTCACACTGCTCTTCGACGGCAGCGCCCACGGGATCCCGGCCAGTGCCGACGTCGACGCGGTCCATGTCATCGACCGCTCGTCACCGGTTCTCCTCCTGTCGTTCGACACCGACGTCACCCTCGGCGGCACCACCTATGCGGACGACGACATCGTCCGGTTCGACGGAGCGGCTGGGTCCTTCGCTCTCGAGCTCGGCGGCTCCGCCTGGCTCGGAGCCGAGGCAGGACGCGCGGACGTGGACGGCGTCGCCGCCGCGCTGGGGAACCCCGTCCGGTACTTCCTCACGACGGACGTGACGTTCATCACCGGGACCCTGCCGGCCGCGGAGGACGAGGACATCGTGACGGTCACGAACGGTTCGGTGACGGGGATCCGGAACATGTCTGCCCTGGGGATTCCCTCGGCCCACACGGACATCGACGGCCTCGACCTCCAGTTCGCACCCGCGCTCTCCCTGGGCGCCGTCTCCCATCAGATCGTCAACACGGCCACGCCGGTCACATGGAGCGTCGTCTACACGGATCAGGACAACGACCCGCCGGCTGCCGGACTCCCCACCGTCTCGCTCGACTCGGGCACCCCGGTCACGATGGCTGCCGACAGTTCGGGGTGCGGCGCACTGTGCGACGGCGTCCCGTGGAACGGTGAACGGTTCATCCACACCGCCACCGTGGGTGCAGGAGCGACGCACACCTACGCGTTCGCCGCAGGGGACGGCATCGACCAGGCCACGGCCTCCGGAACCGGTCCCTCGTACGTCTCCGTCCCTGGGGACGCTGACGGCGACGGGGATGTCGACGCCACGGATCTCGCCCGGATCGTCGTGGAGAACCACGACACGAACGGTGGAACGGACCTCGACCTCGTCCGCGGAGGAAGTGTCACGGATTCCTGGGGCGGCACGGACGCGAACTCGGACCACGCGGTCACCACGACCGACCTGTCCGCCGCCCTGGGAACGATCTTCTGATCCGGAACAACCGCGGCCCCACGGCCGCAAGGGAGGATGACATGGGACGAACCAGCGTAATCGCACTCCTGACCATCGGAACCCTCGCCGGGCTACCCGCGCCCCTCCTCGCCAGCGACGGGTGCGTGGAGATCTCCGCCGCGAACGTCGCGACCACCGGCAACATCGCGGCGCCCGGATGCTACGTGCTGACCAGCGACCTGCTCCAGGGGCTGGCCGTGGCGGCGCCGGACGTCTCGATCGACCTCAACGGCTTCACCATCACGCCACCTTCCGGTTCGGCCATCACGCTCAACGGTCCCATCGACCACCTGGAGATCCGGAACGGAACGGTCCACGCGATCGATACCGCTGCGATCCAGGCGCCGGTGTCGCCGGGGTTTCCGGTGGACAGGATCCACGTGTACCGGGACCTGAGAATCGTCAGCGATGCTGCGGCAGGCGTCGCCTACGGCATGAACGACTCGTTGCTCCTCGGGGTCCAGTTCGAGAACGTCGTGATCGATGCCGCGGGGAACGGCGTCGAGGTCATCGGAACAGGAGGCAACTGTGCCGTGAAGCACCTCCGCGTCCACCGCTGCGAGATCCACTCGAGCGAGATGGCGGCGATCGCTCTCATCGGTGCGGGCGGGAGCTCATTCACTGTCAACGGGTTCCGTGCGGAGAGCTCCACCCTGATCTCGGAGAGTGGTCTGGCTGCCGTCTTCATCGACACGACTCAGATACCGAACGGCGGAACGGCGGGTGAGATCCACGGCGCCATTCACGGCTGCAACCTCGCAGCCCCCTCGACATCCACCGGCGCCGTCGTCTACTTCGCGGCGGCACTCGGGACGCTCCACTGCACCGACAACGATCTCGCTGCGACCGGAGCCAGCGGTCCCGGGACGGAATACGCGTTCTGGGCACCCGCCGGGGGTTTCATCACGGTGATCGACAACACGAGCTCCGCAGCGGTCACTCCCGGAGGAGGGGGGGCGCCCTTGGCGACCAGCGGGCTCGTCTACTCCCCGGCCCTGGGGTACGACACGGCGATGAGCACGTACCTCTACAGCAACTTCGACGTCTTCGCCGGGCAGTACTGAGACCACGGCCACGCCACACTCTCCCCGCCGGGATTCGCAGAATCACCGGACGGGTGGCGTGGCCGTACCGGGTCAGACCTCGAGCCGGGCGACGAACGGCTCGTAGGTCATGAAGTCGGCGTGGTGGACGATCCACGCCTCGGTCGTCCGGGCCACCATGTTCCCCTCACCCGCATGGGTCGCCACGATGTGGCAGACGGCGTCGGGCAGGCCGCACTCCATCGCCAGGGCCACGCCCGTGAACGGGTGGCGGAGGTACTTCCCGCGGGCGCTCTGGCGGGACCCCCCCTCGCCGTCGGGCTCGTACTCCAGCAGCTTGCCGACGTCCGCGAGGATCGCGCCGGCGATCAGGGTGTCCATGTCCACGGGCAGCGCGCCGCCGAAGAACTCCCGGATCTTGAGGCCCGACTCCCGGGCCACGTGGACCACGAGCCGCTTGTGGGCAAGGAACGACACCGGGCAGTCCTCCACCTTCAGCGTGAAGGGGATCCGCTCCAGGTCCTCCGGCTCCAGCGGGGACCGCTCGAACGCGAGCTCCCAGCACCGGGCGACCTTCGCTCTCAGCCCGGGATCCTGGATCCACTCGATCTCCGGCCAGATCCGCAGCACCTCGTCCCTCGTCGCCATGACCCCTCCAGCCCGGCGGTCCCGGGCGCCGTGATTCTACCTCACGGGAGGACCTTCCCCGGGTTGAGGAGCCCCCGCGGGTCGAACGCCGACTTGATCCGGCGCATCAGCTCAAGCTCCGCCGGGCCGTGCCGCAGGCGCATCGCCTCCCGGTTGATCCACCCCACCCCGTGCTCCCCGGTGATCGTTCCGCCGAGACCGACCGTGAACCGGAACACCTCCCCAGCCAGCGGAGGGAGCACGCGCCGCCACCTCTCGCCGTCGAGCTCCCGGCGAAGCACGTTGACGTGGACGTTGCCGTCCCCGGCGTGCCCGTAGCAGATCGTGTCCACGCCGTGGCGCCGGGCGATCGCCTTGACGCCGGCGATGAGCTCGGGGATGCGCGGCCGGGGCACGGCGCAGTCGATCTCCCGGTACGGCGAGATCGCCTTGACCGCCTCCCCGGTTGCCCGGCGGAGCCTCCAGAGCGAAGCCTCCTCACGGGGCGTCATGGCCACGAGGATCCCCGACGCCCCGGCTCGCTCCATCGCGCTTCCGGCCACCTCCAGCTGGGCATCCACCACGGTCTCGTTCTCTCCGTCGAGCTCCACCAGCACGTACGAGCCGGAGCCGGGAACCGGGGCCGGTTCCCCGATGTACGCCGCGGCAACCTCGACGGCCGCCGCCTCCAGGTACTCGCACACGGACGGCGTCACCCGCCCCAACACCTCGAGCACCCCGCCGATCCCGGATTCCAGGTCCGGGAAGGCCGCCAGGAAAAGCCGCCGGGCGGCCGGGGCGGGGATCAGCCTCAAGGTCGCCTCCGTCACCACCGCCAGGGTGCCCTCCGACCCGACGAGGAGCCGCGTCAGGTCGTACCCCGCCACGTCCTTCCGGCACGCGCTCCCCGTCCGGACCACGGTCCCGTCCATCGTGACCGCCTCCAGCGCCATCACCCACGCGCCGGTCGTCCCGTACTTGACGGCCCGGGGCCCGCCCGCGTCCTCGGCGATGTTGCCGCCGATGGTGCAGGAGCCCCGCGAGGCCGGGTCGGGCGGGTAGAACAGTCCCCTGGCCTCCACGGCGTCCTGGAGGACCTCCGTAACGACGCCGGGTTCCACCGTGACCGTCATGTTCGCCTCGTCGATCGCGACGATCCGGTCGAGCCCCGTCAGGTCGAGGACCACGCCGCCCTCCACGGGCAACGCGCCCCCCGAGAGCCCCGTGCCGCCACCCCGGGGCGTGACGGGGACGCCGGCGTCAAGACACGTCCCGAGCACCGCGGCCACCGCCTCCCGGCGGCGCGGGCGGACGACGGCCGCCGGGAGAAACCGCAGGTCCTCCGTCTCGTCCGCGGCGCACCGTTCGACCGCCTCGGGATCGACGGACACCGCATCGTCACCGGCGGCCTCGCGCAGATGGTCGAGAACCCCCCGGGGCAGGCCGGCGCCGTTCATCCGCGTTCCCCGAACCGCTGCCGGTACAGCGCCATCGAATGCCCCACGGCCTCCACGGCCTCCACCGGGCCGAAGAAGTCGTGTACGGCGACCTCCTTCCCCTCGAGCTTCTTGTAGTCCTCGAAGAACCGGCGGAGCTCCGTCAGCCGGTGTGGCGGCAGCTGCTGGATCGCCACGTACGACCGGTACTCCGGGTCGTCCAGGTGGATGCAGATGATCTTCTCGTCGTTCTGGCCGTGATCCACCATGGTCATCATCCCGATGGGGCGCACCCGGAGGATCGACAGGGGGACCACCGGCTCTTGCATCAGCACGAGGACGTCCAGCGGATCGTTGTCGTCGCCCAGGGTCCGGGGGATGAACCCGTAGTTCGCGGGGTAGACCACGGAGGAGTAGAGCACACGGTCCACCCGCAGCAGCCCCGAGGGCTTGTCCAGCTCGTACTTGACCTTGCTCCCCTTGGGGATCTCCACCACCGCAGAGAACTCCTTCGGAGCGTCGCCACCGATGGGGATGTCGTGCCAGGGATGCGTCATGGGAACCTCCGGACCGATTGTACCCCCGGGCCGACTCTGCTGGTGTACACTACGCCGCCCATGGCGTCGTTCGTCTCCTCCGAGGGGCTCGAGGTCCCCCGCCTGCTCGGCCGCGTCAGCGGACCACGGCCGGGCGCACTGCTGATCGCCGTGGGCGGCATCCACGGGAACGAGCCCGCCGGAGTCCTCGCGATCCAGCAGGTTCTCGGCCTCCTGGAGTCCAGGATCCCCCCGGTCCACGGGACGTTCCTCGGCCTCGCCGGAAACCTTGCGGCCCTGGCCGCAGGCCGGCGGTTCCTCGACCGGGACCTCAACCGGATCTGGGACGATCCGCCGGCCGGGGCCGACGCCGAGGCACGGGAGCGGGAGGCGCTCGAACGGATCCTCCGGACCGAGCTGGAGCGTCACGACGGCCCCGCCCTGGTGATCGACTGCCACACGAGCTCCGGACCCTGCCCCCCCTTCTCCCTTCCATGGCCCGGCCCCGGCCTCGCCCTGAAGGTCGCCCGCACCCTCGGGGCCCCGCTGATCACAGGGTTCGAACGGCACCTCGAAGGGCTTCTCCTGGGATGGGTGACCCGCCACGGATACCCCGCCATGGCCGTCGAGCTCGGCGCGCCGGTGGACGAGGCTGCCGCGGTCCTGGCCGAGGCGCTCCTCCGTGCGCTCGGAGCCCTCGGCATCACCGGACCGGCGGGGCCATCCCGGGAGACCCTTCCCGGCGTCCCGGAGGGGGTCCCCGGCGAGCTCGAGGTGGCCCACCGACACCGGATCCCGCCGGGGGCCTCTTTCACCATGCTGCCCGGCTTCGCCACCTTCGACCGCGTGACGGCGGGCCAGCCCCTGGCGCACCAGAACGGTGAGCTCGTCCGGTCCCCGCTCGACGGGTGGATCCTCCTCCCCAAGTACCAGCCCGAGGGGGAGGACGGGTTCTTCGTGGCGACCGTTCCGGACCGGCCCCCGTCTCACGACCGAGACGGCACGATCCCGGGATCGAGACGGCGCACACCTCCCGGCCGCGCGCACCCGTTCCGTAACACCCCTCGGCACCGCCAGTAAGCTCTCCCCACATCGAGGCTGGAAGACCCGGCACGGGTGTTGCTCCTCACCCTCGCAGACCCGGCACTCCGGGCGGAGGTGCTCGATGGAGCGACGGAACCAGCGGGGGGATCGATGGACGCGACCCGTCCTCGCGGCGGCCGCCGTGCTGATCCTGGCGGCGGCGCCAGCGGCCGGCCAGCGCGTCGACTGGTGGACGGTGGACGGTGGAGGCGGTACCGCCGGCGGCGGACCGTTCACCGTCCGCGGCACGGCGGGTCAGCCGGACACGGGAAGCGCCGACGGCGGTGGCTTCGGGCTCGTGGGCGGGTACTGGTCCGCGGGGATCCACCTCGACTCGGACGGGGATGGGATCCCCGACGGGTCCGACAACTGCCCCCTCCTGTCCAATCCCGGCCAGGAGGACGACGACGGGGACGGCGTCGGCGACGCCTGTGACAACTGTCCCTTCCTCTGGAACCCCGGGCAGGGGGACATGGACGGCGACGGCGCGGGCGACGCCTGCGACGACTCGGATTCCGACGGCATCGTGGACGCCGACGACGTGTGCCCGTTCGTGCCCGATCCCGGGCAGGAAGACATGGACGGGGACGGCGTCGGCGACGCCTGCGACGACGACCGGGACGGGGACGGCGTCGACAACGTGGACGACGTCTGTCCCGACACGTTCGATCCGGGCCAGGAGGACGGGGACGCCGACGGGGTCGGCGACGCCTGCGACCTGTGCCCGGCGGAGTTCGATCCCGCACAGGAGGACACGGATGCCGATGGCGTGGGCGACGCCTGCGACAACTGTCCCGGGACGTGGAACCCCGGACAGGAGGACGCGGACGGCGATGGCGTCGGCGACGCCTGCGAGGCCGACTGCGATATCGACATGAACGGGGCGTGCGGCGCCTCGGACCTGGCGTGGATCCTCCGGTGCGCCGCCGACCCGGCGTGCGGCGCACCGAAGAGCACCGATCTCGACGGCTCCGGAACGACGGACGGCGGCGACACCGTCACGTTCCTCGGGTCGATCTACTGATGCGAACGGAGGAGGCGATGATGACCAGGAAGGGAACCACCACCACGACACTGACACTGGCACTGCTGCTGGCCTGCCTGCCAGCCGGCGCCCAGCGCACCGTGACCGGGGGCCGGGCCGAGGGGCCGGGAGGCTCCCCGGTCCTCCAGGCCGGCTCCTCCAGGGCGGCCGTCGGCACGGTGTTCCTCTACCAGGGCACGCTGGAGGACGCGGGCACGCCGGCGAACGGGACCTATGACTTCCGGGCGAGCCTGTGGGACGACGTGGCCGCCGGAA
>JAMOVQ010000064.1 GCA_027067575.1 Thermoanaerobaculia bacterium | reverse complement strand
GCCGGCTCCTCCAGGGCGGCCGTCGGCACGGTGTTCCTCTACCAGGGCACGCTGGAGGACGCGGGCACGCCGGCGAACGGGACCTATGACTTCCGGGCGAGCCTGTGGGACGACGTGGCCGCCGGAACGCAGATCGGTACGACCCTGGAGATCCAGGGCGTCACCGTGACCGGCGGCCGGTTCGAGCTGCCGCTCGATTTCGGCGCCGTCTACGACGGGAACCAGCGGTTCCTCGAGCTCGAGGTCCGGCAGGCCGGGACCACCACGTACACGACCCTGACGCCGCGGTTCGAGCTGACGCCCACCCCCCACGCCATCTGGGCCGCCACGACACCGTGGAACGGCATCTCGGGGATGCCCGCGGGGTTCGCCGATGGAGTCGACGACGGCGCCTCCTACACGGCGGGGGACGGGATCTCCATCTCCGGCACGACCATCGCCGTCCGGTTCGGCGGCTCCGGTTCCGCCACCCAGGCCTCCCGGTCGGACCACGACCACGTCGGCCAGACCTGGACCGTCGCGTCCGGGACGGGGCTGACGATCCAGGGCGGCACGACGGCCCTCTCGGCCACGGGTGGCTCGTACGGGCTGCTGGCGGGGAACACCGGCGACACCGGCGCGGCGGTGTTCGGCTCGACCTCCTCGACGACGGGACAGGTGACCGGAGTCCAGGGCAGCACGTTCTCCACCTCGGGTATCGGCGTGGCCGGCCTCGGCAACGCCACCTCGGGCACAACCCGGGGAGTGGAGGGCGACGTGTGGAGTCCCTCGGGCACCGGGGTGTACGGAGCCAACAAGGCGACATCCAGCGGGGGGATCGGGGTGGAGGGGTACGCCATGGGTCCCACCGGGATCGGGGTCAGCGGGTCGGCCAGCCACACGACGGGCGGGGTCATCGGCGTGAAGGGAACCGTGGCATCCCCCGACGGCACGGCGGTCTGGGGGACCAACGCGGCGGCCTCGGGCACGGCGGTCGGCATCTTCGGCAGGAGCGACTCCCCCGACGGCATCGCCATCAACGGGTACGTCTCCTCCTCGACGGGCGGCACCGTCGCCGTGCTCGGCAACGCCCCGTCGTCCTCCGGGACGGGGGTCAAGGGCGTCGCCTCCGCCACGACCGGCTCCACCATCGGGGTCTTCGGGACCGCGGCCTCCCCCACCGGGTACGGCGTCTCCGGCACGAACACCGCCACGACGGGCAACGCCGTGGGCGTCTTCGGAAGGACCGCCTCGAGCTCGGGGTACGCGGGCTACTTCGACGGCAACGTCCACGTGACGGGGACGCTGACCGCGGCGTCCAAGAGCTTCGTCATCGACGACCCCCGGAACCCCGGGAACCGCGTACTCGTTCACGCCAGCGTGGAGTCCTCCGAGCGGATCGACCTGTACAGCGGCACGGTGACCCTCGACGGAGAGGGCCAGGCGTGGATCGAGCTCCCGGACTGGTTCGAGGCGATCAACACCGACGTCCGGTACCAGCTGACCACCGTCGGCGGGTGGGCCCCCGTCTACGTCGCCGACCCCGTCGCGGGGAACCGGTTCCGGATCGCCGGCGGGACGCCCGGGCTGCGCGTCTGCTGGCAGCTCACGGCGGTGCGCCACGACCCGTGGGCCGAGGCGCACCCGCTCGTCGTCGAGCAACCGAAACCCCAGGCGCCCTGATCCGCCGTCGGCCCTCCGCCGGACGGCCCCTCCGCGGCCTTCCCCGGGAAAGCCGGGAGGGGTCGCCCCCCTTCCGGAGCCCCGGCCGCCGGGCCGCGGCGCCGGGGTCCGTACGACCGCCCCGCACGGACCCGGCCCGAGAGTCCCGCGATCACCGCTGGTTGCCGAGAAGCCCCGCCAGGTCGGCCGAATCCAGGATCCCGTCCGCGTTGGTGTCGTACTGGGACGAGCCCAGGTGCTCCGGCCCGCCGGCCTCCGAGGCGAGGATCCCGTCGGAATCGTAGATCTCGGCGAGCTCGTCGAGCAGGTCCACCCCGTTCACGTGGCCGTCGTGATCCAGGTCGCACCCCACGGGAATCGACCGCGCGGTGGTGTCGGACCCGGCGTCGTTGGTCACGGTCAGCTGCACGGTGTAGTAACCGCAGGCCGGGTACGTGTGGGTGGGGTTCCAGTCGGTGGAGCCGTCCCCGTCGCCGAAATCCCATGCGTGGGTCCGCGGCGCGTAGAGGCTCTCGTCCTCGAAGTCCTGATCGAGCCCGCGGTCCGTCACGTCGAACCGCGCCACCGGCACCTGGCAGCGAAGCGAGAACACCTCCATCACCGACTCCGAGGCCGTGTAGAGATACTCCCCCCCGAAGGCGAGGGCCCCGTTGTGGAAATCCGTGGTTCTCTGGGTCCCTATTCTCAGTGGATTCCTCGGATCGGAGACGTCGAACCGGTAGATCGCCTTGTTCCACGTGGCGACGTACAGGAGCGTTCCCGAGAGCACGGAGTCCACCGCGATGAAGCCAGCGCCGTGGCTATACGACGCGACCGGCACCGGCGCCGACGGGTCCGAGACATCGAAGACCTCGAGTCCGTTGACCCCCTCGCAGACGTACGCCCAGCCGCCGTCCACCGTCACGGCGTGCGCCGAGCCCGCTGTCGCAGCGGAGCCGATCTCGGAAGGACTCGTCGGGTCGCTGACGTCCACGATGCGAAGCCCTCCAGAACTGCTCGCCAGGTATACGAGGCCGTTCGCATACGCCACACCCCTCGCGAACCCCGTGGTGGACAGGGTGCTCACGACCGACGCGGATCCCGGAGGATCCACGTCCACGATCCGGAGTCCCGAGGAGGCGTCGGCGACGAACGCCAGCCCGCCGGCCACGGCCACGTCCCACGCGTCGGTGAGCCCGACGTGCCGAAGGACGTTCGGGGCCGAGGGGGTGGAGACGTCCACGATGGCCAGGCCATCCCCTCCGTCCGCGACGCAGGCCACCGTTCCTTCGACGGCGACGGCCCGGGCCGTGCCGGAGGTGTTGACCGATCCCAGCGCCACGGGCGCCGTCGGGTCGGAGACGTCGACGGTGACGAGGCCGTCCGGGTCCAGCGCCACGTACGCCACGTCACCGGCCACCGCCACGTCCGTGATGTCCCCGTCCCGATCGCCCTTCCAGCGGAGAGCGGGGGCGTCGGGATGCGTCCCGTCGATGACGTCGAACATGGTCTCCCTGTCTCCGAGATACACCGTGTCGCCGTCGAGGGCGATCCCCCGGCCTCCCCCGTCCGTCTCGAGGGTGCCCTCCTGCACGGGAGCGGCCGGGTCGGAGACGTCCACCACCTCGAGTCCGACCGGGGGCCCCCCGTGTGCCGTCCCGAGCCAGAGGAACCCGCCGGAGAGCGCCATGTCCCCGACCTCTCCGGAGGCCGTGTACGTCGTGACCACCGACGGAGCGGCGGGGTTGGAGACGTCCACGACCGTCACATCCTCGGAGAACCGGTAGCTGGCGTACAGATGATCGCCGCCCACGGCCAGGTTCTTCGGGGCGTCCGGGAGATCGACGCGCCCGAGGAAAACCGGGCTCGACGGGTCGGAGAGATCGAAGATGCTCAGGCGGGGCAGCGTCTCACCGACGTACAGCCGTCCGCCCTCGACGACCAGTGCCGACGCACCGGCCGTCACCGCCGGGACCACGCTGGGGCGGGCCGGGTCGTGGATGTCCACCACGTCGAACCCCCGACCCTTCGCCACGTAGGCGTACTGGTCCGTCATGGCCACGTCGAGACCCAGAAGGTAGGGCCGGTACGATCCGACGAGAAACGGCGCGTCGGGGTCCGTGATGTCCCAGAAGAAGACCCCCTCGGTCTCCTGCACCACCGCGAGGAGCCCGTCGTCGCGGACGTCCAGCGCAATGACCCACTGCGGCCCGCCGGCATGGAGCCGGAAGGCGGGGTGGCTCGGATCGGTGACGTCCCAGATGGAGAAGCCGGTGCTGTCGGCCAGGACGAGCGAGTCTCCGAGGACGACGTTCTCCCAGTACCCGCAGCTCGTCTCCTCCGGACGCCGCACGGCGGTCACGGGGAACATGCAGGTCATGGGATCGCCCGCCGTCGTCGCGCACACCTCCTCCGAGTGCTCCGTCTCGCCGTCGCAGGCGTCCAGCGTCGTCACCGTGTAGCAGTACTCCATCCCCGGGGAGAGCCCCGTATCCGTGAAGTCGCTCTCCGTCGCCCCCCGGTCACCCACGGGCAGGGTCCCGCGGTAGATCCGGTACCCTGCCGCCCAGGTCATGGTGGACCAGTCCAGCGAAATGCTGTCGTCCGTCACGCCGCTCACGGTCAACCCCTGGGGAGGCAGCGGCGGCCCGACGTTGCAGTCGATCCGGACCCGCCCCCTCGTGGAGCACTCCGTGCCATCGACCGAGAACGTGATCTCCGCCCAGCCCGAGGTGGCCCCGGAGGTCAGCGTCGCCTCGTACGTGCCGCCGTCGAGGCCGGGCGAGAACGGCCCCAGCGTCCCCAGGGTCGTGGTCCCGGTCACCGTCGCGCCGGTGACCGGATCCCCGGCCAGGTCGAGCACCGTCACCGTCACCGTCGAGTGCTCCCCCCCGGTCTGGATGGGATCCGGGTCCGCCTCCCACTGGAGGCCGTTGCAGATCGGGCAGGCGATGTCGATCCCCTCCATGGCGATGGCCGTGCCGATCCACGCCACGGACTCGATGTGCTCCACCGCCACGGCCCGCGCCGGCCGCGTGGCGGGCCAGGATGCCAGGACGGACGGATCCGACGGGTCCGAGACGTCCACGGCGAAGAACCCCTGGTCCGCATCGGCCAGGTAGACGATGGCGGTTCCGCTGTCCGCCGGCGGGACGGGCGCCACGACGTCCACGAGGTTGACGAACCCCCCGAGGGTCGCCACGTGGGTGGGCGCCGCGGGATCGGAGATGTCCCAGACGCCCAGGGCGTCCCCGCCGACGACGTAGAGGTGACCGTCGAGGATCGTCAGTCCCGTCTCGAGCGGAAGGCTCGGGATGGTCCCCAGAATGCGGACCCGCACGGGGGCGGACGGATCGCTCACGTCCACCTCCGCGATGCCGCCGTCCTCCCTGGCCACCCAGGCGTAGTCCCCCGAGACGGCCACGTCCACGGCCGTCCCGGAGACATCGACGGAGCCGGCCAGGGAAGGGCTCCCGGGTGTCGTCACGTCCACGATCTGAAGGCCCCCGCTTCCATCCGCCACGTACACCAGGCTCCCCCGGTAGTCCACGGCCCGGGCCTCACCCGGCAGGGCGAGCGTGGCCTCCAGCGTGGGCGCGTCGATGTGACTGATGTCCACCATGGCGAGGCCCACGCCGAGGACCGAGAGGGCTGCCCAGTTCCCGTTCTTGTCCACGCCCGTGGCCAGTCCCCCCACGCTGCAGGAGCCATGGAGGGACGGCGCGGCCGGATTGGACAGGCTCACGATCTGGAGCCCGGCCGTCCCGTCGGCGACGTACCCGGTGTACGCATCGATCTTCATGTCCCAGACCGTGCCCTGGCAGGCGAAGCTGGCGACGGCCTGGGGATCGTCCGGTTCGTTCACGAGCACCGCGTCCAGCCCCCCGGGCCCGTCCGCCAGGAACACCACCTTGTTCCCCAGCGCCGCACCGGCGGCCCGCCCGTCGGTGTCGAGGATCGCCTCCACGAAGAGGTTCGTGGGATCAGCGATGTTGACCACCGTCAGCCCCGCGGCACCGTCGGCGACGTACGCCTCCTCGGCCCCGGCGTCGACGGCCACGTCGTCCGCATGGCCCGAGGTGTCCTGCACCCCCTCGAGCCCGAGATCGGTGGGGTCCGAGACGTCGACGACGAGGAGCCCGTCCGCCCCGGCGGCGACGAAGGCGTCGGTCCCCGAGACGACGACCCGCCGGACCACGATGGAGAGGTCCAGGGAGACCGAAAAGAAGAGATCCGACGGATCGGCGACGGAGATCGAGAGGAGGCCCTGGTTCCCCGCCGCCACGAGGACATGGTCCGACGTAAGAGCCACACCGGTCGCCCGGCCCGTCGTTGCGAAGGTATCCAGCAGCGCCGGACCTCCGGAAGCACCCGTATCGATGGAAACGAGCCCGTTCGTCCCGTCGGCCACGTAGGCGATCTTCGTGGAGCTCACCACCACGTCCTCGGCGGTTCCCGCGGTGTCGTACCGCCCGTTCTCCACGGGAGCCGACGGGGTCGAGACGTCCACCATCACGAGACCGGTCCGCCCGTCCGCCACGTACGCGATGTTCCCTGCCACGGCGAGGCCCCGGGCCGGTTCGGGAAGGAGGAGCTCTCCGACCTTCGTGATTCCCGTTCCGAGGTCCGACACGTCGTAGATCGTCAGGCCGTACGTGTCCGCCGTGTAGGCGTAGTCGCCCACCACGACCACGTCCACGGGCTCCTGGTTCGCGCCACCGAACGCGAAGGTCCCAAACGCCGCGGGGCACGGGGGGCCCGCCAGCGCCGCACCCGCCGCGAGAAACCCCATGATCGTGACCACGAACGCCACGAGACGACAACGAAAACGTCCATCGAAGGTCATCGGTCCCTCCCCCATCCCGGCGAGCCCTCCCGGCCCCTCCGGGGAACGGTTCTCCTCACGCTGAATCTCGAGGTCATTCATCCCAGAGCCAGCGTGCCTCCCGGTGGCCACACCGTCCATGGAGGAACACGACAGGATCGTGCCCGAAGGCGACAGATTCGTTCAGAACGGCTCGATGGAGCGCATGGAACCGTGCGAGCCGGCACGAGGCGCGTGGATCCGCCCTCGTCCGGGCCGTCCGGCCGGCGTACGGCATCCCGGCCCGACTGCGGCTGCGTCCGGGGACGGCCGCCGGACCCGGTCACCGTCCCGGAGGATCGCCGCTGGCCCGCGCCTCGCCGGGCGGCCGTCCTGCGTGACAGCCTCTGCCGTCAGGGACCGAAGATCGCCCGAACGGTGCACACGATGTCCGCCCCGTCCGGCGGCCCGCCGCTGCCGTCGCAGTCCGCACAACCGTTCGACGCATCGTGCTCCACGACGGCTCGGATCTCCTCGGCGACGTCGTCAGCCCGGAGGGAACCGTCTCCGGTCGGATCCCCGGGCATCGTGGCGCACACCGGCGGAAGGCTGGCGCGCCACTGGCCCCGTCCGTAGGTCGCCGCCGTGATCTCGCGACTCGCGGAATCGATGACCAGATCGCCAATGTTGACATTTGGCAGGTCCGGTCCATCGGCCTGCCACGTACCGCCGTGATCGAACGACCAGCGGATCCCCGCTCCGGTCCCGGCCACGATGACCCCCGTGTCCCAGTCGATGGCCAACGCCGTGACGTTGAGCCCTGCCGAAAGGCTTCCGGTCACGTCGTTCCAGCTGGCACCACCGTCCGTTGTCTCGAAGATCCGTCCGCCAGAGACTGCGTAGAACGAGACGTAGACGTGCTGGGCGTCGGCCGGATCCACCATGATGTCGGAGACCTCTGCCGAGGGAAACGCCGCCGCCGTCAGGTCCGTCCACGAGCCGCCCCCGTTCGTCGTGCCGTACACCTTCCCGGTACTTGCACCGGTGTAGATGACCTGCGAGTCCGAAGGTGCCACCGCGATCCGTGAGAGAACACCGCCGGTCCCAGAGACCGCCGATGTGCTGATCGCCTGCCAGGTCGGGCTGGCCGCCGTCGCGTTGTGGGTCACCCAGACCCGGTTCGTTCCGCCGAGAAGGGTGTTCGAGTCGTTGGGATCCATGACGAGCGGGGCGATGAACCTCGTTGGATCGCCTGCTGCGGCCCAGGGGCCGGTGATCTGGGCGAAGCCAGCGCTGTCCAGCCGGTAGACGTCGAGGTAGACGTAGGTGAGGTAGCGGCGGTTCGGGTCCGTCGGGTCGTAGACATTGAATCCGCCGTCTCCGCCGAACACCTGGGGCCAGGGATCGGCATCCTGCGTCCGCTGAATCGTCCCGTTGTCCTGGGTCCCGCCCGTGGCCTGTTCGGAATCCGTCGGGTGGAGCGAGACGGCGTAGGTCTGGGTAACGGCAAGATCACCGTTGACGTCCGTCCACCGGTTCGTTGTCAGGTTCTTCTTCCAGACGCCGCCATCGCATCCGATCCAGATCATGCCGTCGGATGCGACGGCGAGGGCGTGGTGATCCGGATGCACGTAGGTGCCGGCACCATCGACGGAGATCTCGGACCAGTTGGCCCCCCTGTCGGTGGACCGGATGATCCCGGCTCCGCCCCCGTACCGGGAGTCCACGCCACCGCAGTAGACGGTGTCCGGACTGGAGGGATCCACGACGACGTAGGCGTCGTACCAGCCCTGGGGTGAGGGGAAATTCGGCGTGGACGTCAGTTTGATCCAGTTGGATCCGCCATCGTCCGTCCGGTACATCCCGCACAGGCCGGCGTTGCCGTCGATGATGGCGGCGTAGACACGGTTGGGGTTCGACGGCGCCATTCCCAGGAGGATCCGGTGGACGTCGTTACAGTCGATCTGGGTGGTCCACACACTCGTGAAAGTCGTGCCGCCGTCGGTCGATTTCAGGATGTCGCTGCCGTGGGTCGCCACCCACACGATCTGGGGGTTCGTCGGCGAGACCGCGAGACTCGAACAGCGTGCGGCGATCCTCGTGCTCCAGGATGCTCCACCATCCAGGCTCCGGAAGTAGCCGGAGCTTCCCGTCCAGTGGATCGTCTGGCCGTCCGCCACGAGCCCGCTGCACGTCCACCCCAGGGTGCTCTGGTCCGCCACATGCGCCCACGTCTGACCGGCGTCCACGGACCGGAACAGTCCTGCGCCCAGGCTCCACATGGTGTACTCGCCCGTTCCGACGTACACCGTGTTGCTGTCCTGGCGGTCCAGCGTCACCACGCCGTTGTTCAGCGAAGCCAGCTCGTCCCCGATGGGGGTCCATGTCGTGCCACCGTCCGTGGTCTTCCAGACCCCTCCGGAAGCCGCAGCGATATACACCGTGTCGGACTCGGTGGGATGGCATGCGATGCTGACCACGCGGCCGGAAGCATCGTTGGAGCTGCTCCATCCCTCGTTCTGGATCGGCCGCGGCCCGATGAACCACCACTCGAACGGGGTCCTCGAGGGACCGCGGAGATGCTCGGGGACCGCCGGCTTCCAGTCCGGCACCGCGGCGCCGACGATCATCGGATCGCCCGGGGGCGGCGGTCCCTCGTGCCGGACGGTGCTCACGGCGCCGACGGAGCCCGTTGTGGAGCAGCCGATGGTCAGAAGAAGTAACGCGAACATCGCGACAAGACCGACGATCACTTCCCTGCTGAGGTGACGAGCCATTGGGGAACCCTCCGTTTGAACAAGCGTAGCATCCGTCTGGAGAACCGGTCAAGATCTTCTCCAGATCGCGACACCCGTCGGGTCCCTGATCCAGGCCGCTCCGCGGCCCTCGGATCAGCGGGCCTTCAGGCGGGCCAGAAACGGTCCGGGCTTCTCGAACCCCGTGATCCGGAACGTCTCCCTGCCCCCGCGGTAGACGACGACCGTGGGCACACCCTTCACGCCGAAGCGGGCGCGGATCGCGTCGTTGGCCGGGTTGTCCTTCGTCAGGTCCACCTTGAACCGGGTGTAGGACTCGAGCTCTGCGGCGACGGCGGGGTCGGGGAACGTGATCTCGTCCAGCTCGCGGCACGGCGCACACCATGTGGCGAAGAAGTCCACGATGACCGGCTCGCCGGACTCCACGGCGCGGGTGAACGCGGCGTCGTCCCACGGCTGCCAGTCCAGCTCCACCCCCGCGGCCCGCTGACCGCCCACCGGGAACATCAGCGCTCCGGCCACGATCAGCCCCGCGCTGACGAACCGCATGACCCGGTCGATTCCCGGCTGCTCGTGACCGGTCCGGTCCACCACGAGAAGGTAGAGCCCGCCGAGCAGGAGCGACAGCGCGATGAGTATGGTCCCCCACGGCGCGGGAAGGATCGGCCGCAGGAAGTAGGCGGCCAGGGCGACGAGCAGCACGCCGAACACCTTGCGGACGCCGATCATCCAGGCGCCGGAGGAGGGCAACCGGTTGAGCGCGCCGCTGAACGTTCCAAGCACCAGGTACGGGAGCCCGAGCCCGAGGGAAAGGGCGAAGAACAGGGCGAACCCCAGCACGGGGTCCTGCTGCTGACCCACGTAGGTCAGCAGGCCCACCACGGCGGGGCCAACGCACGGCGCCGCGACGACGCCCACGAGCAGCCCCATGACCAGCGAACCGAGGACGCCCTGGCGGGTCCCCGCCATGTTCATCGCCCAGCCGGGAACCCGCAGCTCCCACAGGCCGAACATGGAGGCCGCCAGCGCCAGCATGACCAGGGCGATGACGATGGCCACGGCGGGGCTCTGGAGCGCCGAGCCGAACAGGCGGCCGGTCAGGGCCGCGGCCACGCCGAGGGAGGAGTACGTGATGGCGATCCCCAGGACGTAGACGAGGGCCAGCAGGAACGATCCGCCCTTGCGGTCCTTCGCCTGCTGGGTGAAGAACCCCACGGTGATGGGGATCAGCGGGTACACGCACGGCGTGAACGCCAGACCGAGGCCGATCAGGAACACCAGCCCGAGCTGGAGCGCGAGCGAGGAACGGGCCAGTCGGGCCGCCAGGTCGCCCTTCTCTCCCTCGCCGTGGGACGGCGGGGGTGTGCCGACGGCGGCGCCCTCCGTGGAGGGAGCCGTCTCACGGGGTGTCGCGGCGGCGGCCGTTCCGGCGGCTCCCGGCGCCTCGAACAGCGCGGCATCGGCGGGCCGGGACACGGTCCCCGGAGCAGCGATGGAGACGGAGACCGACGCCTCGACCGGCGTCGGGGGGAGGCACTGGGCGTCGTTGCACGCCTGGGCGGTCACCGTGACGCCGAGCAGCGCGTGTCCCGACGCTTCCCGCGGGACCGTCCCCTCGGCCACGAGAACGGTCCGGCCCTCCCAGACGCGCAGGGGCTTCGGCGAAAAGGAGAAGGTGACCTCACGGGCCGCGGGGTACCGCACGGTGGGCTCCGGCCAGCCGTCGGGAAGGCTCCACTCGACGGTGGTGGCCACGGCGAACTCGTCACCGGGATCCTCCGAGTTGATATGCCAGCCCTCGTCGATGTCCACGATCACCGCCAGCCGGTACGGCTCACCCGCCACCAGGGGCTGACGATCCGGCCGAAGCATCACCGAGAAGACGGGGTCTCCGAAACCCTGCGCCGCCGCGGAGCCGGCCAACGCCATGGCCATCGCCAGGACCGTCAGGGCGGTTCGTGCCGTCTTCCGGGCCGGGGTCCGTCTCGATCGCCGCATCATCGTCCATCCCTCCCGAGCCGGGCGGCCAGCTCCGGCGCGAACCGCCGGACGATCGCCCTGACCTCGTCGGTGTACTCGTTCCAGTGACGCTCCAGAAGGTCCGGCCGGCGGGCGACCGTCGCCCGGACCGCCTCCTCGAGCCGCCAGCGCCGGATCCGCTCGTGGTGGCCGGAGCGCAGCACCTTCGGGACCGCGTGCCCCTCGACCTCGGGCGGCCTCGTGTAGCTCGGGTGGTCGAGCAGCCCGGCGAAGAACGAATCCTCCTCCACCGAGGCCGGATCGCCCACCACCCCGGGCACGAGACGGGCGACCGCCTCGATCACCGCCATCGCGGCCACCTCGCCACCCCCGAGGATGAAGTCCCCGATGGACACCTCCTCCGGTTCGAGGATCGCGGTCACCCGCTCGTCGAACCCCTCGTACCGCCCGCACAGAAGCACCATCCGCGGCGCCTGCGCCAGCTCGGCGGCCAGCGCCTGGTCGAACACCCGCCCCCGCGGGGTCAGGACGATCGTGCGGGCGGGGCGGGGGTCCATCGCCTCGATCGCCCGCACGGCCCGAAGCACCGGGGGCGCCATGATGACCATCCCCGCGCCGCCGCCGTACGGCTCGTCGTCCACCTGACCCCACCGGTTCCCGGCCCAGTCCCGGAGGTCGTGGACGGCGATCTCGACGAGCCCGGACTCCACCGCACGCCCCAGGACACCGGTCCGGCGGAACGCCTCCAGTAGCTGGGGGAACAGCGTCAGGACGTCACAGCGCATCGTCGTCGAGCAGGCCCGGCGGGGCGTCGATGACGAGCGTGCCCGCCTCGAGGTCCACGTCGCGGACGATCTCCGGAACCCAGGGCACCAGGAACTCGCGCGTCCCGCGGCGAACGATCAGCCGGGTCTGCCCCGGGCCCTGGTCGAGCCCCCGGACGGTGCCCAGCGCCTCGCCCGCGGGCGAGCGCGCCTCGAGACCGACGAGGTGGTGCTCATAGAAGTACCCCTCGGGAAGCTCCTCCAGCGTCTGCTCCGGGAGGAACAGGTACAGGCCGCGCCATCCCTCCACCGCCTCACGCTGCCGGATCCCCCTGACGGCGAGGATCCAGGAACCGCGATGGTACCGGACGCGGTGCGCCTCGTGGAAGCTCTCCGGGCCATCCTCCGGACCCAGCCCGAACCGGACACCGTCCGTGAGCCGTTCCGGAAAGTCGGTGATGATCTCGACCAGAACCTCGCCGTGGACACCGTGCGGCTTCCGCACGCAGCCCACGATGAGCCAGCCGCGGTCCTCGCCGGCCACTACTCCAGGATCTCGAGGACGAACCGCTTCCCAACCTTCATGCCGGCAGCCGCCAGCAGCGTCCGGATGGCCCGGGCCGTCCTCCCCTGCCTCCCGATGACCTTGCCGAGATCCTGGTTGTTGACCCGGAGCTCCAGCACGGTCGTCTGCTCCCCCTCCACCTCGGTGACCTGTACGTCCTCCGGATGATCCACGAGTGCCCTGGCAATCTCCTCGAGAAGGTCCTTCATCGCGCTCACGGGGAACTCCTTTCGCGTGTCGGGGTGTGTGTCGGAGCGTCTACTCTGCGTTCTACTCTGCGCTCTTCGCCGCGCGCTTCACGAGCGAGCGGACGGTCTCGGAGAGCCGGGCGCCCTGACCGGTCCAGTACTCGACCCGCTCGAGGTCGACCCGGAGCTCCGGGGGCTCGGAGTGCGGGTTGTAGAACCCGACCTGCTCGAGCACGTCCGACGTCGGGCGCTTCCTCGAGTCCGAGACGACCATCCGGTAAATGGGCTTGTGCTTGGCGCCCTTGCGCTGCAACCTGATCATCAGCATCTGTTCGATTCCTCCCTGTGCCTTGCCGCGTGAACTCGTCTCACCTGAGCCCGAGCTGCCGTTTCAGAGCCCTCGGGTTGGCCTTCCCGAGGCGCCGCATGAGTTTACGCATCTGACCGTACTGGCGCAAGAGCCGGTTGACCTCCTCGACGGAGGTTCCCGAGCCCCGCGCGATCCGCTTCTTGCGCGATCCGTTGAGGATCTGCGGATGACGCCGCTCCTTCGGCGTCATGGAGTCGATGATCGCCGTCATCCGCCTGAGCTGCCGTTCCTGGGCCTCGTCGCTCCCGGGTCCGCCGGGGAGCGCGTTCGCCATCCCCGGGATCATCTCGAGCACCTGCTGGAGCGGTCCCATCTTCCGCAGGCTCTTCAGCTGGTCCCGGAGATCCTCCAGGTCGAAGCTGTTCTTCTTGAGCTTCGCCTCGAGCCGGCGCTGCTGCCGCTCGTCCACGGCCTCCTGCGCCTTCTCCACCAGCGTCAGGACGTCGCCCATCCCGAGGATCCGCCCGGCCATCCGATCCGGATGGAACGGCTCCAGGGCGTCGAGCTTCTCCCCAACGCCCGCGAACAGGATCGGCCGGCCCACGACCTCCCGCACCGACAGCGCCGCGCCGCCGCGGGCGTCGCCGTCGAGCTTGGTCAGGATGACGCCGGTGATCTCGAGCCGCTCGTGGAACGCCTTCGCCGAACGGACGGCGTCCTGGCCGGTCATGGCGTCGGCGACGAACACGATGTGTTTCGGCTTCAGGATCTCCCGGAGTGCCTCGAGCTCGTCCATCAGCTCATCGTCCACGTGGAGGCGGCCCGCCGTGTCGAAGATCAGGACCTGGTACCCCTTGATCCGGGCCTCCCGCATCCCCCGCCGGGCGATCTCCAGCGGGTCGTCGAGCTCGCGGGTGTCCAGGGTCGGGATCCGCGCCTGCTCGCCGAGCACCATCAGCTGCTCGCGGGCTGCGGGGCGCGACGTGTCCGCCGGGACCAGGAGCGGGAAGAGCCCCTTCTTCTCCTTGATCCAGCGCGCCAACTTGGCCGCCGAGGTCGTCTTGCCCGAGCCCTGAAGGCCGACGAGCATGATCACCGCCGGGCGCCCCTTGAGGTCGAGCTGAGCCGTCTCGCCGCCGAGGATCCGGACGAGCTCCTCGTGGACGATCCGCGTCACCATCTGGGCGGGCGTGACGGAGGTCAGGACCTCCTTGCCCAGCGCCCGTTCGCGCACACGCTCCACGAAACCGCGAACCACGTCGACGTTGACGTCGGCCGCCAGCAGCGCGAGGCGGATCTCGCGAAGCGCGACGTCCACGTGGTACTCGGTCAGGTGCCCTTCGCCGCGAAGGGTCTTGAGCACACGGCCCAGACGGTCCTGCAGCCCATCCAGCATGGGACGCAGAGTCTAACCCACTTCCCCCCGAACGGCAACGCCCACCCTCCCCCGGCCATCCTCTCCGTGGGCCAACCGGCGGCCGGCCCCCGCGCTGCGCGCGGGGGCCGGGCGCCGTTCATCCGTGGAGTTGCAACGGCGCGCGGGTCCGGGTACATTGAAGGTGTTCCGTCGTGCGGGGAGGTCCAGAATGGGTGTCAACAAGGTCATACTCGTCGGCAACGTCGGCCGGGAGCCCGAGCTGAAGTCGCTTCCCAGCGGCACGAACCTGTGCAAGTTCTCCTTCGCGACCAACGAGCCGCGGTTCAAGGACCAGAACGGAGAGCCCCACACCGAGTGGCACAACATCATCACCTGGGGGCGGCTCGCCGAGTTCTGCGCGAACTACGTCTCGAAGGGGCGCCAGCTCTATATCGAGGGGCGGATCCGGACCCGGAACTACGAACGGAACGGCCAGAAGGTCTACTACACCGAGATCCATGCCGACGTCGTGGAGCTTCTCGGTTCCCGTGGCGATGGCCCCGGTGGCCCCGGCGGTCCTGGAGGCGGCGGCGGTGGGGGTGGAGCCCAGCCCGGAGGGTTCCCGGACGACGTGGACGACGTGCCGTTCTGATCCGGGGCGCGAGGATCGAAGCGTTCAGTGAGACACGTGCCGGGGCCATCGGGCCCCGGTTCTTCGAGCGCAACGGGAGGATCGATGAGCGGACCAGTCTGGAAGCGGGGGACCGAAGGGCCGTACACCTGCGATGAATGTCTGGCCGAGGTGCCCGAGGCCATGCTTCAAGGGGAGGTCGTCGACGGCCGGTTCATCGTGCGCCGTGTGCTCTGTGACCGGTGTTACGAGGCCCGGACCCGCCTGCTCGGGAAGGCTTCGTGAACGTGGAGCTGGCGCGTGGTCCCGGGCCCGGAGACGGCATCGTGATGGCGGGGCTGGAGGGACTCGAACCCCCGACCAATGGTTTAGGAAACCACTGCTCTATCCGCCTGAGCTACAGCCCCGGGGCGTGGGAATCGTACGCAGGGCTCCGGGAGTTGTCAACGGGAGCGATCGCATGACCAATCGGTACATCGTTCACCAGAAAGCATGGGATGACGTGGATGTTCAGGAACGTGGCGAGGGCGCCATCTGGCGTTCGGTTGTCACCGGGGACACCGAGATCCATCGGATCGAGCTCCGGGCCGATGCCCGAACCGACGTCCCGGTCCAGCCGGGGACATGGACCATCCAGGTTCTCGAGGGCCGGGTCACGGTTCTCCTCATGGGCAACGAGCTGATGTTCGACCGGGAACGGTACGCCATCATCCCGCCGAACGTCGGCTTCTCCATCGTTGCCGAGGGCCGTCGGGGGGCGCTCGTCTGGCTGGTTCACTGCCGTGCGGGGTGCTCCTGAGTCAACGACCCCGGTCAGTGGGTGGCCTCGACTGAGAAGCCGGTGATCGGGGCGGGATCCGCGACGTTCTCCACCTCGATGCCATCGACCCGAGCCAGAGGAGGACCGTTCCGGAGGTGACGCTCCAGCGCGTCGAGTCGTCCGCTGTCGCCCACCGCGAGCACCTCGACCGTCCCGTCCCGGCGGTTTCGGACCCAGCCGGAGAGCCCGAGTTCGGCCGCACGCCGCCACACGAACGCGCGGTACCCCACGCCCTGGACCGCGCCGTGGACGACGTACCGCCTCGCCACACGGCCCGAATGGCCCTCATGCACCGGGGCCATCGCCCTCCACGGCCCCCTGCCGTTCGATCTCCCGGGCGTGGGCGTGTTTCCCGACCCGGTGCACGGCCCAGAACCCGAGGATCCCGACGATCACGAGGGCGATCGACAGCCAGTTGAACTGCTCGTACAGAAACCGTCTCGCCGCCGCGCCGAAGAAGTAGAGGAGGATCCCTTCCGTCATGAACCGCAGGCCGCGGGACGCCAGGGAGGCCAGCATGAAGACGCGGAAGCGGATCCTGAACGCGCCGCCGCCGATGGTGAACACCTTGTACGGGATCGGTGTCAGCCCGGCGATCCCGGTGGCCCAGGCGTTGTACCGGTCGTAGAGCCGTTCCACGGCGGCGACCTTCGTCCGGTCGAAGAACCGGAGCAGGACGGGCCGCCCGCCGTACAGTCCGATCGCGTACCCGAGCGCCCCGCCGAGGACGCTTCCCGCCGTGGTGATGAGTGCGTAGCCGATCGCCTTCTCCGGCGCCACCACGCCGAGGGTGATCAGGAGCACGTCGGGTGGGACGGGGAAGAACGAGGCCTCGGCGAAGGCGAGAAGGAAGAGCCACGCGCCGGGGTGGGGGGAGGCGGCCAGCGCCTCGATCCACTGGAACAGCCGTTCCTTCACCGGTGAGCCTCCCCGTCGCCCTCCCAGCCGAACCGCCCGATCAGCGGGACGAACGCCGCGCCGCCGAGGTTCCGGGTGATGAACCGTCCCCCACGGTTCTCCACGAGAACCATCTCCTGCTGCTCCCTGTCACCCACCGGTACCACGAGCCGGCCGCCCTCCGCGAGTTGGGAGAGTAGCGGCCGCGGCACCTCCGGTGCGCCGGCGGTGACGAGGATGGCGTCGTACGGCGCCTGCGCGCTCCAACCGAGCGTTCCATCCATCACCTTGACGCTGACGTTCTCGATCCCGAGCGCATCGAGCCGCTTCTTCGCCTCACGGGCGAGGCGGGGAATCCGTTCCACCGTGAAGACGAACCGGACGATGCGCGAGAGCACCGCGGCCTGGTAGCCCGAACCCGTCCCGATCTCCAGAACCTTCGAATCGGCCCCGACCGCCGCGGCCTCCGTCATGCGGGCGACAACCAGCGGCTGGGAGATCGTTTGGCCCTCGCCGATCGACAGCGCCGAATCACCGTACGCCCTCGTCCGCCAACGCGGCGGCACGAAGAGGTGGCGCGGAACCTCCAGCATCGCGTCGAGCACGCGCCGGTCCCGGACGCCGGCCTGCTCCAGCGCCGCGACCATCTGCCGCCGCCGGTACGCAGATCCGTCACCCACGCTCATCCCGGGCCCACTCCGGTGGGTTCTGCCGCATCGCCTCGAGCAGCGAGGATGCGGTCATGTCGAGGTGAAGGGGCGTCACGGAGATGAACCCGTCGGCGACGGCGGGGAAGTCCGTGCCGGGCTGTGCCTCCCAGATCGGTTCGCCACCGCCGATCCAGAGGATCCGCCGGCCGCGGGGGTCGCGATCCTCGATGACGCCCTCCATGTACCGCCGCGTCCCGAGCCTGGTCAGCTGCACGCCGCGGGGCGTACCCAGCGGTACGTTGACGTTGAGCAGGGTGTCCCGGGGCAGACCGTTCTCGAGAACCCACTCAACGATCCGCCGGGCGAACGCTGCTGCATGGGCCCAGGTGAACCCCTCCCCGACCTGTTGCGATACCGCCACCGCGGGAAAGCCGGAGATCACCCCCTCGAACGCGGCGGACACCGTGCCCGAGTAGTGGACGTCCGCCCCCATGTTGACGCCGAAGTTGATCCCGGATACCACGATGTCCGGCGGGTTTCCCTGCATCAGGTGGCCGAGCGCCACGGCCACGCAGTCCGTCGGCGTGCCGTCCACCGTGTACCGCCGCTCGGCAAGGCGTGTCAGTCGGAGCGGCCGGTGGAGGGTCACGGCGTGGGAGACCGCCGACTGCTCCCGGTTCGGGGCGACGACCCACACCTCGCCGAGCGACTCCAATGCGTCGGCGAGGGCATGGAGTCCCTCGGCCGAGTAGCCATCGTCGTTGGAGACCAGGAGGCGGGGCCGTCCCATCACCAGGGATTATTGCAGATCGATCCCGCTGTTCCCAGGGCGCGTGTCCCCGCAGGGCGTTCCCCGTTCATGCTTCAGCCGCCGATCGCCTTGAGCAGTCCGCCGAGGCCGTGGGGCCTTTCCTCCTTCTCCTCCTGCTGCCCGTCGCTTCCGGCTCCCTGAGGAGGCATCCCTTGCGCCATCCACGGCTTCTCGCTGTAGCCCGCTGGGACCTCGAACATCGAGGGCACGACGTCGGCCTTCTCGAGCGCCGTGACGGTCATCGTCTGGGCCGATCGCTGGGCCTTTCCCTTCTTGTCGGTGGTGATGGTCTCCGTCGCCTGTTTCAGGGTGACGCCCTCGATATCGTGCATCGCCATGGCGATCAGCTCGTCGAGCTCCGGGTACCCGGTCTTCTGAATCTTCTTTGACAGCCATGCGCCGAACCCCGGATCCGAGAGGGCCATCGTGGTCCAGATCTCCTCGTGGGTCTTCGTGCGCATCCGGCGCTTCATTCCGAGCACCGACATGGCTAAGGTGTACGACGTGTCGAACACGTACTTCCGCGTGGGAAACCCGAGCATCGTGCCACCATCGACCGGAGGCTTCGCCTCGACGTTCTTGTCCTCGATCTTCATCTTCATCACGCCGCCCAGGGAGTGCATGATGCTCCCGGCCGCACCCATCAACGCCTCCAGGTCGAACCGGCTGTACGTGTGTTCCTTTGGGTCGACGAGGAACAGCGTCTTCCCGCCGTCCGAGCTGACGATGTAGTTGCCCTCGGGGATCCCGGCGGGGCCGGTCCCTCCCTTGAAGACGATCCGCGCCCCGTCGCCATCGACCCAGCCCTCGACCGTGTACGTCACGGGCTGTTGCCCCTCGTTCTCGACCCGGTTCTCCGACGTGAAGTGGTACCCCGCCAGGGCGCTTCCCGCCACGAACATCACCATCGCCATTCCGGCCGCAATCCGTCGCATCGCATTCACCTCCCGCGCTGGTCCGGTTCTCTCTTGGCCAGCTTCCTCGGCACAACGGCTGCGGAGAAGACCGTCCATCGTTCCCGGACCGTGCCCGCGAAGTGTACTACACCGTCCCCCCAAGCACGCGGCTTGGAGGCCGCTGGACGTTCTGCCACTGCGTGCCGGACCTGGGGTGCCGTTTCAATCCGGCGGGCTCTCCACGTCGTGGTAGAGAAGGCGGACGTTTCCACTCAGTGGGCCAGGAGGAGGAGCGCGGCGATCAGGGTGATGATGGGCAGGAACTGCACGCCGACGATCTAGCGGGTCTGGGTGTCCATGCGCTGGACCAGGCGGACCATCTCGCCCTTGAGCTCGTCGCGCTGGGCGTCCGGGCACGCCCCCACGGGGCTTGCCCTCGCCTCCGTCGCCGGACCGCCCCCGCCCCCACGCCGGCCCGTTCCTCGTGGGGCGCTCGATCGCTGGATGGCCGAGGACTCCGTTGTGGGGACAGTCCCAATCGTGAAGGTCTGTGGCTCTTTGGATCGCCAGCCGGGACATCGCTCTGCTCGTCCCTGGGGAGGCGGGTATGTGGGGCACCGGCTGGGAGTACTTCGTTTCGGCCGAAGGGGCCGGATAGGGGACAGTGATCATTATTCGATCGGTGCGTGCCCCCACGAAGCGCGGGCTTCAGCCCGCGTGATCCTCATCCCTGGCCGGCCAGGACGACCAACCGCCCTCCGGGCTGGTGGAAGGTACGGTGATCTTCGACCCGTCAGCTCGAAGAGGAAACGACGAGCGACGGCCTTGGTTGCGTGCGTCAGGACACAGCGCACCGACCTCGCCACTCCACCCGGCCTAGACCGGATCGCCGAGGATCGACAGGAGCTCGGCCTTCTTCTCCTCCATCAGCTCGCGGGTGCGCGCCTCCAGCACGAGGCGGAGCAGCGGCTCGGTGTTGGAGGGCCGGACGTTGAACCACCAGTCGTCGTACTGCACGGTGATCCCGTCGAGGTAGTCGATCTCCCCGTCGGCGTACCGCTCGGCGAGCGTCCGGATCATCCCCTCCTTGTCGTCCACGCGGAAGTTGATCTCGCCGGTGGCGAAGTACCGCTCCAGCGGCGCCACGAGCTCCGAGAGCCGCCTTCCGGTCTCACGGATCGTGTTGAGGATATGGACGAGGGTCATGATCGACGAGTCCGCCGTGTAGTTGTCCCGGTAGTAGAAGTGCCCAGCCAGCTCCCCACCGAACGGCGAGTCGTACCGCCGCATGGTGGCCTTCATGAACGAGTGCCCCACCCGCTCGCGGACCGGCCTGCCGCCGGCCTCCTCGATGGCCTCCTTCGTCGCCCAGGACGACCGGAGGTCGTAGACGATGACGGCCCCGGGCTCCTTCCGCAGGAACCGCGGTGCCAGCAGGCCGGTGATCCGGTCCGCCGGGATCGCCCGCCCCGTCTCGTCCACGAACATCGCGCGGTCGGCGTCTCCGTCGAACGCCACCCCGAGGTCGCACCGGTGCGCCTTCACCTCCCGCTCGAGGTCGACGAGGTTCTCAGGCTTGAGCGGGTTGGCCTCGTGGTTCGGGAACGTGCCGTCGAGCTCGAAGAAGAGCGGGTACAGCTCGACGTTGAGCCGGTCCAGGATCGGCCGGTAGGTGGCACCCATCCCGTTGGCGGCGTCGGCGGCCAGTACGAGACGGGGCTCGGCGGTCTCGACGAAGGAGAGCACGTGTTCCATGTACGCCTCGAAGACGTCCCGCGTCTCCTCCCCCGCCACGGGTTCCTCGTCGCCCGTGACGGTGCTCGACGTGACCAGCTCCTCGAGCCGGGCGATCCCCGTGTCCCACGAGACGGGGATGGCGTCCCGCCGGGACATCTTGAACCCGTTGTACTCGGCGGGGTTGTGGCTCGCCGTCACCTGAATCCCACCCGAGACCCGAAGGTGGCCGGTGGCGAAGTAGTTGAGTGGCGTGTCGGCCAGCCCGATATCGATCACCACCACACCACGGGCCCGGAGGCCGCGCTTGAGCGCCTCGGCCAGCGGCACCGAGTGGGACCGCATGTCCCGGGAGACCACCACCACGGGACCCCGCGCCCGGTCCTCCTCGTCCAGCAGGTCCAGGTAGTGGTACCCCACCCGGAACGCGATCGACTCGTTCACCTGGTCCGGGTAAGTCCCCCGAATGTCGTACGCCTTGAAGATGCCTGCCATCCCGACCTCCTGTGGCTATTTCGCCGCGTCCGCATCGCTCTTGTCGAACACCCGGTTCCGCAGGAAGTCCTCGAGCTTCCACGGGGGCTCCCCCCCGCCCAGGTACTGGTGGAACCAGTCCAGGTGCGCCAAGTAGTAGAACGCCATCTCGTACCAGCTCGGCCAGTGTCCCGACTTCGGGAAGACGATCAGCCGCGAGGGCACCCGCATCTTCTGGAGGTCGGTGAAGAACTCCAGGCTCTGGGTGTACGGCACCCGGAAGTCCTGCTCGCCCGTGATGACCAGGCACGGCGTCCTGAACTGCGGCACGAACTCCGAGGGAGACCACGTGCGGTAGTCCTCGGAGTTCCACGGCACGCCGCACAGATCGTGCTCCGGGAACCACAGCTCCTCCGTCGCCGAGTACATGGCCCGGAGGTCGTAGACCCCCATCATGGCGGCGATGGCGGCGAACCGCGTGGTGTGCCCCTCGAACCACATCATCATGTACCCGCCGTACGACCAGCCCATCGCCCCCATCCGTCCGGCGTCCACGTACGGCAGCTTCGCCAGCGCGTCGGTGACCTTCATCAGATCCCGGAACACCCGCCCGCCCCAGTCGCACCGGATGGCGTCCACGAACTCCTGGCCGTAGCCGGGCGACCCCGTGGGGTTGGCGAACGCCACCACGTACCCCTTGCCGGGGTAGACCTGCCAGTCTCCGCGGTAGGCGTCGGTCCACTGCTGCTGCGGACCGCCGTGGACGTTGAGGATCAGCGGGTACTTCTTCGACGGGTCGAACCCGTGGGGCTTGACGATGAAGACGTGGACCTTGGAGTCCCCGTCCCCCTTCACCCAGATCTCCTCGGCCGGGCGGATGTCCACCTCGGCGGCCAGCGCGTCGTTGAAGTGCGTCAGACGGGTCCGCTCCTTGCCAGCCGGGTCGACCCGGAACAGCTCCGGCGGATCGCCCACCGCGCGGCGCGTGTAGACGATCCCGCCATCCGGGAGGATCTTCCACCCCTGGATGTGAGCGTCCGTGAGGAGCGGCGTGATCCGGCCCGAATCCACGTCGATCCGGTACAGCGGGTTGCGCCCCTTGACCTCCGCCTGGAACACGAGCCCACGCCCGTCCCTGGTCCACGCCAGCTCGTCCACCCAGTCGCCGAACCGCTTCCGGTCCGTCAGGTAGCGGACGGTTCCGGTCTTCCGGTCGAGCACGGCGAGGCGGAACAGGTCCGACTCGTACCCGGGCGTGGCCTGGCTGCGGTACGCGATGAGACGCCCGTCGGGGGAGTACAGCGGCGAGCCGTCCCACCCCTGGTTGTCCGCGGTCAACCGCTGGGGGTTCGCCAGCGCCGCGTCGTCGCCCTCCACGGGGACCACCCAGAGGTCCGCGTTGGTGGAGGTCGCGGGCACCGGGACCCGCTTGGAGACGAAGCACAGCTCCTTCGAGTCCGGCGAGAAGACGTACCCGCGGTCGCCGCCCAGGGAGAAGGTGGGGCTGTCCCACTTGCCCGGCGTCAGGTCGCGGGCCACCTTCCCGGTGGCCGCATCCACCAGGAGGATGTGGCTGTACCGTCCGTCACGCCAGCTCGTCCAGTGGCGGTACAGCAGCTCGTCGGCCATGTGGGCCGCGAGCGGACCGTCCTTCCAGGTCTTCAGCGTCGTCTCGTTGCACTCGGGATCGGCGCCGCACTCGGGGTACACCTTCGAGGTCACGGCGAGCCACTTCCCGTCGGGCGACGGCACGGGGTCCGAGACGCCCAGGGGGAAGTCCGTCAGCTTCCGGGCCTCGCCGCCGTCCACTGGCATCACCCAGACCTGGGGGGCGTCCCCCTCGCGGTCCGAGACGAAGTAGAGCCACTTCCCGTCCGGCGAGAAGACCGGATGCCCGTCGTGGTGCCGACCGAACGTCATCTGCCGCAGCCCCGAGCCGTCGGGCCGCACGATCCAGATCTCCGTCCACCGCTCGGCCTTCTCCAGCTCCTGCCGCGTCACCGTGAACGCCACCAGCGAGCCGTCCGGCGCGAGCTCCGGGCCGCCGACGAACGCCGTCCGGTAGTAGTCCGCGATCTCGAAGGCGCGCTTCGGCGCCGTCTCCCCCGCCACCACCGGCCCCGCCAGGGCCACCGTCAGGACCGCCGCACCGATCGCCCGAACGCCACGAGTCATCGTCCCTCCCCGCCCGCCGTTGCGGGCCGCGTCATGGTACCACCATGGTCGCGGGCGCGGATCAGCTGGTCCCCGATGCTCTTCAGCCGGGGAGGGACCCCGAGCGCCAGGGCGATGGCGGCGCCCGCGGCCTCGAGGGCGACGGCATGAGCCAGCAGCTTGCCGGTGGGAGGTGTCGGAAGCGGTGTGGTCCTCGTGGTGTTCATGCCGACCCGACCCGCTCCCGGGAACGCCGGTGTCAGGGGTCGCGGAGCGACCGGCCGCAGGCCGGCGTGCCCTTGACACCGGCGGCCCCGGGAGCCACACCCTCCGGCATGAACACCACGGGGACCACACCGCCGAGGCAGCCCGACGCGGGGTGAGCGGCATGGGCTGGGACTAGGTCACGGCCACGGTCACCGTCACGGTCACGGACGCGGCCACAGTCACCGTTACGGTCACGGCCCCGCCCTCCCCTCCCACTCCCCCATGTCATCGCAAGGCGGGAGCCGCAGGCGGCCGCCGTGGCGATCCCTTGCTGCGAGGCTCGCGCCCCGGCAAGGCCCGATTGCAACCCTATCGTCACCGAGAGAGATTGCTTCGTCGGTCGCCTTCGGCTCCTTCCTCGCAATGACAGAAAAGGGGCACGGACACAGGCATTCCGAACCGCCTTGAACCGGCACCGCAGCAGCACCGCGGAACGCACTCTCCCGCGCCGGAATCCGTTGACACCGTGTTGGAGCGTTGCTAGCCTACGGTCAAATCAAACGGTCGTGGCGTTGTGTGCTCCATGGGGAGCAGCAAGGTTCCTTGGAGAATGGGTATCCAGAGGGGGGGAACATGCTGATGTCGATGCGAATCGCGATCCCGGTGAGACTCGTGCTGGCAGGTATTCTCTGCATGGTGACCGGACCGGCGAACGGCGCGATACCGACGTCGGAACGGATCGCATTGCAGTACATCGACATGGAGCTGGACGGCCAGAACTGGACCGACCGGACGGGATGGGGCGGTTCGGCGGGGACCGAGTGCACGTGGTACGGCATCACCTGCGATACGGCCGGGGACCACGTGATCGCCCTGGAGCTCGACTTCAACAACCTCTCGGGCGAGATCCCCGAGGAGATCGAGGACCTGACCGAGCTCCAGACCCTGGACCTGTCGGCGAACGACATCACCGGACCGATCCCCGCCGAGCTGGGGACCCTCTCCGCGCTCGAGGTCCTGGACCTGTCGGCGAACGACCTCACCGGGGCCATCCCCCCCGAGCTGGGGGGGCTCCCCGCACTCCGGACACTGTGGCTCAACGGGAACGGTCTGACCGGTCCGATCCCTTCCGAGCTCGGCGGCCTCGCATCGCTCCAGTCCCTGCGCCTCGACAAGAACAACCTCTCCGGACCGATCCCCGGGGAGCTCGGTGACCTCTCGAACCTCGAATCCCTCTCCCTGTCGCTCAATTCACTGTCGGGACCGATCCCCAGGGAACTCGGGAACATCGGCACCCTGACGTCGCTGAGACTCGGCGGCAACCTCCTCAGCGGCCCGATCCCTCCCGAGCTCGGCGACCTGTCGGCCCTGACGAAGCTCGATGTGAGCGGCAACGAGCTGACCGGGGCCATTCCAGCGGAACTGGGCCAGCTGACGGCCCTGGAAGAGCTCTCACTGGGGATGAACCACCTCTCGGGAACGATCCCGGCGGTGCTGGGCGGCCTGACCAACCTCGAAACACTCTACCTCCGGTCCAACCGGCTCGAGGGACCGATCCCATCCGAGCTCGGGACCCTCACGAACCTCCGGTACCTGTACCTCGACAGGAACAAGCTCTCGGGCGACATCCCCTCCGAGCTGACGAACCTGACGGCACTCGTGGATGGGAGCGGCCTCGGGATCGCCAGGAACGCGGTCCACACGTCGGACAGTACCGTGGCCGATTTCGTCGATCTGAAGGCGGGAGCCTCCTGGCGCGACACCCAGACCCTCCCGCCGCCGCCTGGCGTGACGGTCGGCGACACGACGGCCTGCTCGGCCGTCGTCTCCTGGAACCCCGTGGACTTCACCGACCCCGGTGGCTACCGGCTCGAGTTCATGTGGGCCGGTCAGCCGTGGCGGATGTCGGAGATCGTGGTCCCCGACAAGGCTGTCACGACGCTCGAGCTGACGAACCTCCGGTCCGGCGAGGCCTGCTACATCCGCGTGCGGAGCTACACGCTTCCCAACCTGTACAATCAGAACCTGGTTCTCAGTGATCCCAGCAGTCTAACCATCGCCCACATCGGCTCCAGCGGCGGTTTGCTCGACGGCGACGTGGATGGCAACTCCGTGACCGACACGGTGGACCTCGAAGCCCTCCTCGACTACCTGTTCGTCCCGGCCCCGGCGCACCGTCCCGACGTCGACTGCGACGGCCTCGCCAACGCCGTGGATATCCTGGAGCTGATCGGCATGCTCTGGTAGCAGCGAACGGCCAAGGCCGTTCCAGATGATGACATCATTTGGAGGATCTTGACGATACGTCAGTCCTCGAGAACCCGATAGACGAGCCGGTGCAGGATGGAGAGACGCCGGGACCAGGCGCCAGCGAGGCCGCCGACGAGCTTCTCGAACCGTGGTGGCAACCGGGACGGATCCTCCTTCAGGATCGCGAGCAGCCGTTCCGCCTTCCCGCCGGCGAGACCCGGCCTCGGCGAGGCGGTGCGATCCTTCTGAGTCTGTCGCGAAAGGAAGAGCCGCCAGCCTTTCACCACCCGGGATCCTCGCTGCACGCATCAACCACGGTATCCACGCCCGCCGGGCCTTCCCAATGACCAAGGGAGGACTCCCCCGACCACCGCCGACACGAACCTCCCACCAGCCCAGGGACGAGCGAAGCGATGTCCCGGTTGGCGGTCCGGCCCCCCCTCCCTCGCGTTCGGACCTCTCCCCTCGACCAGCCCGATGCGGGCTGAAGCCCGCGCTCCTCGGCGGCGCCATCCCCACCGTACCGCTCGGCGCGGCAGCCCGTTGCCTGCCGGAGTCCGGCGGCCCTGTGGTAGCATGGTTTCATGGCACAGGCGGCCAGTGCGGATCTCGAACGGCGGGTCGCTCTCCTGGAGGGCTGGAAGGAGAGTCAGGAGCCGTTCGTCCTCTCGCTGAAGGACGACATCCGCGAGGTCCAGCAGCGGCTGACGGCGCTCCAGAGCCACATGGACCACCGCTTCTCCGACATGGAGAACGCCGCCGCCGAGCTGCGGAGCGAGCTCAAGGCCGACATCGCCGAACTCTCCAAGCGAATGGATGCCCAGCGCGACGAACTCAAGGGTGACATCGCCGAGCTGCGCACCGAGCTGAAGGACGAGATGGCCCGCCTGATCCAGCGCATGGACGCCCAGACCCGCTGGATCGTGGGCGTCCAGTTCCTGACCCTCCTGACCCTGATCGCCGCACTCCTCCGCCTTGCCCACTGACCGCGAGCGGGCGTCCGTCCCCATCCTGGAACGCGGGCATGCGGGCTGAAGCCCGCGCTCCCTCGCGGCCACGCACCGATCAACAGAAAAACAATGTCCCCTACTCCACTTCGGCCGAAACGAAGTACTCCCAGGCGGTGCCCCCGACTCCACGAACCCAGGGACGAGCGGAGCGATGTTCCGGTTGCGCCTCAGAGAACCAAGCCCTTCACGATTGGGATTGGCCCGCCAACCGGTCCGATGTGGGCTGAAGCCCGCGCTCCGGGAGGGCCGTCCCGATCGAAAGAACAACACCGTCCCCTACTCTCCCTCGGCCGAAACGAGACACCTCCGCCTGGTACTCCACTCATCCACCCGCCCAGGAACGAGCGGAGCGAGGTTCCGATTGGCATCCCAGAGAACCCCGGCCTTCACGATTGGGACCGTCCCCGCAACCTGGCCGAAACCCCCGCCGAGAGGATGCCGCTCCGCCTGGTACCCCTCTCATCCGCCCGCCCAGGAACGAGCGAAGCGATGTCCCGGTTGGCGCTCCAGAGAATCAGGTCCTTCACGATTGGGACTGCCCCCACAACGGAGTCCTCGGCCGTCCAGCGATCGAGCGCCCGACGAGGAACGGGCCGGCGTGGGGGCGGGGGCGGTCCGGCGACGGAGGCGAGGGCAAGCCCCGTGGAGGCGTGCCCGGGCGGTCAGCGCAGGCATCTTGGCCCGGGAGGGGGTTCGGGTGGGCGGAGGGTAAGATGCCGAACGGTGCAGGGAGACCGGTCTACGGTCGTTGCCGAGGGGGTCGCAGGCCCGTCAGGGCCGGAGAGGGCGGGTGGACGGCTTACGACCGTCCGGTCTCCCAAACCGTCACCGACGCCGAAGGCGGCGAGTAACAGGCCGTCCGGGTGCGTCGCCACGGGGTGCAGCCCGAGCCG
>JAMOVQ010000063.1 GCA_027067575.1 Thermoanaerobaculia bacterium | reverse complement strand
AAAGACGATGACTCGAAGCCCTCCAACGAAGCCCAGGCGGCCGGCAGCGACGCCGCAGGCGGCGCCAGCGCGTCGCACGGGCGAACCGGGGGGAGCTCGCTCCCACCGGGACGCGCGGGCGAGGCGCTCAGCCCGCGCGAAGCGCGGGGGCCGGCCGCCGGTTCGCCCCCCGGCCAAGCGGCTCGTGCGGTTGACAGAACCGGGAGCAGGGGCCGATACTTCCCGAGGCTCTTTGGCAGTCCGACGCCAGAAGGCGTTTCCGTGGGGGTGCCCGTCGCGGGCTGAGAGCACACCCCTCGAACCTGATCCGGATCATGCCGGCGGAGGGAACCGGGAACGTCCAGCGGGCCACCGCGCCTCCGGGCACAGCGGCCGCCGGACCACCCCGCGCCGGCCTTGCCGGGAGGCAGCATGGACCGACGAAACCTCATCCTCGCATTCGTCCTGACGATCCTGACGGCCGGGGTTCCGGCCGTGGCCGCCGGGCCACCCGTGCTCGCGGGCACCGTCCGCAACGTGGCGGGTTCCCCGATCCCCGGCGCGACCGTCGCCATCGAGGGGACGGAGGTACGCACCGTCACGGACCGGGATGGCCGGTTCGCCCTGCCCCTCCCGCCCGGAACCGGGGGCTCCGTCGGCCTCACCGTCACCGCGGACGGCTACGGACCCGCCTCCCTGACGGTGGACCCGTCGGCCGGCCCCGTCGAGATCGTGCTCCGGCCCACGGCCGTGTTCTCCGACCAGGTGGAGGTCACGGCGGTCCGGGCCGACGCCGGCCGGACCCCGGTGACGCTGTCCAACGTCACCCGGGAGGAGATCGAACGGGGGTACTGGGGGCAGGACGTGCCGGTCTTTCTGACGCAGGTCCCCGGTTTCAATGCGTACAGCGACGGCGGGAACGGGATCGGGTACTCGTACTTCACGTTACGCGGGTTCGACATGCGGAGGACTGCCGTGTCGCTCAACGGCGTCCCGCTCAACGATGCGGAGTCTCACGGCGTCTTCTTCATCGACCTCGCCGACTTCCTGGCCACCACCGGCGACATTCAGGTGCAGCGTGGCGTGGGCACCGGCCTGTACGGTGGACCGGCCATCGGCGGCTCCGTCGACCTGAGGACGCGGCACCCGCTCTCCGAACGGCGGCTCCACGCGACCCTGTCGGGCGGCTCCTGGGGCACGCGGCGGTACGACCTCCAGTACGACACCGGCCTCTCCGCCGACGGCCGGTGGGCAGCCAGCTTCCGGTGGTCCCGGATCGACACCGACGGCTACCGCGACCAGTCGTGGGTCGAGATGTGGAACTACTTCGCCACGGTGGAGCACTACGGGGAGCGCACCTCCCTCCGTCTGGTCCTGTTCGGCGGCCCCGAGGAGACGCACCTCGCCTACGAGGGGATCGACCGCGACCACCTGGAGGGCCGGATCACCGGCGACCGCCGGCGGGACCGCCGGTTCAACCCCTTGACCTACCCGGGCGAGATCGACCACTTCTTCCAGCCCCAGGAGCAGCTGATCCACACCTGGCAGATCTCGGACGGGCTCGTCCTCGAGAACACGCTGTTCTACTTCCAGGGCGACGGCTACTTTCGCCAGTACAAGACCGACCGCTGGATGCCCGAGTACGACCTGCCGCCGTTCGAGGGACCGGACGGCGAGCCGGTCGACACCACCGACCTCGTCCGCAAGCGGAACGTCCACGAGTGGGACGCCGGCTGGATCCCACGGCTCCAGTGGACCCACGCCGGGGGGCGGGGAACGCTCCAGGCGGGGATGGCGTTCCGTCTCCACCAGGGACACCACTGGGGCGAGGTGGTGTGGGCCGAGCACTACCCCCCGGGGATGCCGCCGGACCACCGGTACTACGACTACGAGGTGGACAAACGGACGGTGCAGTCGTTCGTCCAGGAGAGCCTCGAGCTCTCGGACGCCTGGAACCTGATGGCCGGCCTGACCTGGACGAGCCACCGGTACGAGCTGGGCAAGGACCGGCGAAACGGCGTCGCCTTCTCCGAGACGTACTCCTGGCTCCTGCCACGCCTCGGGGTCACGTTCAGGCCCGCCGCGGGGTGGAGCCTGTTCGCCAACGTTTCCCGCGGCGCCCGCGAGCCGGCGTTCCGCGACATCTACGATCCGCAGGACTACTGGTCGGAGCGCGTCCACCTCGACGAGGAGCGCCTGACGGACTACGAGCTCGGCGCCCAGCGCCGGTTCTCCGCGGGGTACGCGCGGCTCAACCTGTACTGGCTCCACTTCTCCAACGAGATCGTGTGGGCCGGCGGGATCGACGACAGCGGCGTCCCCGTGACGGCCAACGGCGCCGTCACGAACCACCGCGGGATCGAGCTCGAGGCGGCGTGGAACCCCCGTGAGCGGTGGGGGGGGCACCTGGCCCTCTCCTGGTCGCGGAACACGTTCAGCCGGTTCCTGGAGTACGGGTGGGACGGCGAGCCCGTGGACCACTCGGGCAACCGGATCGCCGGCGTGCCGGACTGGCTGGCCACGCTCCAGCTGACCGGCGGTCTCGGCCCGGTGGACGGGATGCTGACCCTCCGGTACGTCGGGGAGTTCTTCCTCGACAACACCGAGGACCTCCGGAAGGATCCGGCGAGCCGCCGCGAGCCGGGGTACGTCCACCGGACCAACGACGACTTCCTGACCGTGGACCTCGCCCTGCGGATCGACCTCGGGACCGGCGTCGCCGACGCCCTCGGCGCCTCCGCGGCCCGCCTGGACGTCAGGGTGGTCAACCTCCTCGACGACCTCCACACGACGTTCGGGTACATGGACGGCGAGCCGCTCTGGATCCCGGCGGCCACGCGCAGCGTCTACGCCGGATTGACCGTGGACTGGTAGGAACCACGGCCCGGACCGGGGAACCCCGGCCGGCGTCCGTACAATCCGTCCGTTGCCCGAAACGGTGCAGACCGGACCGCCTACCCCGTCGTGTCCGTCTCCCCGTTTCCGTTCGCCGACGCCTCGATCTCCCACGGGAACGGGGGTCGGCGCTCCTGACCATCCGGAAGCGCCCACTTCTTGACCGCCACCACGTCCTTCATCCGTTCGATGACCTGGATGGCGATCTCCCGGCCGAGCGTCTCGGCCTCGGCCAGAACGGGTCCTCCCACGAGCTCGCGAACCACCGAGCCGACCACGCCCCGGAGCGCCTCCTGACCCTCGGCGCTCGAGAGCGTCCCGGAGACCGTCTCGATGGCGGCGTCCACCACGACCTCCCCAACCGTCAGCACCACCGGCCGGACGACGGCCCGGGGCAGCGGGATCGACCGGAGCCGGGCCGATCGTTCCAGGGCGTTCTCCAGGTTGAGCCTGGCGAGCTCCCGGAACCGCTCCAGGGTCTCCTCGGCCGTCAGGAGGCTGGCGATCTCCCGGACCAGCACGTCCTCGATCTCCCCGAGCCGAGGTAGGACCACCGACCGGGCGATGAGTACGTGGGTGCCGTCGGCGATCTCCTCCTCCAGCTCCGAGAGGATCCGGAGTGCGACCCTGTCCGAGACCTCCTCGGTCAGGATGCCCGAGAAGTACTCCACGAGCCGGGTGAAGAACCCCTTGCCGACCGAGGTCAGCTCCGACCGCCGGAGGCGCATGTACACCGACACGAGCCGAAGGAGCCGGAACAGCCTGAAGTACGCCGTGGGCAGGAGCCCGAGCACGTCGTACCAGTTGAAGATCGGGAAGAGGTACCAGCGGGCGTACTGGCGGCGCCGGATCGAGAGACCCCACCGGATCATGAACTCCAGCCAGAACACCAGGAGGAACGGCAGATCGAGCTTCCAGAAGTGGTCCACGAGCCGGCCTGACCGATCGAACCCGCGGTAGTAGTTGGTCTCCAGAGCCGTGATGAGCCGCGGGTCGAGGTGATCGAGCCGGTACCGCAGCTCCCTGGGGTCGTCCGGCCACATGGCCCGGACCGCCTCCCGCAGCCTGTCGGGGTTGCGGAGCGCATCGGCCGTGACCCCGGCGAACCGCGCCACGTCCTCCAGAAACGCGTCGTGGCTCGCCTCCTGCCCCGACCGCTCGAACGGGTTCTCCACGAGGATCCTGAGCGTCAGCTCCCGCAACAGGTGGACCCGCTCCGCGATCCCCGGTGCCTCCGGATCGCGGCGGAGGAGCTCGCGCGTCTCGCGGAGGACCTCGAGGAACTCCTCCGTCAGCGGGTGGGGCTCGATTCCCTTGACCGGATCGTAGAGCCGAACCACCGGGGGTGCGACGCGAAGGTACACCGGGCGAAGCCAGAGGTAGGTCAGGTCGAACAGGATCAGCCAGAGGTTGATCAGCGCGACCCAGACCATGAACAGGTCCCAGGCCAGCGCCAGACGCTGCCGCCGGTCCAGCCTCCTCAGCTCATCGATGATCCGTAGGCGAGCCACCGTTCCTCCTCCGCCGATTGTACGGCCCGCGATCCGTCCGCCCCCCGCCCGCACGGAGTCCGGCGCGGGCGCCCTCCGGGTGCCCGGATGACAGCTGGCCGGCTCCGGGGAGGTCCCGCCGTCCCGCGGCGTGTCAGACGCCCCGGGGCGACGCCCCCCCGCGCTCCCGGTCACCCGAGAGCTGGACGACGATCTCGCGCCGGCGCGGCCGGACGTCCATGTCGACGAGGACGATCTGCTGCCACGTTCCCAGGAGAAGTCGCCCCCCGGAGACCGGCACGGTCAGCGACGGGCCCATCAGGCTCGCCCGGAGGTGGGAGTGACCGTTGCCATCGTGCCAGGTTTCGTCGTGGTGGTACCGGCCCGCAGGGATCAGACGATCCAGGAGCTCCGGCAGGTCCCGGACGAGGCCCGGCTCGAACTCGATGGTGGTCAGGGCCGCCGTCGATCCCACGACGAACAGGAGCACCTGTCCCTCCCTCAGTGCTGCGGCGGAGACGAGGCGGGCGACATCTCCTGTCAGATCGACGACCTCGGCGTTGCCCCGCGTGCGGATCTCGAGCCGCTCGGTTCTGATCATGGACTCAACCCTCGAACAGCGCCGCGATCGCCCTGAGATCGTCGTCGGAGATCCTGAGAAACTCGATCCCGGCCTCCCACCGCCCGTCCTCCCGCTCGTTGCAGTAGACCACCCGCCCGTCCGCCCGGAGGACCCGGCCCCGCACCGAGACCATCAGTTCGAGGAGTTGACCGGCCGGAAGCGGCTCGGCGTTGACGACCATGCACCCGCCCAGCCCCACGACCCCTGTCTTCGCCAGTGCCTCCTCTCTGGTGCCCTCGAGCAGGCGAAGCATCACGGCGTGCTCCGAACGGATCCGTGGAAACCGCCGCTGGTTGGGGTTGAGGTACGTCATGGCCTCCTGCTCCACTCGACATCCCGATTCTAGCGCACCGGCCCGGCGGCGGCGCGAACGGCGTCCCAGGCCCAGACGAGGACCAGCGCGAGCCCCAGCACCACGACGATCGCGGGACCCGTCGGGAAGTCCCACACGTAGGACGCGACGAGCCCCACGGCCGAGGCCGTCCAGCCGATCGCCCACCCCAGCAGCAGGCGGACCTTCATGGACGACGCCATCAGCATGGCGATGCACGCCGGAATGACCAGGTAGGAGAAGACCATCAGGATCCCGCCGATCTCGACCGAGAAGGTGATGATGATCCCGAAGGAGAGGTAGAACAGGAAGTCCCACCACCGCACCCGCCACCCACGCCGGAACGCCTCGTCGGGATCGGTGGTGATCAGCATGAACCGCTTCCGGAAGACCCAGTGGAACAGCCCGACGGCCGAGTAGATGACCACGTCCTTGATCACCGTGGGCCAGGTGACCCAGAGCAGGCTGCCGGCCAGGGTCTCCTTGATGTGCTCGGCGCCCTCGGGCGCCTTGTCGGCGATCAGGATCGCCGCCGCCGAGGCCACCACGAAGGTGATCCCGATGATCGCCTCCTGCGGGATCTTCTCGTGGCGCATCCTCGTCAGGGCGAACACCGCCGCGGCGATGGTGGCGAACGCCATGCTGTAGAGGGTGGAGCCCAGCTCCCCCGGGTGATGGCCCGCCGCGAACCCGACCACCGCCCCGAGGGCGGCGAACTGGGCCACCGCGAGGTCCACGAACAGCACGCGCCGCTCGATCACGTGGATCCCGAAGTAGGCGTGGATCCCCACCAGCACGAGGCAGGCCGCGAACGGCGCCGCCATGAAGCTCAGCATCTCGGCCATCGGTCCCTCCCGGAAGCGGCGGGCCGGAGCCGGAGCCCCGGCCCGCGATCGGACGTCCTCAGGGGTGGATCCGGGACGTCGTCCCGTCCCGCTCCACCGCGATCACCCCGGCCTTCGCAAACGCGTCCCGCAGCCGGCCGACCCAGCAGTCCACGAGGTCGAAGTAGGTGTCGATGCCCGGCTCGCCCCCCACTGACATGGGAACGATCACGGGGATGATCCCGGTCCTGTCCGCGATCAGCTGGGGCTTCCGCTTCTCGAAGTAGTTCGCCGCGAGGAGCACGCGGATCTTCTCCGCCTTGATCCTCCGGATCAGGTCCGCGACGTGCCGGGCCGTCGGCGGGATCCCGGGCTTGGCCTCGACGTAGTCGGCGACCTTGAGGCCGAACAACGTCGTGAAGTAGATCCAGTTCTTGTGGTAGCAGACGATCTTCTGCCCCCGGAAAGGTAGCCCCTCGGCGAGCCACCCCCCGAGCTTCCCGAGAAGGTCGTGCTGCTCGAGGAACGGGATCAGCCGGCCCTTCGCCGCCAGCGGGTTGAGGGCGTCGACGCCCAGGAGGTCAACCAGCGCGTCCCCGTACAGCCGACGCGCCAGGCGGTCGTTGAACGTCCGGAGGTTCTTCTGGTAGACGGCGCATCCCTCCCGGTCCACCTTGCACAGGCCGGTGGTGATGTTGCGGGCGATGGTCATGACGTTGACCGGCGAGGTCTGGATGTGGGGGTTGCCGTAGATGTGGATGTCCCCGCCGGACCGTTCCAGCGAGGTGGGCTTCTGGAGCAGCTCGATCCCGTGCGCGGCCGCCACGTACCCGGGACCGCCGTCGACGATCCGGTGGTTCCCGGACTTGTTGACGAGCACCGGGGCCCAGAGCTCCAGGTCGAGCCCGGTGCTGACGAACAGGTCGGCGTCGCGGAGCATCAGGGCGTAGGACGGCTTCGGCTTGATGAAGTGCGGGTCCGCCGTGGGCGGAACGATCGCCTTCGCCTCGATCCGGTCCCCGCCGATCTCCCGGGCGATGGCAGCGTAGTCGGTCAACGTCGTGACGACCTTGATCCTCGCGGCCGATGCAGGCAGTGCGGCAAGGAGGGCGATCCCCACCGCGAACGTCGTGAGTGTCTCGTACGGTCGTTGCATCGTCCCCTCCTCAGTAGCTGTCGTGCTTGTGCGGACCGGCCGCGAAGGTGACCTGGAGCAGGAAGCTCCGGTCGATCCCGTACCGGTCGTCCTTCCGGTAGCTGGCCTGGGCCCTGAGCCTGACGAACTCCGATTCCCAGAACGTCAGGTACGGCGTCAGTCCCCAGTACCGGCCCGGCTCCCTCTGGTCGTCCACGCGGTCGAACCGCAGCCCCGCGATCCAGTGCGGCGAGAACTTGAGCTGGCCGTACAGGGAGCCGCCCCAGGCGTCCCGGTCGTCCATCCCCGGCCGCTCCAGGGTCGAATGGAGGAGCATCCCGCGAAGCCGGAACTCGCGGTACAGCTCGCGGCCGGCGGGGTACCAGTCGTAGGTCGCGTCCACGGCCCAGAAGTCGTGGGCCAGGTGCCCGTCGGGATCGGCGTTGCCGTGCGCCCCGTCGAGCCCGACCTCGAGGTAGCTGGACTCCGAGAGGTCCCAGTAGCTCTTGAGCCGCGCCACGAAGGTGGGGTGCTTCCAGTCGCCGCCGGCGAACGCCACGCCGTTGTCGCCGTCGGTCACCTCCACGGTCAGCTCGTTGACGTGGGCCCACAGCCGCGGCATGAGCCAGTCCACCGAGACGCCCGTTGCGACGAGCCCGTGCTCCCCGAAGCTCTCCGCCAGGACCCAGGGCAGGTCGGCCTGGTCCAGCGCATGGAGGTGCCACCGGTTGAGCACGCCGAACTGCTGCCGCTTCTTGCCCAGCGTCACCGTCAGGCCGCCGGGCACGTGGAGCCAGGTGATGTACCCCTCGCCCAGGCCGAACCCCTCGTGGTGGTGCTCGACCTCGCCGGGCGGCAGCCCGAACTCCGACTCCCGGCCGGGGCCGTGGTAGCCGATGACCACGTGCATCTTCGTGTACGGGTCGAGGTACGACTGGATGTCCAGCTCGAAGTGGCGGGCCTGGAACTCCTCCTGCTGATGGTTGCCCCCCACAGCCCAGAGGTCCCCGACCACGGAGATCTCTGGGTTGAGCTGGGGCTGCATCCGGGTTCCCGAGACGAACTGCGTCGTCGTGTCCACGGCCTCGGGCGCCTTCGTCGACGCCGCCTCCGCGACGGCCGCCTGGCGGAGCTTCTCGGCCTCCGCCCGCCTCGCCGCCTCCTGCTGTTCCTTCTTGAGCGCCGCCAGCTCTCCCTGGACGGCACGAAGCTGTTCGGTCAACGCCTGGAGCTGCCGCTCCAGCTTCTCGATCCTCGACTGCTGCGCCTCGGACCTTGCGGCCGCGGGCGGGTCCCCGCCCCACGCCGGTCCGGCGAGCACCGTCACGGCCAGTGCGGCCGAGGCGATCCAGGTTCGTCCTCGCATCGTTCCTCCCTTTCCTGTCCACGCCTTCGAATCGATCCGGGTTCAGGCGGGGACGGCGGGAGGCGCGCGCTGGCCGGGGAGGTCGCGGCACGGCTGGAAGAGGGTGTATGGCGCCAGCCACCACACCGCCGGAACGGCCCGCTCCGCGACCGTCCACTCCCCGTGGCCTGGAACGGCCATGGAGGCCGGCCCGATCAGGCAGGCAAGGCAGGGATGCCCCGGCAACTGGGGGGCGCCGGTGTGGAGGTGGAACAGCGGGACAGGCGATCGTGCCGCGGCGCACTGCGTGTCGAGCCTGGGAACCGAGGCGTCGCCATGGGTATGGGGAACGAGGCTCACCACGCCGTGGACCACGAGCAGCACGGCGCCCAATCCAACCAGCCAGCGGTTCCTTCCGCGCCCTCTCATCACCCGGCATCATCACGGCCTCCAGCCATCCTGTCAAACGGCTCTCCGGCACGACCGGGCTGCTGCTATCATGACGGTGTCCAGACCGTTCGAAAGGCAGGCCGCCGCCCGCACAGTGGGGCTGCCCCCGCCGAACGACGGTCCGGAACAGGGAGGTGTCATGCAGAAGACAGGCGTCCAGTGGCTCGTCATCATCGTCCTCGCCGCGATGCTCGGATCCGCCGGAAACATATCCGCCGAGGTGTTCGAGGTACCCATCGCCGCCCAGGCCGGCTTCACGATCCCCTCGGCCGGTATTCCGGTCTTCCAGTGGGGGCTCCTCGCAGGCGACACGGCGGACGGCGGACAGCGGGTCGCCCTCTTTGCCTTCGACCTCTCCTTCCTTCCCGACAACACGGTGGTGAACCGGGCCGTCGTCCACATCCCGGTCCGCGAGCTCCTCGGAAGCCCGGCGGATTTCGGGCAGCCGGTCGCCGGTGTCGTGCCGCTGGTCCACACCCCCACGTTCGACCCGCGTCCCGAATGGGCCGACACGCGAATGCCCTCCACGGAGCCACTGCAGGGGGGGATGGGACCCGGAGGATGGATGACGGCCGATCTGGGCCGGCTGGTTGCCAGTCACCTCGACGGCGGCCTCGGAGACGATCCCGCATGGATCGTGGTGCGGGTTGAGTTCATGCAGCGGACCGACAACGACGGCGCCATGGACGCCGCCCGTTTCGGCACGGAGTGCTGGATGGAGCTCGATCTCGACCTTTCGGCGGCGGAAACCATGCGTCCCCGGCACCACGTGGCCCGGCGGGTGATCCCGGTGGCCGCCTCCCTCACCGGTGCCGCGGGAACGCGGTGGGTGACGGAGGCGTCGCTGGTCAACCGGAGCGCCCATCCGGCGGCCGTCTGGCTCTACTTCACGCCGTCTGGCCGGAACGGACGTTCCGAGTTCCAGGTGCGGCGGGTCGACCTCGCACCGGGCGAACAGCGAACCTGGGACGACATCCTCCCGCAGCTGTTCTACCTGATCGGGACGAAGGGTTGGCTCGAGGTCGCCTCAACGGCACCGGATCTGGTCGTCTCCGCACGGGTCTCGAACGTCGGGGGTGACGGCACCTACGGCCAGATCGTTCCACAGACCGGCGAGGAGGCCGTCTTCGGCACGGCAGGCCGCCTCTTCGTTCATCGGAACGAGCGGTGGCTCGGAATGCTCCGGACCGATGCCGGCAACCGGACGAACCTCGGCCTCGTCAACCTGGGCCTCGATTCCGTCGTGGTCAAGGTGGTCGCATCGACTCCGGAAGGTCAGGAGTCAGGCCAGATCGAAGTTCCGCCCCGCGGCCACGTCCAGCAGGCGCTGGACCTCATCGTGCCGGGCGTCGCCGATGCCGGTCCGGTGACACTCCGCCTCTACCTCCTCGCGGGCCACGTCACAGACCCGGACGAAGCCGGTGTGATCGCGTACGCAAGCCGCGTGGACAACACGACCGGGGACGCCGTCTTTCTGGTCGCACGCTGACGGACCGCCACCACGGACCCGGCCCCTGGTGCGGGCACGGTATGGGTACGGGCGCGGACACAGATACGGACACGGCCAGTGTTGATGCGCTCCAGCTCCACGGAGCACCAGCGTTCCCGTTCCCGACCCCCGGAGCACCCCAGGGACGAGCGAAGCGATGTTCTGATTGGCGCTCCAGAGGACCAGGCCCTTCACAATTGGGTCTGTCCCCGCAACGTGGCCGAGATCCTCGCCGAGAGGATGTCGTCTCACCTGGTACCCCACTCATCCACCCGCCCAGGAACGAGCGAAGCGACGTTCCGGTTGGCGATCCAGAGAATCCAAGGCCGTCACGATCGGGACTGTCCCCGCAACGGGGCCCTCCGCCGTCCAGCGATCGAGCGCCCCACGAGGAACGGGCCGGCGTGGGGGCGGGGGCGGTCCGGCGACGGAGGGGAGGGCAAGCCCCGTGGAGGCGTGCCGGGGGCGGGAGCGCAGACCCCTTGGCCCGAGAGG
>JAMOVQ010000062.1 GCA_027067575.1 Thermoanaerobaculia bacterium | reverse complement strand
ACGCCCTTCTCGTCGACGACACGGCATGGGCGGCCTGTTCCGGAGGAAACGTCGTCTCCTTCGACGTCTCCGACCCCGCCCGTCCCCGGTACCTCGGATCCGTCAGGACGCCGGTGGAACCGGAGGGAATCGTCAGGGACGGACCGAGGCTGTTCGTCCACGGCCGCACAGCCGCCGTCGCCGCCATCGATACCACCGATCCGCGGCATCCCGGTCCCGTGACGTCGTTCGGAACGACGCTCCCGGTGCGCGCCCTCGCCGTGGAGACCGGCGCAGCCCGGCTCTGGGCCTCCGAGGGAGCGGTCATCGAGGGGTTCGATGTTTCGTGCCCCTCCTGCTCCGACATCTACGCCGAGGCATCCCCTCCCGCCCTCTCGGCGGGCGGGGACACCGCGACGGTGCTCGTGAGCATCGAGGACCGGCTGGGCGAACCCGCGCCCGGAATCGTCCTGACGGGCCGGACCAGCCTGGGTACCCTCTCGCCGTTCCAGGATCTCGGCGACGGAACGTACCGGGCGACGCTGACGACCGGAGCCACGGCCGGGACCGCCCTGATCACCCTCGAGCTGGACGGTTCTCCGTGTCCCGCCGTGCTCGAGGTACCGGTCTCCTGTCCCGACCCCGTCCAGGCCCCGGCCACCATGGCGGCCTCTCCTGCGGGGGACGGTTCCATCGCCCTGTCCTGGGCCGCGGTTCCCGGAGCGACGGGGTACCGGGTCCGATGGAACGGCGAACCCCTCGCCGTGCTCGAACCTGATGCCACCTCGTTCGTGGACCGGGGGGCGATACCCGGCGAGGAGGCGTGCTACACGGTGGAGGCCATCGACTCCTGTGGCGGTCCCTCCCCTCCCGCCGCCGCGTGCGCGACACCGGCGGGGGCGCGGCCCGCCTGCCCCGCCCTCGCCCACCGGCGAACGGGTGGGCCCGAACCCCGGGGGATCGCCATCGATGACCTCGCGGGTCACATGGTCCTCGGCACGAACCTCGTCGAGACCGTGGATCTCTCGACGTTGCCGGACCTCGTCACGACCCAGACGCTCGAGATCGGATCGCCCGCCGAGCCGCTCCGCTCGCCGCTCACGGAGGAGGGGCTCCTCCTCGTCGCGCGCGGCGACACGGCCCTGCTCGTCCTGGACGCCTCGGACCCGCTCCACCCCGTCCCCGCCGGATCGGTGACGGACCTGCCCACGGACTTCACGTTCGCCGCGGCCCCCGGCCTGGCCTGCGCCGTGGGATCGGCTCCCGGAGGCTGGAGGATGGACGTCGTCGACACCGGCGACCCGTACCACCCGCACCGGACGGGTGCGGTGGCGCTCGACCGCGAGCCGGTTGGGATCGCGGTTTCGGGCAAGACCGCCCTGGTGGCCGATGCGGACGGGTTCACCGCCATCGACCTGACCGACCCGGCCAGTCCGGCCGACTCGGGCCGGACCGACGTGCCCGGTACGGTGGTCGGGATCAGCGCCGCGCGGGGACTGGCGATCGTGGCGACGGCGAACGGGACGCTCGCAGTCTTCGACCTCTCCGATCCCCGCGGTCCGACCGCGAGGGCCGTGACACCAACCGGTCTCCAGCCACTCTGCGGCGTGCGGACGGACGGGATGCTGGCCGTCGCCGGAACTCGCTTCACCGCGGCGCTCGTCGGTCTTGCCGACCCCGATGATCCCGTCGTCCTCTGGAGCGACCGCCTGGACGGGGCATCCTGCACGGCCGCCCTCGGCGGGGGACTCCTCGCATTCGCCGGCCCCGCCGGGATCGCCGTCCACACGCTCCCGTGTCGCGCCCCCGAGCCGCATTTCGAGTGGTCCACCGTCCCGCTCCAGGCCACCTTCACGGACCGGAGTCTGTATGGACCAGCATCCTGGAGTTGGGATTTCGGCGATGGCGGCGTCTCCTCGGCGGCCGACCCGGTGCACACCTTCCCGGCGGCCGGCCTCTATACGGTGACCCTGACCGCAGCCAACGCCCAGGGCTCTGCCGCCCTCTCCCACGAGGTCCGGATCGTGGGATCGCTCGACGTCAACGGCGATGGCCTCCCGGACCGCCTCGACATCATGGACGAGATCGCGGAGATCTGGGACGGCGACGGCACGGCGCCGGGCGACGCCGGCGGCGGAACCCACCCGGGGAGTCCCCGGTACGACGTGGACGGCGACGGGTGGATCGCGGCGGGAGACCTCGCGGCCCTCGTCGGCTGGCTTCCCCGCCCCTGACCGCCGGCCCGCCGCGGTGGGACACCCGGCGGCACCGGCGACGGGGACACGATCAGCGGCCGTCCTTTCCGGGGCCGGCCGGTCGCCGATGCCGTGCCTCGCTCCTCACACGGCCGGCGGGACCCGCGTCATCTCGACGCGGACGGAGCCCGTCCGTTCGTCGAGGGTGATGCGGTACAACAGCTCCGGCGAGGCTCCGGTCCGGCACATGAACCTGCGGAGGACGGCGTCCCCGGCCGTGCGGGGCCCCACGGCCCAGGAGGCCTCCACCTCGAGCTCCACCACGCGATCCCCCCACCGGAGGCGTGCGGGAAGCTGGCGGTCCCGCCCCTCCTGCCGCCACGCAACCTCTCCCAGGACGGGAACCCAGGCGCCGGCCAAGATGAAAGACCTCCGCGCGGTACCCCATCCCTCACCCCCCCCCAGGGACCAGCGAAGCAACGTCCCGGCTTCCGATCCAGAGAACCCAGGGCCGTCACGATCGGGTCTGTCCCCAACCCGACCGCCCCTCTGGCCGAAACGAGACCGTCCCGCCTGGTACCCCACCCATCCACCCGCCCAGGGACGAGCGAAGCAACGTCCCGGCTGGCGCCTCAGAGAACCAGGCCCTCCACGATCGGGAGTGTCCCCTAAACCCGATCGGGAGTGTCCCCTAAACCAGCACTCCGCCTCGCCTGAAACGAGGCCCCGCCGCCTGGTACCCCACTCTCCCATCCACCCAGGGACGAGCGGAGCGATGTTCCGGTTCGCGCCTCAGAGAACCAAGCCCTCCACGATCGGGACTGCCCTCGCAACGGAGCCCTCCGCCATCCAGCGATCGAGCGCCCCACGAGGAACGGGCCGGCGTGGGGGCGGGGGCGGTCCGGCGACGGAGGCGAGGGCAAGCCCCGTGGAGGCGTGCCCGGGCGGCGAGCGCAGCCGTCTTGGCCCGACGGGGTGGGTGGGTCTGGGGAAGGGTAAGACGGTGAGCACGCCGCACGGGTGCGTCGCCACGGGGTGCAGCCCGAGCCGCAGGAGCCGGGGCGCACACGCCCCCACGGCCCCGGGGAGCGCAGCGACCCGGGGGCGCCGCGCACGCGGCGCCCGGCCTGCGACCGCGCCCCAACGATGCGAGGAGGGGCCGCGCGGATCGTGCCCCGGGGCCGTTCCCGCAAGGGCGCGAGGAGGAACTGACCTGGCGGTCGTGACGACGAAGCGACCGCGGCGGGGGCGGTCCCGGGGTGCGAGACTCGCGGCCCCGTTCATCCAAAGTCGATGACTCGAAGCCCTCCAACGAAGCCCAGGCGGCCGGCAGCGACGCCGCAGGCGGCGCCAGCGCGTCGCACCGGCGGCCCGGTGGGAGCTCGCTCCCACCGGGACGCGCGGGCGAGGCGCTCAGCCCGCGCGAAGCGCGGGGGCCGGCCGCCGGTTCACCCCCTACCAAGACGGTACCCCATGGCCGAGTACGAGGCGCGCCGCGCGGAACCGCCGCGGTAGTCGCCCCTAGCTCCTGCCTCGCGATGGCAATGTCCAGGGCCGTTCGTGCTCTCGATCCGCAGCCGGGTCGGTGAGTGGCGTCATACTGGCAACCACGGTCCGGCCACCAGGAAGACGTCCACGGTGACAACCTGCTCCTCTCCCGATACCCGGAACATTCTCTGAGGGAGAATTGCGTCAGCCCGCGGCCACACTCCCGAGCCACCGTTCCGCCGCCACGCGCCCAGCCTCAATGAACGCCTCCCGGGATTCCCAGTCCGCCCAGTTCCGGGCACCGACATCCGGCCTGACCACGACGTCCGCCTCCCGGAGCTGGCAGGCCCGGAGCAGCCGGGAGGTCATCAGTCCTGTCCGGAACATCGTATGCAGCACGATGGAGTCCGGCGAGTACGGTGGAAGGTCCATGGAGACATCCACGGCGACCACCGGCCGTCCGAGCTCCAGGGCGGCGCCCACGGGAACCTCGGCCACGACACCCCCGTCCACGAGAGGCCTGCCATCGATCATCACAGGCGGCACGACACCCGGTATGGAGGACGACGCCTGGACCGCCCGCCGCAATGGACCGGACCTCAGGCGAACCTCCTCACCGGTCTCGAGATCTGTCGCCACCGCGACAAACGGCCTCGGCAACATCTCGATCCTCCGGTCCGCGGGAAGCAGGTGCTCCAGCACCGCGACGAAGTCGTCCGCCTCAGCGATCGTCGCACGGTTGACAGCGATGGAGATGACCAGCCGGTCCCTGACCCTTCGGGCCAGCTGGAGCAGATGGTGGGACGCCTCGTCGGCCGCCTTCTCACCGATGTCAACGGCCGGCACTGATGGAACGAGACCGTTCTCGAACGCTTCCTCCCACCGGCTGCGAACGGCCTCCGCCGATCCGTACTCGAGGTACATGGCACCCACCACCGATCCCATGCTCGTACCGGCAATGGCACGGACCGGGATCTTCTCCCGTTCGAGTACCTCCAGAAACCCGATATGGGCAAACCCCCGGGCACCTCCCCCTCCGAGCGCAAGCACCGGTGGACGGATCCGCCGCCAGAGCCTGCGAAGGGGGTTCACCCCGCGCGCTCCTTCCCGAGCGATACCTCGGAGTCCTGCTCCGCCAGCAGGCCGAGTAGCGCCTCGTGGACGCCTTCTGCAACGCGCCGGGCCTTGTCCGAGATGTGATCGAGGTCTGCCGTCTTGCCACGTGGGTCCACGTCGCCGATCTTGTCGCCTTTCGAAACCGGGACGCCGTTGCGCAGGAGTCCCCGGATCACCCCGGAGATCCGCGCCTTCACGGCGTAGGAACCGTCAACCGGAACACCTCGCCGGTAGTCCTCGGCACTGTAGACCGAGACCACCATCCCGATCCTCTGGCCGCCTTCCACCTCGTCACCGATCTGATTCTGCGTGAAGAACACACCATCCCGTGCCGCCTTGAGCACCCTTTCGTCCGAGTACCCCATGATCGTAGCGGGCGGCTCGTCGATCACGTGCTCTCCCGTGTCCTCGAGCACCGCCCCCACGGCCGGCCCCCGATGGGTATCCACCACGGCATGGCAGTTCTCACCCGCTGTGTACCCAGGTCCGAGGGCAATCACCAGCGGCGCCAGATCTTTTGTCAGCCCCCAGTTCGAGTGCAACATCGCCGCCTCGATGAAGACGTCCGGATGCCATCGCTCCAGCGCATCCTCCAGTGGCATCACACTGAGCGCCACATCGCCCAGCCGGTTGATGAAATCGGCCTGTGCCACGTCCCGCGCCCGCCGCGCGGTCACTCCCTGGATGTGTTTGACCCCATCGAACACTGCCTCGGAAAAACACACGCGCCGGCGCACCGCCTTCGGGTACGGCCGTTCCAGCATCAGAATCCGCCGAAACCCCGCCCGGTACAGCTCGTGGGCCGTCGCCGAGGCCAGCTCGCCGGCACCACGGATCAGGATCCGGAGATCACCTTTCACCCTGCCACCTCCGCCACTGCATCGATCTCCACCGCCATGCCTCCCGGCAGCGCGGCCACCTCCACCACAGCCCGCGCTGGACGGTGGTCCCCAAAGAACGCCTCGTAGACCGCATTGAGCTCGCCAAACAGCTCCATGTCCGTCATGTACACGACGACCTTCACCACACGATCGCAGCTCGAGCCCGCAGCACGGAGCACGGCGGCGAGGTTGTCAAGCGCACGGCGGACCTGCTCCCCGAACGTTCCGCCGACAGGCGAACCGGTCCGGGGATCGAGGGGGATCTGCCCCGACACGAACACCAACCCTCCCGTCACGACGGCCTGGCTGTACGGCCCCACCGCGGCGGGTGCCTCCTCCGTCGTCACGAGCTTCATCACCACCTCCCTGGTGGACGTGCCACCCACTGGCGCGCCGCATTCTACACGGTCGGCATCATGCCCGCATCCCGCCGGCCCGGTGCCGCCACGGTACGATGACCGGGTGGACCGATCAGAACCTCGCGACGACGCACCCACCCCCACGGCGATCCCCCTCGCCCTCCGGCGACCGGTTATCCCCCCGGGACGCCGAGAGCTGCTCCGCGCGGCGCTCGATCCCGAGGCCGCCGTGGCGTTCATCCTCCGTCCCGGTGCGTTCGAGCACGCCGCCCCCTTACGTCTCGCGCCCTCCATCGCCGCGAGGGCGTTCGAGGCAGTCTCCGCCGATGCCGTTCCGGCACCGTTCACAGCACAGTTCCGAGCCTCTACCGCCCTGTGGCTCGTTTTCAAGACCCTCCTCGGCCACATCGGCGCTGCACTCGCCGGCGCCGGCGTTCCATGGCTCCCCATCAAGGGTGGCGACCTTGCCCTTACGGTCTATCCATCTCCAGCCGAGCGCCCCGCCAGCGACCTGGACATCCTCGTCCCCGCTGGCTCACGGCACGAGGCTCTCGCGGCCCTGGAACGCGCGGGGTTCCGGCGCCGAGGCCCCTCCGGGCCCGAGGCCGACGACTACTACGAACGAGAGGCACACAACCTCGGGCTCGCCTCGCCTCAAGGCCATTCGGTGGAGCTCCACCACCGTCTCTGGGGGATGGTTCCACCGGCGTTCACCGCAGAGGTCCTTGCCCACGCCAGGCCATGGCCAGAACTCGGTCCCACGGCCAGCCGCCCCCATCCCGCTCACGAGCTCATCCTGACCGCCGTCCACGCCATGCACAGCGATCGGCCCCGACCGCTGACCCAGCTTCTTGACCTCCACCGCCTCGCCGCCGTCGCACCAGAAGCCCTCCCCACCGCCCGACAGGCCACTCTTCGCCACGGTCTTCAGCTCCCGGCGGGGCTCGCCCTTCTCGACGCGGCCACCTCCTGTGGGGACCCGGTTCTCCACGCACTCGCCGTGGACCTGCTCCACCACCTCCGTCTCCCCGAACAGGCCGTTCTTTCCCGGATGATCCGCCACGGCGAACCTGCCATCCCGGTCGATGCCATCTTCCTTGCAACCCTGCTTGCCGCACGGCCCCGACGCCGAGGCTTCATCTCGCTCTTCCGGCGACTCTGGCCTCATCCTCACGTGGTGTCCACCCACACACCCCCAGACCTCCCCCGCTGGCGCCGGCGCCTCCTCGCAACAGCCCACGGACTCGGCCTCCGGCGGTAGGCAGTTGCTGCGCTGGCATGGGACGACTCCCATCAATCCCTGTGGAGTTCGCCGAGGCCCCCCTGGACTCCGCCGTCATGCAGTGCATCCACACACCGGGTGAGAGCCTCCGAGCGGCTTCACAGTGCCAGCGATCGCCTCTCGCGAACACGACTGCGCACGGCCGTCCCGGCACACCCTCGCAGCTGAACGCCGTGCTTGGCACGGAGACTTGCTCGTCCCTGATCAACCACCCGCTTCGGACGCTGCAATCCGGACAGAACCCCGCTCGGCGGGAAGACGCGCTGCCGGGCCGCCGCCTCCGCCGGCGCTCGCGCCGCTGGGTTCGGCCGCGGGCGCAGAAGCCTCCGGCAACTGGCTCCAGTCGAGCTCGGAGCCCCGCATGCTGTGGGGGATCAGGAAGACGGCCATCATGACGGCCCACCCCGCCGCCAGGAGCAGCGGGTGCTGCCGCCTCCGCCACGCCGCGACGGCCGCGGGCAGCCAGCAGAGGATGGCGAAGAGCGTCTTGTTGTCCGTCAGGTCGCCCCCGAACGGCCAGCCGGTCCACAGGGCGCCGAAGGCGTGGAGCTGCACCAGCGGCCCGAGCACGAGCCCGCCGAGGACGAGGAGCGCCGTGGCCCAGAGCACCATCCAGCGGCCCCGGTCGCGGCCCCGGAACAGCACCTCGAGCAGACCGCGGGTCGCCAGCAGCATCCCCAGGAACATGCACAGGATGTGGGGCACGAGGATCCACGCCGGGACCCCGCCCCGGAACCGCGCCACCACGCTCTCGCCAGGCGGGAGGGCGGCATGACCCTGCGGCGTCTCCAGCACGATCCGGTACTCGACCTTTCCGGCGGGCGGCTGGTGCGGGATCGTGCCGTACCACGAACCGTCCCCGGCACGGGCCATGGGGATGTCACGCCACGGCTCCTCCGTCGGGTACCGCCTCCAGACGATGCGGGCGGATCGGACCGGCGCACCGGCCGGGTCGATCCGGACCTCGAGCCCCCCGTCCCCACCGTGGGACCGGGGGAGCGCGTAGCTCACCGTCACGCCGTCCACGGCGGCCTCGCCCCGCAGCGGGTAGCTGGGACCGGTCCGCCGCTGGTACCCCGCCAGGCCGAGCGTGATCGCCAGGGCCAGGATCCACAGGAACACTGAAACGAGAACGTTTCTCATGTGAGTGAGTATAGCGCAAGAGAACGCCCCGCGCAGAAGCGCGGGGCGTCCGGGAACGCGGCGGCCAGGGTCACTCGAGGACCTTCCGCACCATCTCCTCGATCACCCCGGGCTCGACCTCCTCGAGCTCGTAGGTGACGTTGACGATCGGCTTGTCGATGGAGATGATCCGCTTGAGGTCGATGGGCGTCCCCTCCACCACGGCGTCAGCCGGGGTCGCGTTGATGGTCGCCTCGAGCTCGCGGATCTGCTTCTCACCGTACCCCATGGCGGGAAGGATCTCCCCGGCGTTGGGATACTTCTCGTAGGTCGCCTTGAGGGAACCGACGGCGTACGGTTTGGGATCGACGATCTCCCCGGCACCGGCCTGCTTGGCGGCGAACCACCCCGCGCCGTAGCTCATCCCGCCGTGGGTCAGCGTCGGCCCGTCCTCGACGACGAGGACGCGCTTGCCACGGATCTTCTCCGGGTCGTCGACGGTGATCACCGAGCGGCACTGGATCAGCCGCGCATCGGGGTTGTGCTTCTTGGCGTTCTCCATCACCGTCCGGACCTTCTCTGGGTCCGCCGTGTCGACCTTGTTGACGATCAGGAGGTCGGCCATCAGGAAGTTCGTCTCGCCGGGGTAGTAGGCCAGCTCGTGGCCGGGCCGGTGCGGGTCCAGGAGGGTGATGTGGAGGTCCGGCCTGTAGAACGGCGTGTCGTTGTTCCCGCCGTCCCAGAGGATGACCTCGGCCTCCTTCTCCGCCTCCCGGAGGATCTTCTCGTAGTCCACGCCGGCGTAGACGATGAACCCGTTGTCGATGTGGGGCTCGTACTCCTCGCGCTCCTCGATGGTGCACTGGTGCCGGTCCAGGTCCTCGTACGTCTCGAACCGCTGGCACGCCTGCTTCGCCAGGTCGCCGTACGGCATCGGGTGGCGGACCGCCACGACCTTCTTCCCCATCGCCTTGAGGATCCGGCTGACGTACCGCGTCGTCTGGGACTTGCCGACGCCGGTACGCACCGCCGTGATGGCGATGACCGGCCGGGACGACTCGAGCATCGTCCGGGTCGCCGAGCAGATCCCGAAGTGGGCGCCCCATGCGATGACGCGGCTTCCCTTGTCCATCACGTAGGTGTGGGGCACGTCGGAGTAGGAGAACCAAACCTCGTCCACGCCGTTCTCGCGGATGATCGTCTCGAGATCCTCCTCCGGGAGGATAGGAATCCCCTCCGGGTACAGGGAGCCCGCGAGCTCCGCCGGGTAGACGCGACCCTCGATGTCGGGAATCTGCGTCGCCGTGAACGCCACGACCTCGTACGCCTCGTTGTCGCGGAACAGGCAGTTGAAGTTGTGGAAGTCGCGGCCCGCGGCCCCCATGATGACCACCTTCGTCCGAGCCATCCGAACACCTCCTCCGATTCCGCGCCCTGGCGGGCGCGTCCCCGGTCCTCCAACCGGGGAACCGCCGGGTAAAGGCTGAACCGGCGGCGCGGCGGAATGGTAGCAGACCGGACCTGGACGACCGGCGGAGCGATCTGTTGACCGTGTCGCCGGGCACGGTATCATCGCGCGGTGATGATGGCGAAGATGACGGAAACGACGGCGGAGGGTGAAGGGTGAACCTGCGCTCACGGTTGCGGTCGCTGCTGCGGAGAGGCGGGAACGATCCGTCCGAGGTGGTCTCCCGGCACTGGAGCCGCGAGGCCGGCACCTGGCGCACCGGCCGGGGCCGCCAGTGGACGGAGCTCTCCCTCGTCGCCCGGGCCATCAACAGGCGGATCTCGGGGCGGGAGGAGGTCGACGCCTACCAGTACGTCCTCGAGACCCACCTCCAGGGGCGCCTCCCGCTCGAGCGCGTGCTGACCCTCGGATGCGGCGGTGGCGAGCTGGAGCGGGGGCTCACGAAGTACGGTCTTGCCAGGGAGTACGTCGGGCTGGACATCGCCGACGGAGCCCTCGAGCGGGCGCGGGCCGCGGCGCGGGAGGCGGGGCTCGAGGCGATCCGGTACGAACGGGCCGACCTCGACCGTCTGGAGCTTCCCCCGAAAACGTACGACATCGTCTTCGGCGTCTTCTCGGTCCACCACGTCCGGGAGCTCGAGCGGCTGATGGACCAGGTCGCCCGGACGCTCCGTCCCGGCGGACTGTTCGTGCTGAACGAGTACGTCGGCCCCACACGGTTCCAGTGGCCGCGGGAACAGGTCGACCTGTGCAACGCGCTCCTCGCCACCCTGCCGGAACGCGCCCGGAGGATCGTCACGAGCCCGTTGCGCGTGAAGAGGACGATCTGGTGCCCGACGGTGGAGGAGCTCGCCGCCATTGACCCCTCGGAGGCCGTTCGGTCGGCCGAGATCGAACCGGTGCTGTCCAGGCGGTTCGATGTGATCGACCGGCGTCCCTACGGCGGCACCATCCTCCACCCCCTGCTCGCCGACATCGCCGGGAACTTCGAATCGGACGATCCCGCAGTTGTGGCCATCCTGGACGCGCTGATCCGGACCGAGGAGAACCTGATGGAGAGCGGCCTCATCCCCTCCGACTTCATGCTCCTGATCGCGCACCCCCGGACCGCATGACCCGCTGAAGGAAGCGGCCGCGAACCGCGAAGAGCAAGGCCATGTCCCCCGGATCGCGGCGCGCAGTAGATCGCGCCCAGGCCCGGCTGATTCGTCGGCGATCGTCGCGAGCGCC
>JAMOVQ010000061.1 GCA_027067575.1 Thermoanaerobaculia bacterium | reverse complement strand
CCGCGGCCGCCGGCCGCCGGCGGTGGCTGCGCCCGGTGGCCGCCTCACTCCTGGCCGTGGGGATCTACCTCGCCGTCGTCGGCGCCTTCCGGCTGACCGGGCACTGGCGCACCTCGGTGACCGAGGCGGAGTACCACCGCCGTCTCCAGGAGATCGGCTCGCCCCTCTACACCCACGTGGGCGGCATGGTGATGACTGAGGAGCCCTCCCCCGACCCCGCCGCCGGAAACGAATAGGCCGCTCAGCCCGGGGACCGCAGAGCCCGGGCTATACTGCCGTCATGGTCCACATGCACCGATCGGCCGTTCTCCTTCTTGCACTCGTCCTGGCACCGTTCGCGACGGTTCCGGCCGGTGCGCAGATCCTCCTCCACGAGACGGTCCCCGCCGCGGACGGAACACCACTGGCCACAGATGTCTACCTCCCCGTGGGCTCCGGGCCGTGGCCGGTGGTGCTGATCCGGACACCGTACGGCAAGACCGGTCTGAGGGAGACCTGCCTGGCGCTGGACGCCTTCGGGTACGCCTGCGTCGCTCAGGACTGCCGCGGCCGGTTCGACTCCGGGGGCGAGGACACGGTGTTCCGGGACGACCGGTCCGACGGCCACGCCACACTGGACTGGATCGCCGCCCAACCGTGGTGCGACGGTCAGGTGGGGACGTTCGGCGGCTCTGCGCTCGGGATCACCCAGTACATGCTCGCTCCGGACGCGAACCCGGTCCTCGAATGCGCGATCCCCATCGTGGCCTCGGCGGACCTGTATCACGGCGTCATGTTCCAGGGCGGTGCGCTCCGGGAGTCGCTTGTCGTCAACTGGCTCTCGGGCCAGGGGTCACTGGAGCGCCTCGACGAGGTGCTGGCCCATCGGCTCTGGAGTGGCTTCTGGTCCACCGTGGACAGCCTGACACCGGCGGATCGTGTGGCGGTTCCCGCCCTGCACATCGGAGGATGGTTCGACATTTTCGAAGAAGGGAACCTGGACGCCTTCGCGACCTGGCAGCGGGGGGGCGGCGAGGGCGCCCGGGGCAACCAGTTCCTGGTCATGGGTCCCTGGACCCATGCGACGATGGGCACCGCGGGGTCGGGCGAGCTGGTGTTCCCGTCCAACGCAGCCATAGACCTGATCGGCCTGTCGCTGGACTTCGTGGACCACTGGTTGAAGGGTGAGGATTCCGGAGTCTCCCGGTGGCCCGCCGTCCGGGTCTATCTGATGGGCGCGACGGACGATCCTTCGGCGCCGGGAAACGTATGGCTCGGCATGGACGCCTGGCCTCCTTCCGCGATCCGACGGCGTCTCTACCTGGCCCCGGACAGCGTCCTCTCATGGACCGCTCTGGCAGTGGAAACGTCGGTGGAGCTCGTGGCCGACCCCGCCAATCCCGTGCCGACCCTGGGCGGCGCGAACCTGTTCCCGGACATCCCCGTGGACGGGCGTCCCATGGGCGCGGGACCGTACGACCAGCGTCCCGTTGAGGCCAGGGACGACGTGCTCGTCTTCACCACACCGCCGCTGACCCGCCCCGTGACGGTGATGGGCCCCGTGACGGCGACGCTTCACATCATCCCGTCCACCCCGGACCTCGACCTCAGCATCAGGCTGACCGACGTCTACCCCGACGGCCGGTCGATGCTCCTGCTCGACGGGATCGCCCGGGCGCGGTTCCGGATGGGCGACGACCGGGAGGTGTTCCTCGAGTCCGGGGAAGATGCCACCGTCACGGTGGACCTGTGGTCGACGGCCATCGCCTTCGCACCGGGCCACCGGATCCGCGTCGACATCGCCGGGAGCAATGCACCGCGGTTCGAGGTCAACCCGAACGACGGAACGAACCCCGAGGATGGCTCGGACGGCGTCGTGGCTCGGACCGGAATCGTCATCGGCGGATCAAGGGGTTCGTTCGTCGAGCTGCCGGTGGTCCCCACCCCACGGCGGCCCGCGGGCCGCGCCGACCTTCCCCACCCGCCCCCCGGGCGGTGAGCCGGCCGCCGGTTCGCGCCCCGGCGAGCCGGTTCCCAGCGGCTGCGAGCGGCGGGGTGATGATCTCGACCGCACAGGTTGTTGACGGGTTGAAGGAAGAGGCCTAGGTTGGAGACAGGGATCGAGCATGCAACGGTACGAGCAGAAGATCGCGTCGTACCGCCGGTCGTTTCGGATCGGCGGTCTGTGTGTCCTGATCGGTGCGGCCCTCTCGCAAAGGGAAGGATCCCCGATGAGAGGGGGCGTGTGATGAGGTTCGGCAGGGTGCTCGTTGCTGCAACGCTCGTGATGCAGGTGGCAGTCGCGATGGCGGGCGAGCCGTTCGAGGTCAGGATCACGGCGGCGCCGACACGGATCCCGCTGGGGATTCCGGCGGACGTGATGGTCAAGGTGCGGAACGTCTCGGGCGCTCCGGTGCCCGTCGGGTTCACACGACCTCCACTCGCCGTGCTCATCGAGTCCGAGGCCGGGTCCGAGACGTTCTGCAATTTCTGCAGGGCGAGGTGGGGCGTGACCCGTCGTGTGCTGCCGGCGGACTGGCAGCACCACGAGATCCTCGAGGTACCACTGCGACGGCCGGGGGTGTACACGCTGAGGGCGGTGCTGAAGCACCACTGGAACGTGGCCGAGAAGCCTGCAAGGTACCCGGACCTGTGGTGGAGCCGGAGCGTCTCGAAGTCCGTCGAGGTCGAGATCACCCAACCCGAGGGGATCGACAGGGAGGCGTACGAGGCGTTCGGTGGGGACCCGCTGGGGCTGTGGCCGTACCGTGGCAAGCAGCGTCCGGGACGGGACGAGCTCCTCCGCCGCTTCCCCGAGTCCACCTACGCCGCGTATGTGGTGTGGAAGAGGTATG
>JAMOVQ010000060.1 GCA_027067575.1 Thermoanaerobaculia bacterium | reverse complement strand
CCGCGGCGGGGGCGGTCCCGGGGTGCGAGACTCGCGGCCCCGTTCATCCAAAGTCGATGACCCGAACGCCCCCCAACGAAGCCCAGGCGGCCGGCAGCGACGCCGCAGGCGGCGCCAGCGCGTCGCACGGGCGGTCCGGGGGGAGCTCGCTCCCACCGGGGCGCACGGGCGAGGCGCGCAGCCCGCGCGAAGCGCGGGGGCCGGCCGCCGGTTCACCCCCCGGCGGTCACCTTTCCCGGAGCGCCGCGATGGACGCGATGGAGATAACGCGTGTCCCTTTCTCAAAGGTCAGGTCGGGGGTTGACAGCGAAAAGTGTTTTGGTATATTTCTAAATGGTTATGTATTGCGAGGAGGAGGCGCGCATGCGATCGACCCTCATAGCTGTCCTGATCACCACCCTGAGCGCCGGTCTCGCCCTCGCCGGGGGGCCGCTGACCCTCGAGCAGGCGGTGGCAACGGCGCTGGACCGCAACCCGGCGATCCGGTCGGCCCGGAGCAAGGCGGAGGCCGCCGAGGCCCGGGCGGAGCAGGCGAAGGGACACCGGTGGTTCAGCCTCGACCTGACCGAGCTGTACGACCGGACGAACAACCCGGCGGAGGTGTTCGCCTTCCAGCTCAACCAGGAGCGGTTCGACATGATGGACTTCTTCCAGTCCGACCCGAACCACCCCGCCTGGCTGGACACCTGGGTGACGCGGCTCGAGCTGACCCTCCCCGTCTACACCGGCGGGAAGCTGGGCTCCCGGATCTCCCAGGCGGGCCTGATGCGCGACGCGGCGTCGCTCGAGGCCGAACGGACCCTCCAGCAGACGGCCTTCGACACCATCACGGCGTACGTCAACCTGGCCAAGGCACGGGAGTACGCCGCGCTGATGGAGACGGCCCGGGAGACCACGGCGAAGCACGTGGAGCTCGCGGAGCAGTACGCGAAGGAGGGGTTCATCCTCGACGCCGAGGTGCTCAAGGCGAAGGTGTACCTGGCCAAGATGGACGAGCTCGTGGACCAGGCGCGGAACGGCGCCCGCCTGGCCGAGGCCGCGTTGAATTTCCAGATGGGGATCGACCAGACGACCCACCACGAGCTGGCCCCCCTCCCGCCGCCCCCGGCGACGGGAGGGACGCTGGACTCCTGGATCGCCGCCGGCCTCGAGCGGCGTCCCGACCTCCTGGCCGCCCGCAAGAAGCTGGACGCCGGCCGGCTCGAGGAGAAGGTCGCCCGCTCCGGGTACCTCCCCGAGGTGGCCATCAAGGGGCGGTACGACCTGTACGACGACACGATCCTCGGCAGCCACGGCGATTCGGGCGCGATCATGGCCGTGGCCCGGATCAACCTGTTCCGCGGCGGTTCCGACGCCGCGGCGATCGAGTCGGCCCGGCACCAGACGGCGTCGTGGGAGTCGGACATCGAGCGGTTCGAGGAGGGGATCCGGCTTGAGATCCAGCAGGCGTACCACGACCTCGAGACCGCCCGGAGCCGACACGCCACGGCGCGGTCGGCGCTGGACGCCGCCACCGAGGAGCTCCGGATCCGCGAGAAACGGTTCCGCGAGGGGCTCGAGAAGATGATCGACCTGCTCGACGCCGAGACGGCGCTGCGCGAGGCCAAGGTCCGCGAGCTCGTGGCGCGCTACGACGTGACGCTCTCCACCTGGCGCCTGGAGCTGGCCTCCGGCGCGAACCTGACCGACATCGTGATCCCGAGGGAGGCGACGCAATGAACCGGTACCGTACCCTGACCACCGCAATCCTCTCCCTGTCCCTCGTGCTCGTGGCCGCGTGCCGCCACGAGGAGGCGCCCAACGCCCCGATGGAGGCGAAACCCGTGACGGGCCACATCGCCCCGGTCGAGCGGGTCTCCGAGAGCCGACCGATCGAGGTGTACGGCATCGTCCAGCCCGCGCGGCAGTCGTTCGTGTCCAGCCGCGTGATGGGCCCCGTGGTGGCGGTCCACGTCCAGGCGGGCGACGTGGTGAGGAAGGGCCAGCCACTGGTGTCCATCGAGCCCCAGACCATCGAGGGCCAGGTGGCCCAGGCGAAGGGGGCGCTGGCCCAGGCCAAGGCGGCCCTCGCCCTGGCGGAGAAGAACTTCAACCGGTTCAAGCGGCTCCACGAGTCCGGCGCCGCCTCCGACCTCGAGCTCGACATGGCCCGGATGCAGTACGAGCAGGCGCAGGGCGCCGTGGAGCAGGCGAAGGGCGCCGTCCAGACGGCGACCTCCGTGGCCGACGAGGCCGTGGTCCGGGCGCCGTTCGCCGCGCGGATCGTGGACAGGCTGGTCGAGGTCGGCGACATGGCCGGCCCGGGCCGCCCGCTGGTGCGCGTCGAGTCGCTCGAGGGCCGCAAGATCTGGCTGACCGTGCGCGAGGCCGATATCCGGCGCATCCACGAGGGCCAGAAGCTCGCCGTCCGGTTCGATACCCGCCCCGATCTGGGCACCGTCACCGGCACGGTGGACGAGGTCGTGGCCGCGGCCGACCCGGCCACCCACACCTTCACGGTCAAGGTGGGCCTCGAGGGGACCGTCGTGCCCTCGGGCATCGCCGGCCGCGCCGAGCTGCCCGGTGACACCGTGGAGCGGCTCGTGGTGCCCGCCTCGGCGGTTCACCGCCGCGGCGGCCTGGAGCTCGTGGTGGTCCGCGCCGCCGACGGGACCGCCCGCACCCTGGCGGTCACCACCGGCCGGACCCTGGACGGCGGCCGCGTGGAGATCCTCTCCGGCCTGACCGGCGACGAGCAGGTCGTGGTGGACCTGCCCGGCCCCGTGGCCGACGGAACCCCCGTGGAGGTGGCGTCATGAGCGACCGCGACGACCTCACTCCGGACACCAACCCCGCGTGCGAGGTGCCGGACGAGGCCCGCCGGGAGGAGATGGAGCGGGCCCGGCGGGAGGCGCTCCGCCTGAAGATGACCCGGCGCCCCCTCGGGATCTCCGGCCGGATCGCCCGGGCGTTCCTGGAATCGAAGCTGACCCCGCTGATCGTCGTGTTCTCGCTTCTCCTCGGTGCCTTTGCCGTGATGATCACGCCGCGCGAGGAGGAGCCGCAGATCAAGGTGCCGATGATCGACGTCATGGTCGGATACCCCGGCGCCACGGCCGAGGAGGTCGAGCACCGGGTCATGACGCCGCTGGAGAAGCTGCTGTACGAGATCCCGGACGTGGAGTACATCTACTCCACGAGCCAGCCCTCGGGCGGGATGATCATCGTCCGGTTCCTCGTGGGGACCGACCCCGACGAGGCGGTGGTCCGCGTCCACGCCAAGATTCAGTCGGCGCTGGACGGGATGCCCGCCGGGGTCATGCCGCCGGTGGTCAAGCCGCGCTCCATCGACGACGTTCCGGTGGTGGCGTACACCCTGTGGAGCGAGGACGCCTCCCCCATGGCGTTGCGGCAGGTGGCCGACGAGCTCAAGGTGGAGCTGACCCGCCACCCCAAGGTCGCCCAGGTATGGGTACTCGGCGGCGAGCGCCACGTGGTGCGCGTGGACTTCGACCGCGAGAAGCTCGGAGCGTTCAACGTATCGATCCTCCAGGCGTACCAGGCGCTCCAGGGGTTCAACTGGCGGCTGCCCGCCGGCGCGGCCAACGTGCTGGACCGCGAGATCACCGTGGACGTCGGCCGGTTCCTCCAGGACGCCCGGGACGTGGGCGACGTGGTGGTGGGCGTCTACGGCGGCAAGCCGGTCTACCTCAAGGACGTGGCCACCATCCTGGACGGCCCGGAGGAGCCCGTGTCCTACGTGTGGATGGGCTCGGGCCCGGCGGCGCCGGACAAGGGGATCGAGCGGGCCGGCGTGGACACACCGGCGGTGACCGTCGCCGTGGCCAAGAAGACCGGGACCAACGCCGTCATCCTGGTCCACGACCTCGACCGGCTCGTGGATGATCTCAAGGGGAAGCTGATCCCCTCGAACATCCGGGTCACCAAGACCCGCGACTACGGGTTCACGGCCAACGAGAAGTCGACGGAGCTGATCGACCACATGCTGATCGCCACCTTCGCCGTGGTGATCCTGATGGCGTTCGCCCTGGGCCGGCGCGAGGCCGTGGTCGTGGCCGTGGCGGTCCCCGTCACCCTGGCGCTGACCCTGGCCGCCTCGTACTTCTTCGGCTACACGCTCAACCGCGTGACGCTGTTCGCCCTGATCTTCTCCATCGGCATCCTGGTGGACGACGCCATCGTGGTGGTGGAGAACATCCACCGGCACTACGAGCTCAAGTGGGCCCACCCGCGGCTGGCCACGGTGTACGCGGCGGACGAGGTGGGCAACCCGACGATCCTGGCGACGTTCACCGTCATCGCCGCGCTGATGCCGCTGGCGTTCGTCACCGGGCTGATGGGGCCGTACATGCGGCCGATCCCGATCAACGCCTCGGCGGCGATGCTGTTCTCGCTGTTCGTGGCGTACGTGGTCTCCCCCTGGCTGACCTACAAGCTGTTCCACCGGCAGGCGGAGGAGGAGCTGGAGAACCTCCACGCCTCCCCCGACCAGGAGACCCCCGAGGAGACGCGGCTGCACCGGATATACGCGGCCGTGATGCAGCCGCTGATCGGCTCCCGCCCGCTGCGGTACGCCTTCCTCGTCATCGTGGCGCTCCTGCTCGCCGGATCGGTGGCGCTGCTGTTCGTGCGGTTCGTCACGGTGAAGATGCTGCCGTTCGACAACAAGTCGGAGATGCAGATCGTCATCGACGCCCCCGAGGGGTTCACCCTGGAGCAGACCAACGCCGCGGCGCGGGAGATCGCCGGGGTCTTCCGGACGCTGCCGGAGGTGACGGACTACCAGGTGTACGTGGGCACCTCCGCGCCGTTCAACTTCAACGGCCTCGTCCGCCACTACTTCCTGCGTTCCGGCGCCAACGTGGCGGACATCCAGGTCAACCTGGTGGACAAACACAAGCGCGACATGAAGTCCCACGAACTGGCCAAGAAGATCCGGGGGCTCGTCAAGCCCATCGCCGACCGGCTCGGCGTGGGCGTCAAGGTCACCGAGGTGCCGCCCGGACCGCCGGTGCTCTCGACCCTGGTGGCCGAGATCTACGGGCCCGAGCTCGAGGGCCGCCTGGAGGTCGCGCGCCAGGTCCGGAAGGTGTTCGAGGAGACCCCGGGCGTGGTGGACGTGGACTGGTACGTGGAGGAGCCCGCCCCGCGGTGGGAGGTCCACGTGGACCGCGAGAAGGCGATCCGGTCGGGGATCGGCCCGGAGCAGGTCGTCCGCACGCTGCGGGTGGCGCTCGCCGGCGCCGACGCCGGCCTGGCCCACGTGCCCACGGCCCGGGAACCGGTCCCCATCGTCCTCCGGCTCGACCGCGCCCAGCGCTCCCACCTGGAGGACCTGCTCCAGCTGACCGTTCACGCGGCCGACGGCCGGATGGTGCCGCTGTCGGAGCTGGTCACCGTCGAGAACGGGAACCGCGAACGGTTCCGCTACCACAAGAACCTCCAGCCCGTCACCTACGTCATCGGCGACGTGGCCGGGGAGCTCGAGGCGCCGGTGTACGCCATCCTCAACATGAAGCACCGGCTCGGCGAGATCGTCACGCCGCTTGGCGAGAAGCTGCCGATCATCAGCACGCACCTGCCCGACGACCGCACCCGCTACATCATGAAGTGGGACGGCGAGTGGCAGATCACCTACGAGGTGTTCCGCGACATGGGAATCGCCTTCGGCGTGGTGATGGTGCTGATCTACGTGCTCGTGGTGGGCTGGTTCCGCTCGTTCGTCACGCCGCTGGTCATCATGGCCCCGATCCCGCTGACGCTGATCGGGATCCTGCCGGCCCACGGCCTGTTCCACGTCTTCTTCACGGCGACCTCCATGATCGGGTTCATCGCCCTGGCGGGGATCATCGTCCGCAACTCGATCCTGCTCGTGGACTTCATCGACCTCGAGCTGGAGGCCGGGGAGACGCTGGAGGACGCGGTGATCCGCGCCGGCGCCGTGCGGTTCAGACCCATCGTGCTGACCGCCGCGGCCCTCGTGGTGGGCGGCGCCGTGATCTTCCTCGACCCGATCTTCCAGGGGCTCGCCATGGCCCTGATCTCCGGCGTCATCGTCTCGACGGTCCTGACGCTGGTGGTCATCCCGCTGCTGTACTACATGTACCTGAAGACCGTCGGCCCGGAGAAGGTCCTGGACCTCGGGAACGACGAAAGCTGAAGTCTGGAGGGATGCGATGACCGTCAACGAAGCGCTCCGTGCCACGGCCGGCGTGGCCGTCCTGGCCTCCCTGGCCGCCGGCCACTGGATCGACCCCCGGTGGTACCTGTTCACCGCCTTCGTCGGGGCCAACCTGCTCCAGTCGGCGTTCACCAAGTGGTGCCCGGCCATGTGGATCTTCCGCAGGCTCGGCCTCGAGGACCGGTGAGGAGGACGACGCCATGAAGATGCTGATGATCATCGTCGAGAGCTCCTGCATCGAGGAGCTCGAGGTGCTGCTCCGCAACAACGGGGTGGATGGGTACACCGAGATCCCCAAGGTCCACGGCATGGGGGAGACCGGCCCCCGCCTGGGCTCCAGCGCCTACCCCAAGACCTCCTCGATCGTCTTCACCGTGGTCCCCAAGGAGAAGGTCGATCAGGTGCTGGAGGACATCCGCTGCTACTGCGACCGGTGCCTCAGGGACATGAAGGTCGTGGTCTGGGGCGTGGAGTCGGTGCTCTGAGGGGCGCGGGGCGGCGGCGCCGCCCTGCTACCATCCCGCCGTGCCCGGGACGCTCCGACCCCGCTGGATCGACACCCCCGACGGCGTGCGGGAGGTGGCGGAGGCCGTCCGCCGCGCCGGGCGGATGGCGCTGGACACCGAGGCGGACTCCCTCCACTCCTACTTCCACAAGACCTGCCTGATCCAGGTGACGGCGGCCGGGCGGCACTTTCTCGTCGACCCGCTGGCGCTGGACCGGAACGACCTCGCCCCCCTCGTCGAGGTCGTGGCGGACCCCGGAATCCCCACCCTCATGCACGGGGCGGACTACGACGTCCGGGTGCTCGACCGCGACCTCGGGGCCCGGATCCGCGGGCTGGAGGACACCCAGATCATGGCCCAACTGCTGGGCGAGCCGAGGACCGGCCTCGCCGCGCTGCTCGAGAAGGAGCTCGGCGTCCGGCTGGACAAGCGCCACCAGCGGGCCGACTGGGGCCGGCGTCCCCTGCCCGCCGGGATGCTCGCCTACGCCGCGGCGGACACGGCCCACCTCGAGGCGCTCAACGGCAGGCTCCGCCGCCGGCTCGAGCGCCTGGGGCGGTGGGCGTGGGCCGAGGAGGAGTTCCGGCGGCTCGAGGCCGTGCGGTACGAGCGGCCGGAGCCCGATCCGCTGGCGTTCGAACGGATCAAGGGCGTACGCCGTCTCCGCGGCCCGGCCAGGGACCGCGCCCACGCGCTGTGGGCCTGGCGGGATCGGGAGGCCCGGCGGCTCGACGTGCCGCCGTTCAAGATCCTGGGCAACCGCCAGCTGCCCGCCCTGGCCGAGGAGCCCCCGCGGGACCTGGACGGCCTGGCCGGGGTGGAGGGGCTCGGACCGCGGTTCGTCCGCCGGTGGGGCTCCGCCGTGCTGTCCGTGCTCGAGCAACCGGAACCGGCGCCCGCTCGAGTCCGGGGGGGCGGGCCGCGGCGCATCGAGCTGAGCACGGAACAGGCCCGCCGTCTCAAGGCGCTGGCCGCGGCGCGGGACGAGGCGGCTTCCGGCCTCGGGATCGAGCCGGGGCTCCTGTGCCCCCGGGCCGTGCTGGAGGCGCTGGCGGCGTGTCCGGACACCGATCCCGGGACGTGCGGCCTCTCAGGCTGGCGGCTCGCGGTGCTTGGCGAGCGGTTCAGGGCGATCCTCGGCGGCGTGCTAGACTCCCGCTCGTGAGACCGATTCTCGACATCCGCACGGCCAAGGTCGCCGTGGAGCTGACGAGCCGGTGCAACCTCCGGTGCGCCATGTGCCCCATGTCCGATCTCGGGCGCCCCCTGATGAACATGGAGTGGGCGCTCGTGGAGCGGATCGCCGCGGACTTCGCCGCCGAGGGGATCACCGTCCGGTGGCTGCACGAGATGGGAGAGCCGCTGCTGTACCCCCGGCTCGACGAGGCGATCGACCTCTTCCCCGGCTGCTCCGTCTCCACCAACGCCATGCTGCTGGACGAGAGCTGGTCCCGGCGCCTGCTGGACACCTCGCTCCGGCGGATCCGGCTGTGCGTCGACACGACGGACCCCGAGGTCTACCCCGTCATCCGCACGGGCGGGGACTTCGACCGGGTCGTGGCCAACATCCGCCGGTTCCTCGAGCTGTCCAGGGGCCACGGCATGGTGGTGGAGATCCAGAAGATGGTCACCACCCTGACGGCCTCGGAGACCGTGGCGGACTTCGAGCGGCTGTTCGATCTCGGCCGGTACCCCCAGGCGAAGGTCATCGAGAAGACGTGCGAGGCGCTGGACACCTCGGCCGAGACCGAGCTCCACCAGTCGTTCTACGGCTGCTTCCAGGGGTACCCGTTCCGGTGGTTCGTCGTGCTGGCCGACGGCCGGGTGACCCACTGCTGCTACGACGCCAGGGGGCAGCAGACCATCGGCGACATGAACACCCAGACCGTCCGGGAGATCCTCGCCTCCCCCGTCCTCGAAGAGTTCATGGCCGCGTTCCGCGCGAAGGACTGGTCCGTGCTGCCCCGGTGCGGCGAGTGCTACGCCGAGGCCAGCGGGACCGCGGTGGTCAAGGACCGGCTCGTCCGGATCGGGCACCGGCTCGACGGGGTGTTCCCCGTCAAGCGGATCGCCCGGAAGCTGTTCAACCGGTAGACCCATGGGCAGGGCGGAGTGGGGCGCCGACCCCGAGTTCTTCGGACCACGCCACGCCCACCGCGAGGCGCTGATCCTGCGGACCCTCGGGGAGACGGACCGCGGACGCCCCCACCTGGAGTGCGCCGCGGGCGTGGGGTCGCTCTCCGCGGCCATCGCGCGGCGGGGCCACACCGTGGTGGCGGCCGACCTCTCCCTCCGCTCCCTGGCGGTGCTCCGCCGCCGGATGGAATCCGCGGGCCTCGCCGGTGCCGTCCTGCCCGTGGCGGCGGACGTCACCCGCCTCCCGTTCCCGGACGGCGCCTTCGGCTCGGCCACCACCGCCGAGACGCTGGAGCACGTTCCCGACGACGCCGCGGCGGTCCGGGAGCTCGGACGGGTGCTCGCCCCGGGCGGCATCCTGGCCGGGACCGTACCGGCGGACCCCCGCCAGTGGTCGGCGTGGGACGACTGGGCGGGGCACCTCCGCCGGTACACGATCCGAGCCATGACCGCGCTCCTCGAAGGCGCCGGCCTCGAGCCGTCGGTCCGCACCTGGGGGTTCCCGGTGGTCCGCCTCTACGACGCCCTCTTCCTCAAGCGCGTCAACCGGCGGCGGCTGGAGACCGACCGCCCCGTGGAGGCCGACCCGTCGCTGCGAACGGTGCAGCGCCTGGGCCGGAGAGGGTGGCTCGTGGCGCTGGTGCGGACCGCCTTCTCCATCGACCGGCTCTTCGGCCGGATCCCCCTCGGCGTCGGGCTGATCTTCTCGGCCAGGAAACGGGACGGTTCCCGGCAACGGTGAGGCGGCCCCGGGATCCCGGGTGCTGGTACGCTCGAGCAGGGAGGAAAGGACACGAGGGAGGACGGCGATGCCGGTCAGTCTGACGGTCAGGGTGTACTTCGAGGCGGCCCACCGGCTCCACAACCCGGAGCGGGACGAGGCGTGGAACCGGGAGACGTACGGGAAGTGCGCCAACCCGTACGGACACGGCCACAACTACACGCTGGAGGTGACGGTGGAGGGGCCGGTGGACCCGGAGACGGGGTACGTCGTCGACATGAAGCGGCTCAAGGCGATCCTCGCGGAGACGGTGGTCTCGGAGGTGGACCACCGCCACCTCAACCACGAGGTGCCATGGCTCTCCGGGATCAACCCGACGGCGGAGAACCTGGCCGTGGCGTTCGCCCGGCGGATCGCCCCGGCGCTTCCGGATGGGGTCCGCCTGACGGCCGTGTCGGTCCACGAGACCGAGCGCAACCGGGCCACCTGGCGGCCCGACTGACCGCCCGGCGGATCACGCCGCCAGCGGCTCGCCCGACTCGTCGTACCGCTCGAGCACGCCCTCGAGCCCGGCCCAGAAATCGGCGTCGGCCACCCAGAGCGTGGCCAGGTAGACCAGCGCCTCCCGACCGTGCGCTTCGAGGAGCGCCCCGGCGGCCTCCGCGACCTTCTCCGCGTCCGGCGCCCCGGCGTCCTCGGGCAGGTCGAGGACCCCGTCCTCGTGGGGCAGCCCCACGGCGTCGAGGAACTCGCCCATCAGCGCCCGCCGCTCGGCCATGTGGAGGTGGAACAGGAACTGGAACGCCACCGTCTCGGGGAGGTCCTTGATCAGCCGGAGGAGGCGGCCCGCGACCTTTTCCGCCGCCAGGTGCCGCACCATCTTCGGGCGGAACTTCAGCTGCGCCGCCAGGGCCATCTCGAGGGGCTGACGGGTTCCGCGATCGGCGTTCTCCCACACCGCGACGGCGGCACGCCGCTGCTCCTCCTCGTCCAGAAGCCGCCACACCTCGAACGCCCCCCCGGCGTCCAGGGCCTCCCGCAGGTTCCTCGTCTCGCTCATCCCGGCCTCCTTCCCGGCAGAGGGTAGCACGCCCCGGCCCGGCCGCGCCCGTTCAGGGCAGCTTCCGGTTGACCCAGTCGGCCAGCGTCGGCGCGAGCCTGCGCGTGAAGGCGAAGAACCGGAGCATGGCGGGGATCGCCACCTCGGGCCGGCCGCGCTCCGCCGCCCGGACGACCGCCCGGGCGACCTCCTCCGGCCGGAGGCGGCGGACCAGGAGCCGCGCCAGGAGCGGAAGGTCGTGGTCGGGGTCGAGCCCGGCGCCGTCGAAGAACGGCGTGTCCACGGCCCCGGGGCAGACCCACGACACCCGGACCCCGCGGTCGGCAACCTCGAGCCTGAGCGCCGCAAGATACGCGTTGACCGCCGCCTTGGAGGCGCAGTACGCCGACCCCAGCCGGTGCGGGATCAGCCCGGCCGAGGAGGTGACGGCCACCACGGCCGAGGGCGCGGCGGCGAGGAGGTGCGGCAGGGCGTGGCGCACGGTGTGGACCGTGCCGAGGTAGTTGATCCGGATCGTCGCCTCGGGGTGGTCGGCCGGCTGCGCCTCGACCGCCGCATACCGCCCGATCCCTGCGTTGGGGACGAGGAGCCGGAGGCCCCCGAGCGCCTCCACCGCCGTCTCCACCGCCGCGGCGCACCCGGCGTCCGTCTCCAGATCGGCCGGCACGGG
>JAMOVQ010000059.1 GCA_027067575.1 Thermoanaerobaculia bacterium | reverse complement strand
GCAAAGGCCTTATCAGGCAGCACCCATGGCTCGCGAGAGTGGGCGGCATACCCTGTCAAGCCATATCGGCGGGACACTGACAGCCATACCCACTCTCGCCCCTTTTCTGTTATAGGCCTTCCCTTTTCTTGGGATGGGAGGGTTAGCGGGTCGGGGTCGAACGTAGGCGGTTCGACCAGGATGCCTGGCGCCAGTGGGCGATGGCGACGGCCATGGCGTCCGCGGCATCCTCGGGCGGTTCCTTGGCGAGCCCCAGGAGCCGGACGACCATGTACACCACTTGCCGTTTCTCCGCGCGCCCCGTCCCGACCACGGCCGACTTGACGGCGGCGGGGGAGAGCGCCGCGACCTCGAGACCCGCCTCGCCGAGGACGGCGAGTACCACACCCCGGGTCTCGGCGAGCGCCAGCGCCGACCGGGCGTTGATGCCCGTAAATGGCGACTCCACCGCGGCGGTTTCGGGAGCCTCGCCCACCACGAGGGCTCGAAGCTCCCCGTGGAGCCACGCCAGCCGGGCCGCTCTGTCGTCACCCCTGGGCCGGAGCACGCCGGAGGCCCGCAACCGGAGCCGCGACCCCTCCACCTCGATCACGGCCCATCCGGTGGCGCGGGAGCCCGGATCGACGCCGAGGATCCTCGTCACATCCTGTCCATCAGCTCGTCGTCGATGTCGAAGTTGGCCCAGACGTTCTGGACGTCGTCGTGGTCGTCGAACGCCGTCATCAGCTTGAGCATCTGCTCGGCCTTCTTCCCCTCGAGCCGGACCTGGGTGGAGGGCTCCATCTCGAACTCGGCGGCCTCCACGGGGAACCCGGCCGCCTCCACCTGTTCCTTGACCGTGTGCAGCTCGTCGGGCGCTGTGACGACCCTGAAAAACTCCGGGTCGGACGCATCGAGATCCTCGGCACCCGCCTCGAGAGCCGTCTCCATCAGCGCGTCCTCGTCGACCCCCTCGCCGCGCGGAACGAGGACCACGCCCTTGCGCGTGAAGATCCAGGAGACGCATCCGTTCTCGCCGAGGTTCCCGCCGTGCTTGGCGAACAGGTGTCGGACCTCCGCCGTGGTGCGGTTACGGTTGTCAGTCAGAACCTCGAGGAGCACGGCGACGCCGCCGGGTCCGTACCCCTCGTAGGTGACGTCCTCGTAGCTGACGCCGGGGAGCTCCCCTGTGCCCCGCTGAATCGCCCGCTTGATGTTGTCCGCCGGCATATTCGCAGACTTGGCAGCCTGGATGGCGGCCCGCAGTCGCGGGTTGGACTCCGGATCACCTCCGCCCTCGCGCGCCGCAACGGTGATCTCCCGGATGATCTTGGTGAAGATCTTGCCCCGCTTGGCGTCCTCGCGGGCCTTCTTGTGCTTGATCGTGCTCCACTTGTTGTGGCCAGACATGAAACCTCCCCCGCCGTGCGCTCCCGGCGGATCCCCATGATGCGGGACTCCATTATAGACCGGTGTTTGCGCCGTACCGGGCGACCAGCATCCCGTCCTCCACCCCGACGATCCGGACGGGTACCAGACTCGCGGGTTCAAGCGCTGCATCGAGCCGCACCGGCGCGTACCGCCCCGTCAGCCCGCGGGAACCCTCTCCGTCGCACCGCAGCACCACGACATCCTCCTCGGCGCCAACCTGCCGGGCGAGCCACGCGGCGCGCCGTTGCCCGAACAGCCGACGAACCCGTTGCAGCCGCACCTTCGCCACACGCTGGGGCGGCGCCTTCATTCGGGCCGCCGGCGTACCGTCTCGTGGCGAGTAGGAGAAGACGTGGACCAGGTCGATCGGCTGCGACTCCAGGAACGCCTCGGTCGCCTCAAACTCCGCCTCGTCCTCGCCCGGGAAACCGACGATCAGATCGGTACCCACCGTCACCCTGGGAAGGACGCTCCGAACGCGGTCGAGCAGATCTGCGAACTCCGCAGCGGTGTACGGCCTCCTCATCCGGTGGAGTGTTGCGTCGCAGCCGCTCTGGAGGGGCAGGTGGAGGTGGGGCGCAACCCGGGAAGACCCCGCCATCGCCTCGAGGAGGTCGTCGTCCACGCCCCATGGCTCGATGGACGAGAGCCGCACCCTGAACCGACCGGGCATCTCGTCCAGCTCTCGGAGGAGCCCGGCCAGAGTCTCCCCCGTGTCATGGCCCCATGAACCCAGATGCACGCCGCACAGTACGATCTCCGGGTAGCCGAGTCCGGCCAGCCGTCCGACCTCCCGCACCACCACGGCGCCGGGCACGGACCGTTCGGGACCGCGGACGGAGGGCACGATACAGAAGGTGCACCGCTGATCGCACCCCTCCTGGATCTTGAGGAACGCCCGGCTTTTCCCTGGCCGGGGACCTTGCAGCGGCGCGGTGAAGATGCCGGGCGCCACGCCAAACCCTGGCGCGACCACGGCCGGGAACCTCCCCCGTTCCAAGAGGTCCGGTAGTGCCGTCTTCGCCGTGTTGCCGACCACAAGGTCCGCACCGGTCCGTCCCGCCACGCCCTCCGGATCGCGCTGGGCGAGGCACCCGGTGACCACCACTCTTGCGTCCGGGTTCTCGCGGCGGACCCTCCGGACGAGCCGCCGGGCATCGGCATCCGCCCGGTTGGTCACCGTGCATGTGTTGACGAGGACCACGTCCGCCTCAGCCGGGTTCTCAACGCGGACGGCACCCGATGCCTCCAGCAGCGAGGCCAGCGCCTCGCCGTCGTACTGGCTGACCTTGCACCCGAGGGTGAGGACCGCGAACCGTCGCATCTCCAGCCGCCTCCCTGCCAGTTGACTTTATCGGACGGAAGCAGATAATGAAACGGGTATCTTCGGATCCTGTGGGAGCTGGCGAAGGCGGGGATATGAAGGCCAACATTCTCCTGATCGAGTACGAGCCACGATACATCGAGCGGGTTACGAAGGCACTGAAGGGGGCGGGCTACGCCGTCGAGGTGGCCGAGGACATCGAGGGTGCGGTCTCGCGGTGCGCGCACTTCGAGCCGGCTCTCGTCATCATCACCTCGGTGTTGCCGAAACTTCGCCTCGAGGATGCCATCACCCAACTCAGGGCCCGTGCGGGTCTCCGGACCACCCCGATCCTCGTGCTGATGTCCGGGTATCGCGGTGCAGATCCGAAGGCCGACGCCGAGCGGTATGGCGCTCAGGACATCCTCGAACGGCCGTTCGCGGGTGAGATCCTGCTCCAGCGTGTCGAGACACTGCTCGAGAATGCCGCCTCTCCGGCGACGACCCAGGCGATCCCCCAGGAAATGCTGGAGACGCTGCGGCGTTCCGCCGGCCTCAAGGAAGACACGCAGGTGACCTCCGACGAGCTCTTCGGCGACATCCTCTCGGACGTCGAGGCCGAGGAGGCAGAGGAGGGTTCAGCGGCGGCCGGGCCCGCCGAGGCGGAACGGACGGAGGCGGAGAAGACCGGCGAGCCGGCGTCCGGGAAGACGGACACCGACATTCAGCGGAAGCTCGACGAGACCCTCTCCGACGTGCTGGCCGAGGGTGAGTCCAGGCCAAGGCCCCGGCGCAAGCCGTCGACGGAGACCGATGTAGACGCGATCCTGTCCCAGACCCTCGCCGGGCTCGACCTCCAGCCGATCCGGAAGAAGAAGCCGCACCCCACGGAGGAGAAGCCCACGCCTCCCGCGTCGTCGGCCTCGGAGGAGCGGTCCGAGCCGGAGAAGTCTGCGGCGGCTGAGAAACCCTCGCCACCTGCGGCGAAGGTCGATCCCCCCGCGGCGCCCGCCGGGAAGGCAGAGGGGCGAGGCAAGAAGGCCGAGGGAACCCAGTTCGGCCAGTACGTGCTCATGGAGCACATCGCCACCGGCGGGATGGCCGAGGTATTCAAGGCCCGCATGGTTGGCATGGAGGGGTTCCAGAAGAACGTTGCCATCAAGCGGATCCTGCCCCACCTGACGGACAACGACGAGTTCGTCACCATGTTCATCGACGAGGCCAAGCTGGCGGCTCAGCTCAACCACAACAACATCATCCACATCTACGATCTGGGCAAGATCGAGCGGTCGTATTACATCGCGATGGAGTACATCGAGGGCACGGACCTCCGCGCTCTGCTCAAGCAGTGCCGCGACAAGGGCGTCACGATCCCGGTTCCCATCGCGCTACACATCACGGCGCTACTGGCCTCCGCGCTGGACTATGCCCACCGCAAGCGCGACTTCGAGAACCGGGACCTGGGACTCGTCCACCGGGACGTCTCCCCGCAGAACGTCCTGATCTCGAAGGAGGGCGACATCAAGCTCTGTGACTTCGGGATCGCCAAGGCGGCCTCGAAGGCCTCCCATACCCGTGCCGGCGCGCTCAAGGGCAAGCTGCTCTACATGTCGCCCGAACAAGCGTGGGGCAAGGACATCGACCACCGTTCGGACATCTTCTCCCTCGGGCTCGTTCTGTACGAGATGCTGACTGGGGAGAAGGTGTTCTCGGGAGATTCCGAGCTTTCCATCCTTGAGCAGGTCCGAAACCCAAGGGTCGAGCCGCCCTCCGCCCGCAACCCGGAGATTCCACCGGAGGTCGATGCCATCGTCATGAAGGCGCTGGCACCGGACCGCGAGGAGCGGTACCAGTCGGCCCGCGACTTCCAAAAGGACCTGGAGAAGGTCATGCGGAAGAACGGGTGGCGGCCTTCCCAGGCCGAGGTGGCCCGGTTTCTCGAGACACTGGAGAAGGGGGAGGTCGTCCCGGCCGCCGTGGGCGGCGCGGGGGCGCCGCCGGAGCCGCCGGAGCCGCCGGAGCCGCCGAAAGAACCCCCGAAGCCTGCCGAGCCAGAGCCAGAGCCTGATGTGACTCCAGGGCCCGAGCCGGAACCGGCCGTCGCCGCGGCTCCGCCCGTGGTGATGCCGACGGACACGGATATTGCTGGCCTGGCAGAGGACGACACGTTCGTCCGACGGGCCAACGAGGAGAAGAAGCAGAAGACGCTACTCTTCATCGGCCTCGGTGTGCTGCTGCTGGTAGGCGCGCTGCTGTGGCTCCTCCTGGGCCGCTCCGGAACGCCAGAGGGGCCCGCGGTTCCGGCGCCGACGCCGATCGCTGCAGCAGCGGCCGGCCCGACGGCCACGCCGACACCGACCGAGGAGGAAAGGGAAACCGTCCGGCGGCTCGCCGAGCAGATGCTCGCTCAGAAGCAGGCCGAGGAGGAGGCAAACCGGCCGACGCCCACGCCGGTGCCGACCGACACCCCCACGCCCACGCCGACCGAGACCCCCACGCCGGAACCGAGCGCAACGCCCACGCCGAGACCAACGAACACGCCGACGCCGACGCCCACACCGACCATCACCCCGACGCCCACGCCGGAGGTGACGTTCGGAGAGGTCGTGGCGCCGGGTCCCGGTGTGACGCCGCCGACGGTGATCAAGCGGGTCGAGCCACGGTACCCGCCCGTCGCCCGCCAGCTCCGGGTCGGCGGCGAGGTCCAGATGATGGTCCTGGTCGGTCCCGACGGTTCGGTGGAGAAGGTCCGGATCCTCCGGTGCACCAAGCCGGGGGTCGGTTTCGAGAAGGCTGCAGAGACTGCCGTCAGGCAGTGGCGTTACAAGCCTGCAACGAAGAAGGGTGTGAAGGTCCGGATGTGGGTGCGTGTCCGCATCCCATTCGCCGTGGGATAATCATCAGGAGGAGGCAATGACCGTGCTCAGTGACCAGCAGAAGAAGTTCTACGAGGAAGCCCTGAAGACGACGAAGCAGGAGATCCAGGATCTCGAGAACCAGATCCAGGAGGAGCTGGCCCGCGTCAAGCAGAAGATCGCCGATCTCCAGAACGCCCAGAAGGCCGCCCGCCAGATGTACGACGCGGCGTGCCAGCGCCTCGGGATCCCCAACGATCTCGAGGAGGAGGGCGAGCAGGGCTGACGCCTCTCCGCAGGGGATGACCGGAATCTTCCTCCGAGGAGACCGGCAACCCGGCGGGCTCGGCCGCGGGATGGACCGGCCGGAAGGCCGGTCTCCGCTCGTCATGGGGAAGGCGCGCCGTCCGCCCCAGCGTCGGAACGCCGTACAGCGGTACGGTACGATCCACGCGGTGGGCCTGGACCGGCGGTTGATCCGGAACGGGATCGGGAGGTTCGATGGCATTGTTCGACAGCAGCGCCTCGAAGAAGAAGGGAGGGCGCAGCAGCGTGCCCGACGGCCTGTGGGTGAAGTGCGATGGGTGTCGGGAGATCCTCTACCACCGGGAGGTCTCGGGGAACGCCTTCGTCTGCCCGCGGTGCGGCCACCACTTCCGGATCTCCGCCCGTGAACGGCTAACCATGCTGTTCGACAACGGCCGGTACAAGGAGCTGTTCGCCAAGGTCCGGCCAACCGACCCCCTGGAGTTCGTCGATTCCAGACCGTACAAGGAGCGGCTCAAGGCGTATCAGAAGCGGCTGAAGGTCCATGACGCCCTCCTGGTGGGACGCGGTACCATCGGGGAGATCCCCGCCATCGTTGCGGCCATGGAATACGCCTTCATGGGCGGTTCCATGGGATCCGTCGTCGGAGAAAAGCTGACGAGCGCTGCGGAACGGTGCCGCCAACGGAGGATTCCCCTGGTGACCGTGGCGTGCTCCGGCGGCGCCCGAATGCAGGAGGGGGTGCTCTCGTTGATGCAGATGGCCAAGATCTCCTCCGCCCTGGCCCGGCTCCGGGAGGAGGGAATCCCCTTCGTCTCGGTCCTGACCGACCCCACCACCGGCGGCGTGACGGCCAGCTTCGCCATGCTCGGTGACGTCAACATCGGTGAACCCGGTGCCTTGATCGGGTTCGCCGGGCCACGGGTGATCGAGCAGACGATCCGCCAGAGCCTCCCCGAGGGGTTCCAGCGCTCCGAGTTCCTGCTCGAGCACGGGATGCTCGACATGGTGGTCCCCCGGCAGGAGCTCAAGGACACCATCGCCCGATGCCTCCGGCTCCTTCACGCCGCCTGAGCCGGCGCGGCCCCGGCATCGTCAACCCCTCCCTGGAGGCGGCGTCGGCCGCCCTCGACGCCCTGGGCCACCCGGAGCAGGCCTACCCCTCGATCCTCGTCCTGGGCACCAACGGCAAGGGCTCCACGGCCGCCATGCTCTCGGCCGTGCTCGAGGCCCACGGCGCCGCCGCCGGCCTGTACACCTCGCCCCACCTCGTCCGGGTCGAGGAGCGGATCCGGATCCGCAGCCGGGATGTGGACCCCGAGGCGCTGGACGCCGCCCTGACCCGGCTCGACTCGTTCCCAGATCTCTCCTACTTCGAGACGCTGACCGTGGCCGCCCTCGACCTGTTCGCCCGCCGGGGCGTGGCCATCGCCGTGCTCGAGGCCGGGATGGGCGGCCGCTGGGACGCGACCCGGCTGGCAGGGCCCGCCGTGGCGGGCCTGACCAACGTGGGCACCGACCACGCCCGCTGGCTGGGGCCGGACCGCGAGTCCATCGCCGCCGAAAAGGGCGCCGCGCTGGCGTCCGTTCCCACCGCCGTCCTCGGCCCCCAGGTCGATCCCGCCGTCGTCCCGGCCCTCGGTGCGCCCGGCGCCATCCCCGCCGCCGGGCTCGTCGCGTTCCGCTCCGTGGACGGAGAGACCGTCGAGGCCGACTGGGGGGACGGCCCCGTCACGCTCCGCTGCCCCCTGCCCGGCCGGCACCAGCACGCCAACCTCCACCTGGCGCTGGCGCTCCACGCGGCCGCTGCCCTAGCCGGGATTGCACCCTCGCCGGAGACGGACGCCGTCCGCGACGGCCTCGCGCGCACCCGCTGGCCCGGGCGATTCGACACCGTCACCGTGGATGGCCGGACCGTCCTCCTCGACGGCGCCCACAACGCCGAGGCCGCCGCCGCCCTGGCCACCGCCCTGGCCGGGCTCGGCGTCCGCCCCAGCCTCATCTTCTCCTGCCTGGACGACAAGCCCGCCGCAGCGATGATCGAGACGCTCCGGCCCGTGGTCGGGCGGATCGTCCTGGTCGAGCTCGACGATCCCCGAGCCATGCCCATGGCCTCGCTCCGGGAGGCCGCACCGGACGCGGTCATCGCCCCGGACCTTCCCTCGGCGCTCGAGCTCGCCGGGGACCCCGCCGCCGCCGCGGGCAGCCTGCGCCTCGTCGGGGCGATCCTGGAGTATGCTGGATGCGGGACGCCATGAGGGACCCGCTGCTGCTCGACCGCACCGACCTGGAACGCCGCGAGGCGGAGGTGCTGGCGCCGTACGCCTCGCGCTCGGCCGAGGCCACCCGCCGGATTCCCGTCGGGGAGGAGGGCCGGCACTACGACTACCGGCCCGCCTACCAGCGCGACCGCGACCGGATCCTGCACTCGAGGGCGTTCCGGCGGCTCAAGCACAAGACCCAGGTGTTCGTGCCGCACCTCCACGACCACCCGCGGACCCGCCTGACCCACACCCTGGAGGTCGCCCAGATCGGCCGCACCATCGCCCGGGCGCTCGCGCTCAACGAGGACCTGGTGGAGGCCATCGCCCTGGGCCACGACCTGGGCCACACGGCGTTCGGCCACACCGGCGAGACGGTGCTCCGGGAGATCCTGGCGGGCGAGTGCCCCGAGATCCCCCTGCCGCCCGCCGTAGTCCGGGAGGTGGGCACCTTCAAGCACAACTACCAGTCGGTGCGCGTGGTGGACCTGCTCGAGCGGCGGTACGACCACCCCGGCCTCGACCTGACCGACCGGGTGCGGGAGGGGATCCTCAAGCACACCGGGTGGCGGAAGCGGCTCCGGTTCCCGCTGCCCGACCCCGAGGGGCTCCTCCTCGGCGCCCCGTGCCACCTGGAGGGCCAGGTGGTGGCACTGGCCGACGAGATCGCCCAGCAGACGCACGACTTGGAGGATGGCCTGCGCGCCGGCTCCGTGCGGCTCGAGGAGGTGGAGGCGCTCGACGTGGCCCGCCGGATCATCGAGCGGCTCGGCGCGGACTACACCGGGGAGCCCCGCCGCTGGCGCCGGCAGAACCTGCTGATCCGCGGCCTGATCCACCTGTTCGTCACCGATGCCATCACCGCCTCGGCCCGGCGGCTCGCCCGGTTCCTCGACCGCAAGAAGGTCGACTCGCACCAGCGGTACCTCGAGGTGGAGCGGGAGATCGGTGCCGCCACCGTGGCGTTCTCGACGCCGGTGGGTCCGCTGTTCGCAGGGCTCAAGAAGTTCATCTACCGGTTCGTCATCAACCACCCCGAGGTCAACCGGCAGGACTGGCGCGCGCGCAAGGTGGTGATCGGGCTCTTCCGCGCCTTCTGGACCAACCCGCTCAACCTGCCCACCTACGTCCTGCTCCGTGCGAAGGAGGAGCTGGGGTTCGGGTTCCTGCGCGACCTGCCGCTGGAACGCATTGCGGGGGAGATCCGCGAGCGGTACCATTCGAGCCCCGGCTTCGCGCGCCTCGTGGCCGACCACATCGCCGGCATGAGCGACCGGTTCGCCCTCGAGGAGTACGCCACGCTGGAGACACCCGGGCCCGACCAGCGCCCGACGGGAGACGTCCGATGATCGTCGCCGCATCAGACCACGCCGGCCTGCCGCTCAAGCGGGCCGTCCTCGGGCACCTGGCCTCGAAGGGGATCGATGCCGAGGACCTCGGCACCTTCGACGAGAGCTCCGTGGACTACCCGGACTTCGCCCACCGCCTGGCCGCCCGGGTGGCGGCAGGGGACGGCGCCGTGGGGATCCTGATCTGCGGCACCGGCATCGGGATGAGCATGGCGGCCAACCGGCACCGCGGCGTCCGCGCCGCCCTGTGCCACGACGCCTACACCGCCGAGATGGCCCGCCGTCACAACGACGCCAACGTCCTGTGCATGGGCGCCAGGGTGCTCGGCCCCGGCGTGGCGGAGCAGATCGTCGACGTCTTCCTGTCCACGCCGTTCGAGGGCGGGCGGCACGCCCGGCGGGTGGGCAAGATCGAACTGGAGGAGGCACGATGAACGACAGCGCCAAGGAACGGTTCTTCTCGATCCACGACGAGCTCGTCCGCGCGGCGGACCCCGACATCGCCGAGGCCCTGGAGAACGAGCGCCGGCGCCAGAACGAGGGGCTCGAGCTGATCGCGTCGGAGAACTTCGTCTCCCCCGCCGTCCTCGCCGCCATGGGCTCGGTGATGACCAACAAGTACGCCGAGGGGTACCCCGGCAAGCGGTACTACGGCGGCTGCGAGTTCGTCGACGTCGCCGAGGAGCTGGCCCGGGAGCGGGCCAAGGCGCTGTTCGGGGCCGAGCACGTCAACGTCCAGCCCCACTCCGGCGCCCAGGCCAACATGGCCGTCTACATGGCCGTCATGAAGCACGGCGACACCATGCTCGGCATGGACCTCTCCCACGGGGGCCACCTGAGCCACGGCCACCCGCTCAACTACTCCGGCAAGGAGTTCAACGTCGTCCCGTACGGCGTCGACCGGGAGAGCGAGACCATCGACTACGACCGCGTCCGCGAGCTCGCCCTCGAGCACCGGCCCAGGCTGATCGTCTGCGGCGCCTCGGCGTACCCGCGCATCATCGACTTCGCCCGGATGCGCGAGATCGCCGACGAGTCCGGCGCCCTGCTCATGGCCGACATCGCCCACATCGCCGGGCTCGTCGCCGCAGGCCTGCACCCCTCGCCCGTCCCCCACTGCCACTTCGTCACCACCACCACCCACAAGACCCTCCGCGGCCCCCGCGGCGGCATGATCATGACCACCGAGGAGTTCGCCCAGGCCATCGACAAGGCCGTCTTCCCCGGCGTGCAGGGCGGTCCGCTGATGCACGTCATCGCTGCCAAGGCCGTGGCGTTCGCCGAGGCCATGCGCCCCGAGTGGAAGGCGTACCAGCGCCGCGTCGTGGAGAACGCCCGCGTCCTCTGCGACGAGGTCGCCGCCCGCGGGTGGCGGATCGTCTCCGGCGGCACCGACAACCACCTGTTCCTCATCGACCTCGGCGCCGACTTCATCTCCGGCAAGAAGGCCGAACGCTGGCTCGGCACCGCCGGCATCACCGTCAACAAGAACACCGTCCCGTTCGACACCCGCAAGCCGTACATCGCCTCCGGCCTCCGGATCGGCACCCCGGCGGTCACAACCCGCGGCATGGGGCCCGACGAGATGCGGACCATCGCCGACCTCATCGACCGCGTCCTGCGCTCCGAGGAGGACAAGGACGACCCCGCCTCCCTCGCCGCCTTCCAGGAGAAGATGGCCGGCATCCGCAGGGAGGTCGAGGCCCTCACCGCCCGCTTCCCCCTCTACTGACCGCATCCGGACCGATCACACACCGGGCCGCCCCCACACGGGGCGGCCCGCGAGAACGGGACACTGTTTTTCTTTCCTTCCCGTTCCTCCGAATAGGG
>JAMOVQ010000058.1 GCA_027067575.1 Thermoanaerobaculia bacterium | reverse complement strand
CCGGCACGATCTCGAGGCCGGAGATCACCGGTGCGGTGCAGTCGGTCCGCGCCACGGCGGTCCGGCTCCCCGCGGGGGAGGCGTCGGCGTAGGTCGCCGTCACCGTGTCCCCCGGCGAGACCTGCAGGACGCCGTCGGCGGCCGCGGTTCCCGTGCCAAGCGGGATCGAGCCGGTGAAGATCCGGCCGTCGGCCCCGGGGGTCAGCGTCACGGTCTCCCCGCCGGGCTCGGTGTCCGAGGCCACGGTGACGGCCACGGACGCCTGCCCGTCGAGGTCGGCGTCGGTGACCTCCAGCGCCACGGAGCCGGAGCACGCCGCCATGCCGCCGGGGATCCGGATCCGCCCCTCGGAGCGCACCGGCGTGAGAAGGACCGCCGTCCCGTCGGCCAGCGCGGCCTCGTGGTACCGGTACTGGAGTCCGTGGACCCCCTGGGGGCCCTCAATCCCTACGGAGGCGTCGGCGCCGTGGTCGTACGCCGCCTTGCCGAACACCGTGTCCTGCCAGCGGACGATGATCTCGTTGGAGGTCTCGTACAGGCTGGCCTGGAACGTGCCGGGGGAGGAGCCGTCGACGTGGGAGACGCCGGCCCATTCCACGGTGAAGACGCGGGACGGTGCCGTGCCGGTGACGAGGGTCCGGACGGCGCCGGAGGTCCCCAGCTCGAGGTCGCACCACAGCGGGGCGATCAGCCCGTTGTCGTCGTCGGGGAACGGGACGGGGAAGTTCTCCTCCGTGGAGGCGTACCGGCCCGGGTGGGCCAGGTGGAGCATCCCGTTGATCTGGACGAGCAGGTCGTCGTACGGCGCGCCGTAGAGACGGAACGGGAAGCCGATGGGCACGATCCACCCGCCGTCGTCCGAGGTGCCGAGGAGGTCCGCGGTATCCAGCGTCGTGCCCTGGGACGTGTCGATCCAGGGGCTCGTCACCTGACGGGCCTCGTACGCCATGGCCGGGACCACGCGGCCGGAGACCGTGGCGTGGACCGTGTCGCGCACCGTGCCCGTGGCCTCGAAGGCGAGGGTGACCGGTCCCTCGGCGGGGGGCGTCCACCATCCGGTGAAGTGGCCGTCCCCGGCGGTCTCGTCCGGCGCGATGCCGTCGTCGTGGAGCGTGATGGAACCCTCGCCGGGCGAGGGGGTCACCGTCACCGTGGTCCCAGCCGGCGCCGGCCCCGAGCAGTCCGTGTGCACGGCGGCCCGCACGGCCCACCGGTCGCCGGCCATGACCCGGAACCGCTCCGGCGGGGACTCGGGCACGAGCCGGAGCCCCGAGGGCGTGCACTGCCAGTGGATCCGGGTCGCCGGGTCCCCGAACAGGGTGATGTCGTACTCGCTCCACCGGACCGAGTTGTCCACCTGGGCCGCCGCGGCCATGGCCGCCTTGGCCACGTTGAGGGCGTCGCCCAGCCGCCGGACGTTCGCCTCGTGGATCGCCTGGACGAAGTGGCGGTGGAACAGGTTGGTGGTGCCGAGCACCGACCCCGGCGTGTACCAGCCGTACCGGGAGTTCATCACCACGGCGAAACAGCCGCCGGTGCCCTCCACGGTGAACGCCTCGGCCATGCACCGGCCCAGGTCGAAGGAACCGGGGTAGCAGCCGTGGGAGAAGATGAAGAACGGGTTGGCGTTGGTCAGCGAGTTCGCGTCGGAGAGCCCCATCTTCATCACGGTGGTCGTGTTGGCGTGCCCCACGTGGTGGACCAGGTTGAGCGTTCCGGTGTTCAGGTGGTCGTCGATCAGCGTGGAGGCGGACCAGCTGCCGTCCCGGTCGTACAGCCGGTCCACGGCGATCCCGCCCATCTCCGGCACGAGCCAATCCAGCATGTCGCCGCCCCAGGAGGGCGTGCCGTCCAGGCTCTCCCCCAGGAGGAACGCCGAGAACGGCGCGTCGCCCCACGCCTCGTACGCCAGGATCTTGTCCACCTGGTGCTGGACCTCCACCGCCGAGTCCGCGGCGATCCGGCCCACGGCCAGCTCGGGGAGCAGGTCCACGTCGTCCTCGACCTCGCCCCAGACCGTGTCGCCGTCCGCGTTCCAGTCGCCGTCGAGGCAGGCGAAGTAGAGGTCCGCGGGGATGCCGTCGTCGGAGATGGTCACCTCGGACCGGGCGTGGGCGCCGCGGTACGGCACCACGCCGGAGTCGCCCCCGAGCAGGACGTACCGCGTTCCGTGGTTCGTCCATGCGTCGACGAGGAAGTTCCGCAGCTTCTCCGCGTCGTCGCGCCCGGTGGAGGCCGCGAGCACGTCCGCCACGGTGACCAGGTGCGTCGTCAGGCCGTCCGCTGTCTCGCGGTGATCGAGCAGCGGCTGGAACGCGGCGGACAGCGCGTCCGTCGTCACCACGAGGAACTGCCAGTCGTCGGCCCGGGACGCCTTGCGCGCCGGAAGGGGGAACCGGGCGAGGTCCAGCGGGTTGTCGACGAGCCGGGCCACCGCCCGCCGGTCGGCGGGGAGCCCCCGGGGCTCGAGCAGCCGGCGGCCGGCCTTCGGGGCCGGCCGCGTGCGGACCGTCACCTTGAGCGTGCGGGCCACCAGCGCCTCGCCCGTCACGGGGTTCCACCGGACGGGGTGGAGCTCCACCAGCGCCACGGGGTACCCCGAGGCGTGGCCCACGGCCGCGAGCCCGCCCCACGACCCCGGATGGAGGGCGTCGCGGCCGTAGATCGACGGATCGGGAGGGGTGGAGGATGGCTCCTCGCAGCAGAGCGGGACCTGGCGGGGGATCGGTGCGACGGTCTCCGGCGGTGTCCATGGGACCACCCCGCCCGGGACCACCGTGACGCCGGCCGCGTCCACCATGGTTCCGGGGGGGAGGGCGAGACGAAGTGTTCGGACCGGCAGCGCTGGCTCGCCCGGCCCACCCCGAACCTCCCATCCGGGAA
>JAMOVQ010000057.1 GCA_027067575.1 Thermoanaerobaculia bacterium | reverse complement strand
GCCGTCACCGCGGTGGTCTCCCTTGGCTCCTCGACCTTCGCATCCAACGCCATGGCCGGCTTCATGCTGCGCCTGATCCGCCAGTTCAGGGTCGGCGACTACATCCACGTCGAGGATCATTTCGGCCGCGTCACCGAGCGCGGCCTGCTCCACACGGAGATCCAGACCGAGCACAGCGACCTCGTTACGCTCCCCAACCTCTTCATGGTCACCCATCCGATCCGGGTCGTCAGGCCCTCGGGCACCTTCGTCTCCACGACGCTCTCCCTGGGCTACGACGTCCACCACGCCACTATCGAGCCACTCCTTCTCGACGCCGCCCGCTCCGTGGGCCTGGAGAGCCCGTTCGTCCGAATCCTCGAGCTCGGCGACTTCTCCGTCACCTACGAAGTGGCCGGCAAGCTGACCGACACCAAACACTTCCTCGGTGCCAGTTCCGCGCTCCGCCGCGCCGTTCTGGACAGCCTGCACGGCGCCGGCGTGGAGATCGTCTCCCCGGCCTTCATGAACCAGCGGCGCCTCCCGGGGGATCGCCCGGTCATCCCAAAGGCGCCTCGGGCGCGATCGCCGATCGTGCAGGCCACCGGCAAGGGTCCCGACGCGGAAGTCTTCGACAAGGCCGACCGGGCCGAGAAGATCACGAAGCTCGGGGAGAAGCTGGAACGGCTGGACGCCGAGATCCAGGAGATGGAGAAAACTGCGAAGGGCGCCAAGGACGACGAGAAGGAACGCCTCGAAACCGCCATCGCCCGGCGCAAGCAGATCGCCGCCCGCATCACCCGCCGCATCGAGGAGCTCAACGCCGAGGACGAGGACGGCTGACGCTCACCGGATCGGTGCGTGCGATCCCAGCGTCCCCTTGATCAGGTCCGACGCGAGGGAACATCCTCCCCAGGCATCCGTCAGGAACCACTCCTCCGTCCCATCCCTGGCTTGCACCCGTTCCGGGAGGCGAAGAGACTCGTCCCGCCCGTTCGGGGTGGAGGGCCGTCTCGACCCGCCAGAGGCATCGAAGGTTCCACGAGATCCGGCCAGAAGGCCGGTGCCTCTCTGAATCCCTGACGGGAGGGGGCCGTTCGGGTACACTGCTGCCCGGGCCTCCCGGGCCCGGGGGGAGGAGCGATGCAGGGAAGGGTCGTGTCCGTTCTGTGTCTCGTGCTCGCACTGGCCGCGGCGGCGGCCGCGGCCAGTCCGGTTCCGGCCGGCGCGCCCGTGACGGATACGGTGGCGTACACCATCGCGGTGGAGCTCGCCCCCTCGACCCACACTCTGCTCGCGACGGAGACGATCCGGTGGCGGAACACGGCCTCCGTCCCCGCGCCAGACCTGATGTTCCACCTCTACCTCAACGCCTTCGCCTCGAACCGGACGACGTTCATGAAGGAGAGCGGCGGCACCGCCCTCCGGTCGTCGGCGCCGGTGGAGGACTGGGGCTGGATCCGCATCACCCGGCTCCAGCTTCCGGACGGAACCGACCTACTGCCGTCCCTGGCGTTCATTCAGCCGGACGACGGCAACCCCGACGACCGCACCGTGGCCCGGGTCGCGCTCCCGGAGCCGGTTCCCCCGGGTGGTGCGGTGGAGATCGAGCTGGCGTTCGAGGCCCGGCTGCCCCGCGTCATCGCCCGCACGGGGTGGAAGGGCGACTTCCACATGGTGGGCCAGTGGTTCCCGAAGCTCGGCGTGTTCGGGGACGGGGGCTGGAACTGCCACCAGTTCCACGCCAACTCGGAGTTCTTCTCGGACTTCGGCAGCTACCGCGTGACGGTGACCGTCCCCGAAGGATGGAAGGTCGCCGCCACCGGTGTCCTGACCGCCGAGGAAACGGTCGAGGAGGGGGACGCCACGGAGCGCCGGGTCACCTTCGAGGCCGAGCGGGTCCACGACTTCGCGTGGGCCGCGGCACCTTCGTCCCTCGTGAGGATCGTGGAGGGCGAGTTCGACCCGGCACGAGACCTCCCGCGGCCGTGGCTCGAGACGGCATCCCGGACGCTCGGCGTACCCGCGGCGGCGCTCGACCTCCCGTCGACGCGGCTGCGTCTGATGATCCCGAACGAGCAGGCGTTCCTGGCGGACCGGGACCTGCGGGCCGCGCGCCTCGCCCTCGCCTGGTACGGCCTCCACTACGGCCCCTACCCCTACCCCCAGCTGACCATCGTCTCCCCGCCCGTCGGGGCGATGGAGGCCGGCGGGATGGAGTACCCGACGCTGATCACGACAGGCGGCAGCCGGTGGCTCGCCTTCCCGCCGCTGAAATGGACTCCGTTCGTGGACGCCGTCGTGGTCCACGAGTTCGGCCACCAGTACTTCTACGGGATGCTGGCATCCAACGAGTTCGAGCAGGCGTGGCTCGACGAGGGGCTCAACAGCTACGCCGAGGCATCCTGCATGTCGGCGATCCTCCGGGACGGCTTGATCCCCGAGCTCCGGCCGTGGCCGGGCGACCCCTGGGCGACGAACCGCGTCGGCCTCGCCGGGATGCCGCTGCCCCCAACGGTGGACACCTTCTCCTGGAAGTTCAGGACCCGTCACGACTACTTCGCGGCCAGCTACAACCGGACCGCCGTGGCGCTCCACACCCTGGAGGGGCTGGTCGGACCGGACCGGTTCGCCCGCGCCATGCGGGAGTACGCCCTGGAGTGGCGGTTCCGTCACCCGACGGGGGACGACTTCCGGGCCTCGCTCGAGGGCTCCATCGGGGAGGACCTCGGCTGGTTCTTCGACCAGGCGATCGAGGGCGACGCGGTGCCCGACTGGGCCGTCCTCTCGGTGCGCCAGCGTCACCCGAGGGCGGTCCGCGGCTGGGAGTGGAAGGACGGAGCGTGGGTCGAGGTGGCCGCGGAGGAGAAGGAGAAGGCCGACGGTGAGGGTGACGGCGGCCCCTGGACCGTCCGCGTGGACATCGGCCGCAAGGGCGATTTCCGCGGCCCCGTGGAGGTCGAGCTCCGGTGGGACGACGGGACCACGGAGCGGCGGCGCTGGGACGGCCTCGGCCGGTGGGTCCGCTGGCGGTTCGACGGAGAGCGCCGTCTGGAGAGCGTGATCGTAGACCCCGATGGCCGGTGGGCGCTGGAGACGCGCCGGGCCGACAACTACTGGCGCAGGAAGCCGGACCGCGGCGCGGTCCACCGGCGGCTGTGGTGGACCGCCGAGGTCCTCCGCGCCCTGGCGGGGCTCCTGGCCCCCTGGAGCTGACCATGGCGAAGAACGGCACACCCTCCCCCCGTCACGGCTGGGCCACGCTCCTGCGGAGCCCCCGGCTCCTCCTCGCCGTCTGGCTCGTTCCCGTCCTCCTCGGCCTACCCTTCGTCCTGACGGTGCAGGCCCTCCTCGCCCCGGTGCTCGGGAACCTTCCCGCCGATCCCGCGCCGGGCGACCTCCAGCTGATCGTTTCCGGCACGCTGGCCCGGAGTGTCGCCGTCCTGGCCGTCCCCGTGCTGCTGGCCGTTCTCGGCGGCTGGGCGTGGCGCGTGCTCTGGCACGCAGGGATCGTGCGCTGGCGCGCGTGGGCCGCCGGCCGCCCCCAGCGCCTCGGCGAACTGGTCGGCCTCGGCCTGATGGCCTGGTGGCGGTACGCCCGGCTCTCCCTCGTGGCGCTGGTGGCCGCCGCCCTCGTGACCGGCGGGATCTGGGCCCCGGCGACCCGCCTCGCGAGGGACGCCGTCGGCCGGCTGGACGAGACCACCTCCGTGCGGATCGTCCTCGCCGCGGCGGCACTGACCGCCATCGTCCTCCTGATCCTGTGGACCGCAACCGTCCGCGGGCTCTGGGAGCTCGCCCGCCCCGGCCGGCGGTCCGCCGCCCTGGCGTGGCTCCGGGGGCTCGGCGGCGCCCTCCGGCACCCGCTGGCATCCCTCGGCACCCTGCTCGCTTGGGCCGTTCCGCTCCTGGCCGTCTGGGCCGGGTCCCTGGCCGCCGTCCGGGCCCTGGGCCCCGGCATCGCCGGCATGGCCGTGCTCCAGCTGGGCGCACTGCTGACGGCCGCGTGTTCCATCGGCCTCGTCGGCTCCTTCGCCCCCGTGACGGATCTTCCGCCGTTCCCGGCCCCTGGCCAGGCCGCCCGCCGTACCGGGGCACCAGTGAACAAGCCGCAGGCTGTCGCGACCGCAGGAGAGACGGCGCCCTAGGGCCCCATCCTCCGGAGCCCCCGGCGGGACCCCGGCCGGGGCTGGTACACTCCTCCGCCATGGAAGGAACGGCCCGGCCGGCCAGACGGAAGCGCCCGCCCATGCCGCCGGCGGTGAAGACGATGCTCGCGATCAACGTCGCCGTCTTCGTCGCGTGGCTGGCCTCGGGCTCGAGCGCGGCCCTCCGGCGTTTCATGGTGCTGAACTTCCTCGTCAGTCCCGCCCACCTGGCCCAGGGGCGCGTCTGGACGCTCCTGACCTCGGTGTTCTCCCACGCCGAGCTGTGGCACCTCGTGTTCAACATGGTGGTGCTGGTCAGCTTCGGCCAGGTGCTCGAATGGATCATGGGGACGCGGCGGTTCGTCCTGTTCTACCTGGCCGCCGGGATCTTCTCCTCGCTCAGCCACTGCCTGACGTCGGCATTGATCCTCGGGCAGCCGAACATCTCGGCGCTGGGGGCCTCCGGGGCGCTCTCGGCGGTGCTGATCGTCTTTGCGCTGCGGTTCCCCCGCGAGAAAATCCTGATCTTCGGGATCATCCCGATCCCCGCCATGGTCGGCGCCCTGGCGTTCGTCGCGCTGGATGTCTGGGGGCTGACCGCCCAGGCCCACGGGGGCGGCCTGCCCATCGGTCACGGGGCCCACCTCGGCGGCGCGCTGTTCGGGCTCCTCGCGTGGTTCGGAGGACTGAACCGTTCCCTCGGACCGCGCCGTCCGGGCGTCCCGCCTGCACCCACCGTGCGAAACCAGCCGGTCTGGCACGACCGTTTCCCGCCGCCCCCGCTGACGAGGTAGCGGAACCGTGGGCCGGTCGCTCGACGCCGTGGACGCGTTCCTGCCGTCGCCGACGGCCGGCCAGGAACGCGGGTTCCGGCGGATCGTCTGGCTCCTGGCGACGCTCGTGGTCGCCCCCACGGCACTCCTGCTCGTCGTCGGGATCCTGCTCCTCGTGCTGTGGCGCTCCCCCGGGGGCCTGGTGCTGGGGGTCCTGGTCATGGCGCTCGTGGTCTGCCTCGTCACGGGGTCCGTGATCGCGCTGATCCTGCTCCGGAGGGAAGCGCGGCTCTCCCGCCTCCAGACCGACTTCGTCTCCAAGGTCAGCCACGAGCTCAAGACGCCATTGACCTCGATCCTGATGTTCTCCGAGATGGCCTCGGACGAGGCGCTCCCGGAGCGTGAACGGGCCGTCTGCCTCGACGGGATCCAGCGGGAGGCACTCAGGCTCCGGGACCGGATCGAGCGCCTCCTCGAATGGGGCCGGATGGAGGCCGGACAGCGGGCGTTCCGCGCCGAGCGGCTCGATCCCGCGGCCATCGTCTCGAAGGCGGTGAAGGAGTTCCGCCGGTCCGCCCGGGGCCGGGACGTACCGGTCTCTTTGGAGATCGGCGGGCCGTTGCCACAGATCGCCGGCGATCCCGCCGCGCTGGAGGACGCGATGCTCAACCTCCTGGAGAACGCCGCGAAGTACACCGGCGAGGAGAAGCGGATCGCGGCGGGCGCTGTCCCGGACGGAAAGACCGTTCGACTGTACGTCCGTGACAACGGCCGCGGGGTACCAAGGCGGGAACAGAAGCGGATCTTCCAGAAGTTCTACCGGATCGACGACCGGCTCGCACGAACCGTCGAGGGAACGGGCCTCGGGCTCGCCATCGTTCACCACGTGGCAGCTGGCCACGGAGGACGGGTCGAGGTGGAGAGCAGACCGGGCGCCGGATCGACGTTCGCCCTCGTCCTTCCCGCCCTGCCCCAGGGGGAGGCGGAACGGTGAGTCCGTCTCCCGTGCGGATCCTCGTGGTGGAGGACGACCCCTCGATCCTCCAGGGGCTCGAGCTGGCCCTGGGAAAGGAAGGATACGAGGTCGGGACGGCCGCCGACGGCCGGGAGGGGATGCGGCTGGCGCTGGCCGGCGGGTGGAACCTGATCGTCCTGGACATCATGCTCCCGGGCCGCAACGGCTACGAGATCCTCTCGGCGCTCCGTTCGGCGGGTGACGAGACTCCAGTGCTCGTCCTGACAGCGCGATCCGCCGAGCTGGACACGATCCGTGGCCTCGACCTCGGTGCGGACGACTGGGTCACGAAACCATTCACGCTGGGCGAGCTGCTCGCACGGGTCCGAGCGCTGCTCCGGCGGGCCACGCCGAACGGTGGATCGATCCTGGAGACTGGACCGCTCCGGATCGACACGGGCTCCTGTACCGTCACACGGTCGGGTTTCCCGGTCGATCTGACGGCGTCGGAGTACCAGGTTCTGTTGCTCCTGGTCCGGGCCGCCGGCAGGGTCCTCTCGCGAACCCAGATCCTGGAAGCGATCCACGGTCCGGGCCACCACGGGTCGCCCCGCACGGTGGACAACTTCATCGCCCAGCTCCGGACGAAGCTGGAGGATGACCCCTCCCGGCCCCGGCTGATCCGGACCGTCCGGGGGTTCGGCTACCGGGTCGGCGAACCCTGACACGATCCTGACACACCGTCGAACGATCCCTGAACACCAGCTGCCACGATACGGTCGGGCGGACGCATCCGCCCGGAGGTTCGGATGGCGCACCGGACGGAGAACCTTCCAAGGATCATCCAGGGCGGCATGGGCGTCGCGATCTCGGACTGGCACCTTGCACGGGCCGTCGCCTCCCGGGGGCAGCTCGGCGTGGTCTCCGGGACCGGGCTCGCCCCGATGCTGATCGCCCGGCTCGTGCGGGGCGACCCCGGTAGCCACGTCCGGAGGGCGCTCCACGCCTTCCCGTGCCGGGACACGGCGCGGTGGATCCTCGACCGGTACCCGGCCTCGGGCGCCGTCCACCCGATCCAGCCCCGCGCTCCGCTCTGGACCCCGGATCCACCCCGTGAGCTCGAGGCGCTGACCGCCGCCGCCGCGTTCGTGGAGGTCTGGCTGGCCAGGGAAGGTCACGGCGGTCCAGTCGGGATCAACCTGCTGGAGAAGATCCAGATGCCACTGATGGCGACCCTCTACGGCGCCATGCTGGCCGGCGTGGACGTCGTCATCGTCGGCGCGGGGATCCCGTCTCAGGTTCCCGCCGTCCTCGACGCCTTCTCCCGCCACCTGCCCGCCCGGTACCGCCTCGACGTCCACGGTCCCGGCGATGGTCCGGATCTCGCCATCGGGTTCGACCCGGAACGGGTCTTTCCCGGTGTCCCCGCTCGTGTCGGCCCCCTCCGGCGGCCCCGGTTCCTGCCCATCGTCGCCTCCGTGGTCCTCGCCAAGGCGATGCTGAAGCGGACACCGGGCGGAGTCCAGGGGTTCGTCGTGGAAGGCCCCGTGGCGGGTGGCCACAACGCCCCGCCCCGCGGCCCCCTGACCCTGGACGAACGGGGAGAGCCCGTGTACGGCCCACGGGACCGGGTGGATCCGGCGGCGATGGTGAAGCTGGGGCTCCCGTTCTGGCTCGCCGGCGGGCAGGACACGGCCGAGTCCCTCCAGGAAGCGCTGGACGCAGGCGCCGCGGGGATCCAGGTAGGGACGGCGTTCGCCTTCTGCGAGGAATCGGGGATGGACCCGCGGATCAGGCGCCAGGTCCTCGAGGCCGTCCGGAGCGGCGCCGTCCGGGTCCGGACCGATCCCGTCGCCTCGCCGACCGGGTTCCCGTTCAAGGTCGTCGAGGTGCCGTGCACCCTGTCCGAGCCCGACGTTCACGCTGCACGCCGCCGGGTCTGCGACGTGGGGATGTTGCGCCAAGCCCACCGGCTTCCCGACGGCCGGATCGTCTGGCGCTGTCCGGCCGAGCCCGTGGAGGCGTTCGTCGCCAAGGGAGGCCGGCAAGAAGAGGCGGTTTCCGCCGTCTGCCTCTGCAACGCACTGGCCGCCACGGCCGGTTCCCCCCAGGTCCGGGCGAACGGCGCCATCGAGCCGGCCATCGTCACCTCGGGCGATGGCCTGCCGCGCCTCCTCCGCTTTCTCCAGGAGGGCCGGACCACCTACACCGTGCAGGACGTCCTGGACTCGATTCTCGCCCCCGCGACACGGAAGCGGTCCGGTACCACCCGGCCGCTCGTCTCCCCCGAGGCCCGCTCACGCTGAGGGAAGTCCGAGGTCTCCGGGGGGTACCGGCCGGATGAATGAACCACCGAGTGCCCCGCTGCCGGGCCCTCGCGGGCCACGCCGTACCGAGCTCGTCAAGTCATGCGGAGCCGTGGTACTCGCGGTACCAGACGACGAAGCGACGGATCCCTTCCCGGATCGGTGTGGCCGGCCGGAACCCGGCGTCCCGGACCAGGTCGTCCACGTCGGCCCAGGTCGCCGGAACGTCACCGGGCTGGAGCGGCAGGAACCGTTTCTCGGCCTTCCGGCCCAGCGCCTCCTCGATGGCGCCAATGAACTCCATCAGCTCCACGGGGTTGTCGTTGCCGATGTTGTAGAGCCTGTACGGCGCAGGACTCGATCCGGGGTCCGGATCGTCCCCCGTCCAGCCGGGATCCGGTGAGGGCGCCCTGTCGAGCACGCGGATGACGCCCTCGACGATATCGTCGATGTACGTGAAGTCCCGCCGCATCCGTCCGTGGTTGTACACGTCGATGGGACGCCCCTCCAGGATCGCCTTCGTGAACTTGAACAGCGCCATGTCCGGACGGCCCCACGGCCCGTACACGGTGAAGAACCGGAGTCCCGTCGTCGGAATGCCGTAGAGATGGGCGTACGTGTGTGCCATCAGCTCGTTGGCCTTCTTCGTCGCCGCGTACAACGACACCGGATGATCGACGTTGTGGTGAACCGAGAACGGCATCCGCGTGTTGAGCCCGTAGACGGACGAGGAGGAGGCGAAGACGAGGTGCTCCGCTCCGTGGTGCCGGCACCCCTCGAGCACCGTCATGAACCCCTGAACGTTGGAGTCGATGTACGACCACGGGTTCTCCAGCGAGTACCTGACCCCGGCCTGGGCGGCCAGATTGACCACCCTCGAGAACCGGTACCGCTCGAACAGCGAGGCCATACCCTCGCGGTCGGCCAGGTCGAGCCTGACGAAGGTGAACCCCGGCCTCCCCTCGAGCCGCGCGAGGCGGGCACGTTTGAGCACCGGATCGTAGTAGTCGTTGAGGTTGTCCAGCCCGACGACCTCGCCGCCCCGATCGAGGAGGCGGCTCGCCAAGTGGAAGCCGATGAACCCGGCCGCCCCGGTGACCAGCGTCGGTCCGCCGCCGCTCACCGCTCCCCCACCAAATGCAGCAGGTACTCGCCGTACCCGCTCGGCACCAGCGGACGCGCCAGCTCGCGCACCCGTCCGGCATCGATGAACCCCATCCGCCACGCGATTTCCTCCGGGCAGGAGATCTTGAGCCCCTGCCGTTCCTCCACGAGCCGGACGAAGGTCGCCGCGTCCAGGAGCGACTGGTGGGTCCCCGTGTCGAGCCAGGCGTACCCTCGACCCAGCGGCTCCACCTCGAGCTCGCGCCGTTCGAGGTAGGCCCGGTTGACATCGGTGATCTCCAGCTCCCCCCGGGGCGAGCGCTCCAGGCCCGCCGCGATCTCCACGACCCGGGCGTCGTAGAAGTACAACCCGGTGACGGCGAGGTTGGACCGGGGGTTCTCCGGCTTCTCTTCGATGGACACCGGCCGTCCCTCGGGCCCCAGCTCCACCACGCCGTACCGTTCGGGATCGCGCACGGGGTAGGCGAAGACGATCGCCCCCCGTTCCAGTTCCGCAGCGCGCTGGAGCCGCCGCGCCAGGCCGTGCCCGTAGAACAGGTTGTCCCCGAGGATCAGGCAGACGGGTTCGCCGCCGATGAACTCCCGCCCGATGAGGAACGCCTCGGCCAGCCCGCCGGGCCGCGCCTGCTCCGCGTACGACAGCGCGATCCCCCACTGCGATCCGTCGCCGAGCAGCCGCTGGAACAACGGCCTGTCCTGCGGCGTGGTGATGATCAGGATCTCGCGAAGCCCCGCCAGCATCAACGTTCCCAGCGGGTAGTAGACCATCGGCTTGTCGTACACGGGCATCAGCTGCTTGGAGACGGCCACGGTCAGCGGGTGGAGCCGCGTCCCCGCACCGCCCGCCAGGATGATTCCCTTCATGCGCTCGCCCCTTTCACCGGAGCCCCGGACTCGGTCCGCCCGTATTCTGGCACGGTGGGCCCGCCGGCTCCACCCCCGGCGCCCCTCACCGGGAAGCCGGTCCGAGGGAGAGCATGTCAACCTCGATCGTCCGTCTGGAGCGCAGAAACTCCACCAGGATCATCGCCCGTTCCCCGCCGCGGAGCGGTTTCTCGAAGACGCCTTCCAGCCCCTTCAGTGGCCCACGGAGGACACGCACCCGCTCCCCAGCGCGAGGAGCCCTGACGATCTCACGCGGCTCAACGTAGCCCCGTTCCCCCTCGAGCTCCCGGAGCGCGTCGATGACGCCGGCGCCGACCGTGGCAAGCCGCCCCCCGAACGTCACCGGTCCCGCGACGCCGGGGCAGTACCGGACGGCGGCGAGCTGCTCTGCCGGCACACACCGGGCGAAGAGGTACCCCGGAAAGAGCGGGACCGGCCCCCTCGGCGCCCGCCGGTGCCAGCGCGGTTCCAGGTACAGCGGGACGTACGGGACCACTCCTCGCTCCTCGAGATTCCGCGCCGCAACCCGTTCACGAAGCGTCTTCGTCCGAACGACCAGCCAGTGAGCTGTCGGGGCAAGCGGATCGACGAGGCATGCGTGCCTTCCGGACATGGTCCCCGATTCTCCCTAGACGCCCACAACCGTGTCAAGAAGGCACCTGGCCTGCGCCCCTCCCCATGTCGCTGCCGGGATCATGGCGAGGACACGGACCGATGGGGCGCGCTCCAAGACGCCGTAGAACACCCCGACCCGAGTACCCGGGCACCCAGCATCCCCGGACCGAGCGCAGCAAGGCTCCAGCTCGCCGCCCACGATCGAGAACCTCCCTCCGAGCACGAGAAACTCCGAACGGACGCCCCGGCAACGATGGAGCGACGTCCCGGTTGCCGCCTCCGAGAACCCTGGCATCCACGATCGGAACCATCCCCCCAGTGCGGCACGAGATCAACAGCCTCCCGTTTTCGGTGGCAAGAGAGCCCAGGCCCTTCACGATCGGGACTGTCCCCACAACGAAGCCCTCCGCCATCCAGCGTCCGGGGCCCCCACGAGGAACGGGCCGGCGTGGGGGCGGGGGCGGTCCGGGGACGGAGGCGAGGGCAAGCCCCGTGGAGGCGTGCCGGGGGCGGGAGCGCAGGCCCCTTGGCCCGGGAGGGGGATTGGGCGGGGGGAGGGTAAGGGGTCGAGCACTCGTCACCGGTGCGTCGCCACGGGGTGCAGCCCGAGCCGCAGGAGCCGGGGCGCACACGCCCCCACGGCCCCGGGGAGCGCAGCGACCCGGGGGCGCCGCGCACGCGGCGCCCGGCCTGC
>JAMOVQ010000056.1 GCA_027067575.1 Thermoanaerobaculia bacterium | reverse complement strand
GGGGCGCCCCCGCCTCCACGGCCCCGGGGAGCGCAGCGACCCGGGGTGCGCCGCGAACGCGGCGCCCGGCCGCGACCGCGCCCCAACGAAGCGAAGAGGGGCCGCACAGGCTCGTCCTCCGGTGCCGCCGCGGCGAGGGGGCAGGAGCTGACCTCGTGGTCGCGACGACGCCGCCCCCGAAGCCGCGGTGGTGCCGGAGGGCGAGTATCACGGCCCCGTTCATTCAAAGTCGATGACTCGAAGCCCTCCAACGAAGCCCAGGCGGCCGGCAGCGACGCCGCAGGCGGCGCCAGCGGCACGGCCGGACGGCGCGGGGGAAGCTCGCTTCCACCGCGACGGCTGGCCGGGACGCGCCACCCGCGCGAAGCGCGGGGGCCGGCCGCCGGTTGGCCCCACGGTGGTCACCCCTCTCGGAGCGCCGCGATGGCCTCCGCAGGTCCGAGGACCAGGAGGCGATCCCCCGGTTCCAGGCGCGTACCGGCAGCCGGGAGCCGGGCGTTCTCAGTTCCTGGCCTGCGGACGAGAAGGACCTCCACACCGAACCGCGAGCGGATCCCGGCGCTGGCGAGGGTCGAGCCGTGGAGCGACGCCGGGACCTCAACCTCGGTCAGCACGTACCCTCCGGGCAGGACCACACGCCGGGCAGCCTCCACCGCCTCGAGCAGCGAGGCGAACGATCCGACGAGGTCCGCCTGGACGAGACGCCTGTTGTATGTCCGGATCACCGCGTCCCGCGTCAGCGTCCCGACGACCTTCCGGCCCCGTCGGTCCTCACACACGGGCAGCTCTTCGCGGTGCGCCCTGCCGAACAGCTGCATCGCCACGTCGAGGGTGTCCGAGGGCAGCAGCACCGGCACGGTTCCGTCGGCCGCATCGGCCGCCCGGACGAGCGGTCCGAGCACCTCCGCCTCCGGAAGGATTGCACCGACCTCGGCCAGTGTGACGGTGCCCACGAGCGTGCCGGCCTCGTCCGTCACCAGCAGTTCGTGGTTGCCGTCCTTGAGCAGCCGCTCGATCAGCTCGGGCAACGGTGTGGCGGCCGGAACGGTCTCCGGTGCCCGATCCATGACCTCGCCGACGTGGATCGCCCGCAGCAGGTTGACGTCGCGCCCCTCCTTCAGCCGGATTCCGCGGCGGGCCAGCTTCTCCGTGTAGATCGACTCACCGTGGAGCAGACCGGAGAGGAGGACGCCGACGACGCAGGCGAGCATCAGAGGCGGGATGATCCGGTAGTCGTTCGTCAGCTCGAAGATGATCAGGATCGCCGTGATCGGTGCATGGGTCGCGGCAGCCACGACAGCACCCATCCCCACGAGGGCGTAGGCGCCGGGACCCGCCGTGTGGAGAGGAAACGCTGCGTGTACGGCACGCCCCCACGCACCGCCCAGCACCGACCCGAGCACGAGCGAGGGCGCGAAGACGCCTCCTGACCCGCCCGAGCCCAGCGTCAGCGCCGTGGCGACCAGCTTCGCCAGGAGGATCGCGAGGAGCAGCCTTCCCGGAAGGGTGTTCGCGAGCGCCCCGTTGATCGTCTCGTACCCCACGCCGAAAACGTGAGGCACCGCCACCGCGATGGCCCCGACACCGAGCCCGCCGACCACGGGCCGCACCCACGCCGGCAGGACCGAGCGCTCGAACAGTGCCGTCACCCCGTAGAGCAGCCGGATGAACACGACCCCGACAACGGCCGCGAGCACGCCGAGCGCCGCGTACAGGACGAGCTCCCGGCTGGAGACGATCTCGTACCGCGGCGCCACGAAGGCGGGGAAGTCCCCGAGGTGGTGGCGGGAGACCACCGTGGCCACCACCGAGGAGATGACGATGGGCGACACAGCGGTCACCGTCAGATCGCCCAGCACGACCTCCATCGAGAACATAGCGCCGGCGATGGGTGCGTTGAACGTTGCCGCAATGCCCGCCGCCGCACCACAGGCGACGAACGTCCGCAACCGTCTCGGGCTCAGGCCGAGCCACTGACCGAGGCTGGAACCCAGCGCCGAGCCGATGTGGACGATGGGACCCTCTCGGCCCGCCGAGCCGCCGGAGCCGATGGTCACGGCCGCTGCCAACGCCTTGGCCAGCACGACCCGGGGCCGGATCGAGCCCCCCCGCCGGGCCACCGCCTCCATCACCTCGGGAATCCCCGAACCCCGCACCTCCGGGGCGATCCGCCAGACGAGGAGCCCCACGAGCAGGCCACCTACCGCCGGGAGCACGAGTCGCCGCCACCACGGCATGGCCGCGAGCAGGGCGAGCGTATAGCTGTCCGTCCCGAAGAACCCCACGTGGGCCAGCCGGATCATCTCGCGGAACGCAATGGCACCATATCCGCCGAGCACCCCGAGGACCACCGCCGAGGTCACGGCGAAGGCGGGCTCGTTGGCCCGCAGCGCCACGAACCCGTTCCTGACAGCCTCCGCCGCCCGTTCGAGGAGCGAACGGACGCCGCTCGCCTTCCGGGATCGGGGACCGGTCACGGAACCATTCTACCCAGACGAACACGACCTGACCGCCCCGAGGGCGGCAGCGAGACCACCCCGCCAGCGAACGGTGCCCGCCGCCGGAAGCGCCGTCGCCCGCCGGCCGAAACGAGGCTCCTCCACCCAGTGCCCCACGCACCCACCCGCCCAGGAACGAGCGGAGCGACGTCCCGGCTAGCGCTCCGAAAAACCCTGGCCTTCACGATCAGGACTGTCCCCGCAACCTGGCCGAGATCCTCGCCGAGAGGATGTCGTTCCACCTGGTACCCCACGCATCCACCCGCTCAGGAACGAGCGAAGCGACGTTCCGGCTGGCGATCCAGAGAATCCAGGGCCGTCACGATCGGGACTGTCCTCCAACCGACCGACCCGCCGGCCGAAACGAAGTACTCCCAGCCGGTGCCCCACACTCCACGAACCCAGGGACGAGCGAA
>JAMOVQ010000055.1 GCA_027067575.1 Thermoanaerobaculia bacterium | reverse complement strand
GTACCAGGTGTCCACGTGGGAGAACTTGAGACGGGGCATCCGGGGCATGGGGGACCTCCTTCGGGTTGTGATGGGAACAGGGTAGGGCGGGGAGGGGAGGTTGTCAAGAGAACAACAGTGTCCCTATTTCTGGTGGCGTGTACAATCCTGCGGGGAGGTGGTGATGGAGGGCGTGCTGCGGTTCAAGAACACGCTGACGCGGCGGGTGGAGCCGTTCGAGCCGATCGAGCCCGGCACGGTGGGGCTCTACACGTGCGGACCGACGGTCTACAACTACGTCCACATCGGGAACCTCAGGACCTTCCTGTTCGAGGACGTGCTGCGCCGGACGCTGAAGCTGTTCGGTCATGAGGTCACCCAGGTCATGAACCTGACCGACGTGGACGACAAGACGATCCGCGGCGCGAACGAGGCCGGACTGTCGCTGCGGGAGTACACCGACCGGTACATCGAGGCGTTCTTCGAGGACCTGGACACGCTCCGTGTCGAGCGGGCCGAGCACTACCCCCGCGCCACGGACTATATCCCGCAGATGGTGGAGCTCGTCGGACGGTTGGAGGAGCGGGGCCACACGTACCGCTCCGAGGGGTCGATCTACTACCGGATCGCCACCTTCCCGGAGTACGGGAAGCTGTCGGGCATCCGTCCGGAGGCCAACCTGGCCGGGGCGCGGATCGACGCCGACGAGTACGAGAAGGAGGACGCCCGGGACTTCGTCCTCTGGAAGGCGCCGCGGGAGGGCGAACCGGTGTGGGACACGGAGCTCGGGCCGGGCAGGCCCGGATGGCACATCGAGTGCTCGGCCATGTCCATGGCGCTCCTCGGCGAGAGCTTCGACATCCACACGGGGGGCGTGGACAACATCTTTCCCCACCACGAGAACGAGATCGCCCAGTCCGAAGGCGCCACGGGGAAACCGTTCGTCCGCTACTGGCTCCACGCGGAGCACCTCGTGGTCGAGGGGGAGAAGATGGCCAAGTCGAAGGGCAACTTCTTCACGCTCCGCGACCTCCTGGAGCGGGGGCATGACCCCGTGGCCATCCGCTACCTCCTGATCTCGGTCCCCTACCGGCAGAAACTCAACTTCACCTTCGACGGCCTCCACGCCGCGGAACAGGCTGTGGAGCGGTACGCCAACACGCTCAGGCGGCTCGAGCACGCACCGGATGCGGCGGACGGGGACCTGCCCGCCGGCGAGGTCCGGGAGCTCCGCGCGGCGTTCCGGGGGGCCCTGGCCGACGACCTCAACACGGCCCGGGCGCTGGGCGTGCTCCACACGCTCCTGCGCCGCGTCAACACGGCGCTCGACGGCGGAGGGATCGGCCGGGAGGCCCGGCAGGAGCTCGATGCCGCCCTCGCCGAGGTCGACGCGGTCCTAGCGATCGGCCCCCACAGGGAGAACACGGCGCCCGGAGTCGATGCCGCGGAGATCGAACGGCTGATCGCCGAGCGCGCAGCCGCGCGGAAGGCGCGCGACTTCGCCCGTGCCGACGCCATCCGCGACGAGCTCCGCGAGAGGGGGATCGTGCTGGAAGACACGCCCCACGGCACGGTCTGGCACGCGGAACGGTGAACGGACGCCCCGGATGGACTACTCCTCACTCCTGACTGTCGTTCTCTCGGCGTTCGTCGTTACCCTGGCGACGGTGATCGTACCGAGCCCGAGCACCATGGCGGCCAGCCGGTACGCCGTCAGCCACGGGACGCGGGCCGCCGCGGCGTGCCTCAGCGGTGTCGTCATCCTCGACATCCTCGTCTTCCTCGCCCTGGCCGTGGGGTTCGAGCCGATGCTGTTCCGCGTGGGAGGCCACCGGTACATCCTGCCCCTGGCCGCGGTGCTCCTGCTCGGCGCCGGGTTGTTCATGGTGATCATGGCGCCCCGGGACGCGGCGACCCGTCTGATCTCCTCACGGGGCAAGGAACGTGCGGACAAGGAACAGAACCTCCACGGGCCGTTCCTGGCCGGCCTCCTGATCCCGCTGGCGAACCCCGGCTACTGGATCTGGTGGACGACAGTCGGAACCTCGTTCATCCACGCGGCCCGCCGCTGGGGACGTCTCGGCCTGACCCTCGTGCTGCTCGGGTTTCTCGGCGGTGTCATCGGCTGGTACATTCCGCTCCTATTCGCACTGCGGAGGGGACGCCAGATTTTCTCGCCCAGGGTCCAGCAGCGGATCCTGATGGTGCTTGGGATCGGCATGATGGGGTTCGGCGCCCACCTGCTCTGGACCTGGCTCCACCACGGTCCCCGCTGAGCCACACTGCATCTCGGCAGGAGCTGCGCCGGACCTCCTCAGTGAAGGAGCTTCGTCGGCGGGACGAGCTCGACATTACGCTTCCAGAGACGTGGCGCCTCGGCCTCGAGGACGGAGACCGTCACGGCGTTGCAGTGGCCGATGGCGATGGCGGCCCCGTCCCGCCGGGCCAGGTACACCGCCCGATCCAGCTGCTTCCGGATCGCGCCGGGGTTGCGGACGTTGTCGAGGAAGACGTGCCGCCGCCCTGTGGGGATCCCCTGGGCCCGTGCCGCGTCTTCGGCCACCGTGTGTTTCGTGGTCCGGGAGTCGATGAAGCACAGCCCCCGGGCCGCCAGCTCCTGCATTACCCATGTCATGACACGCAGGTTCGCCGTCGCCCGCGATCCCTCGTGGTTATTGACGCCCACGACGAACGGCACGCTGTTGATCGCCGAGCGGACCGTCGAGCGGATCTCCGCCTCGGACATGCTCGTCAGCACGGCGCCCGGTCCCGGGTTCCGCCGGGGATACCCCTCCGGCTCCATCGGCAGGTGGAGCCAGACCTCGTGCCCGGCCCGGTGGAGCCGGCTCGCCGTCTCCGTGCTTGCAGGCAGGAACGGCAGCACGGACACGGCGATCTGTGGCGGGAGCCGTTCCAGCCTCGGGACGAGGCCGAGGCTCTGGCCGCCATCGTCCAGCAGGATCGCCAGCCGGCCGTGCCGGTCCGGCGCGAGCGTCGGGGTCGGCCGTGTTTTCGGCGTCGCCGTCGGACGGGGACGGGGCCACTTCCGCGGGCGGAACCGCACGCGGATGTCGAACGCCTCGGTGCCCAGGTCCACACGGATCGCCCCCGCCTCGCATCCGTCCCGCCGCTCGGTCCGAACCGTCCCGCCCCACCGGGCCGCTTCGCCCTCGAGCGCCTGCGCGAGGCGGACCGCCTCGCCGCATCCCGGAACCCGCACCCTCCACTGCCGGATGAAGACACCGTCGGCCTTCCGGATCGCGACGTCCTGCTCCACTCCCCCTTCCGGCGCGCCGGCCTTCCGCGCCAGCTCCACGACGCGGTCCCCGAACTCACCCGCCGGACGCTCCGCCACACCGTGCCCACGACCGAGCACGAGCCACAGCGCGACCACCGCCGCGCCGGCGGCGAGCCCCACCAGGGCGATCCGCCACGGCGGGATGCCGCGGGCGCTACGCCGCCTTGCGGCCATACGCCTCCCCGGCGATCTCCAGGGCGCGGTCGAGCATCGGGTCCCCCTCGCGGGCCGGCTCGACCTCCTCCGATGGAAGCACGCCGGCGCCGTCGAGCGGCTCGCCGTCCGGCCCCAGCCAGAAGGCGATGGGCAACACCAGCCGGAGCCCGTTCTCCTGGACAACGCCAAGGTGCGGCGCCCTCCCCGCCGTCTCCTGCCCCACGAGGGTGGCGCCGGCACGGCCGAGCGCCGCGGCCAGGATCTCGCCGGCCGCCTCGGTGCTCCGGTCGATCACCGTGACCGGCGGGTCCCCGATCCTCCCGGCGTCCGCGGCGAACGCCTTCTCCCCCGCACGCCGGCCCTTCCAGACGCCCAGCGCCCCGTCCGCGGCGAACAGGTCCGCCACGGCCACGGCCTCGCCCTCGGTGCCCCACACGAGGTCGCGAATGTCGAGAACGACCGGAGCTCCGAGGTGTTCCCGGAGCGAGTCGGCAAGGCTCGCGGCCGTCCCCGGGGCAAGGGCAGCAAGCGTGACCACCGTAACGCCGTCCCGCGACTCCACGGTGAACGGCTCAACCGTCCAGGAACCCGCTGCCAGTGTGACGGACCGCCGCTTCTCAGCCCTGACGTCCAGGACGAGGAGCTCGACGGACCGTCCCGCGCCTTCGGCCTCCCGCAGGACCCGGCGCACCGCCCACAACGACAGGGTCCGTGTTTTCCGTCCACCGACCCGCTCCAGGATCTCGCCCTCCTCGATCCCGGCGGCCCCGGCCGGGGAGCCGGGCAGAACCCTCCGGGCCGCGGCGCAGCCGAGCCTCCGCCCCAGCACGAGACCGAACGGCGGAACCGCGTCGAGCACCGGCTGCTCCTCGGCTTCGAGCAAGGCGGCGTCGGGATCGATCGCCTCCAGGAACCCGCCCTCGTAGCCCCGTTCGAGGGTCGTGAGGTCGACGGGATCCACGTAGTTCTCGTGGACGAGGTGGAGGACCTCCGCCAGGTTGCCGAGGGCACGGTAGAGTTGCTGCTTCCCACCACGCCCGGCGAGGAGCAGGCCCGCGAACGTCAGAAGGACGACCAGGGACGATGCCATGACGGCAGTGCGGAATGTCCTCATTCTCGGGCCGTTCCTCCCCTCAACCGGAGCCACCGGAGCGGATCCACGGCGTGCCCGCCGCTCCGCACCTCGAAGTAGAGGTTGCCGCCGGAGTCCCCGGCGCCCGCCCGGCCGATGGGATCGTTCATCGCGACCGTCCGGCCGACCGGCACGAGGATTGTAGCAAGGCCCGCCGTGACGGTGTACACGCCGTGGCCGTGGTCGATGACCACTGTGTTCCCGTACCCCTTGAAGTACCGCGCGAACGCGACCTCTCCGGGAAACACCGCCCGGACCACGGTCCCGGCGGGAACCCGGAGCCGGATCCCGTTGCAGACGGTGTAGGTGGCGTACCGGCGGAGACGGTGCCGTCCGAACCGCTCCACCACCGTGCCCCTGGCCGGCCAGGGCAGCGCTCCCCGGTACCGGCGGATATCCTCCTCCGGACTGATCCTCGTCCTCGACTCCAGCCGCGCCATGAGCCGTTCCAGCGCCCCCGCCCGCTCGGTCAGCTCCTCGAGCCGGTTCTCCGTCTTCCGTGTCTCCCGTTCGATGCGCTTCAGCCGGGCGCTGGCCTCCTTCTCGAGTGCCTCGAGCTCCGCCCGGCGCTCCGAAAGCCTCTCCTGTTCGATCCGCATCCGCTCGATGGCCCGGCTCAGCTCGGCGAGGCGGCGCCGCCGCTCGATACGGAGATCCTCGTACTCGTGGAGGAGCCGCGCCTGTCCCTCGGTCAGCACCGAGACCCGGTCGAGGGTCCGTTCGAGGTCGCCTCCATGGACCGCGTCTGCGAACAGCTGGAGCGGCCCCGGACGGCCGAGGAGCGCGGCCATCTGGAGCGACGCGAGGAGCACGTCCCGGCGCCGGCCCAGCTCCTCCCCGAGCGAGCGGGCCTCCTCCCGGAGCGCCTCGACCCGCTCACGGCTCCGCTCGAGGGAGAGGGTCAACGCCTCGACCCTCGCGCGGGCCAGCTCGAGCTCGGCTTCGATCCGGTCGCGCTCGGTCCGGGCGTCCTGCTCCCGGCCCCTGAGCGTCTCCAGCCGCGCCTGGAGGCGGCGGATCCTGGCGCGGATCGCCTCGAGCTCGTCCTGCCCCGCCCCTGAGACCCCGGTGCGGGGTACCGCTCCCACGAGCAGGAGCAGAACGAGGACGGCCCGGCCGATCCGGCGCATCACGTCCCGGCGGCCGGTTCCTCCACCCGGAGGAACGGCACGCCGTTGACCTTCTCCGGAGGCCGTTCCCCGAGGATGCCGAGGATCGTCGGGTAGACGTCCAGCATGTCAACCCGCTGCCGCTCGATCGGCCGGTTGGCGAACAGCACGCCCGGCACCACGTCCGGGTTCAGCGTGCAGTGGTCGCCGCTCCACGGCCGCGCGTTGTCGGTGAACAGCTCCTTCGGCATCCCGCCGAGGGCGCTCTGCCAGGAGATCCGGTACCCCTCCTCGGTGGTGACGATCATGTCCGGGACGATCCGGGGATCGAAGGTGGCGTAGATCTCCTCGCGGAGGTAGACCTTCCGAACCGGATGGACCCCGGTCTCTGGATCGACCAGCGCCTCGAGCTTCGAGGCCAGCTCCCGCCGGAGCGACTCGTACTCGTCGCCGGGAGCGACGATCCCCTGGGCCTCCCGTCCCCGGAGGTTGATGAACAGCCCCCCGAGCCCGAGGTGGTACGCCCGGCTCCGGCTCCAGTCCACGTTGGGCCAGAACTGGCCCCGGTCGAACAGCGTCTCCAGGTCCTGGACCTTTCCGCCGCCTCCCGTCAGGGCCAGGTAGCCATTCCGGGCGAGCCAGGTGTTGATGTTGAACGAGCGCCGCCAGGAGGAGAACCCGTGGTCCGAGAGGACGACCAGCGTGTCGTCCGGGCCCAGCGACGCCTGGACCTCACTGACGATGTCGTCCATCAGCTGGTAGCTCTCGAGGAACGCCTCGCGGTACTTGGGCGCACGCTCGGCGTCGTAGTAGGGGTGCGTGGGATCCATGAACCGGAAGAGGATGTGCCCCACCCGGTCCGTGAACTCGAAGTAGTGCACGAGCAGCTTCTCGTCCCCCTGGAGGAACCGTTCCAGGAGTTTCCGGAACGCCGAGACCGTGTTGTGGACGTCCTCCAGGAAGACGTCCTCGCCGACGACCTTCTCCGACACGCCCCATGTGTCCACCGCCCACCCCGTGGTCTTGTACGGTCCCACCTCGGTCTTGAGCTCCGACGCCCACTCCGCCGGCGAGGAGATCAGGAACCCCGGCGGCAGGTGGTCGGGGTCGAACTGGATCGACGTCAGGTACAGCTTGATCTCGGGGTCGAGCTCGAGCAGGCGGAACCGCGCCATCCCGTGGATCGAGACGAGCGGGTTGAACCGGAACACGAGGGAGACCCACGGACTCCACTCTCCGGGCCGGACGGTGACCCGCTGGCCACACGTCTCGATCTCCAGGCTGGACCGGTCCTCGGCCACGTGGAGCGTCATGGGCGCATCGATCCGCGGCGGTGTCCCGAACAGGCGGTTCGGCGGCCCGGCGATGTGGGTCTCGATCGTTCCCCGGTTGGTGCTCAGGCGGACGATCTCGATGGAGAACTCGTTGTCCGCGCCGAGCTCGAAGAACGGGTCCGAGGTGTAGTACGACGGGCTCCCGATCCGCCCCCGCACGTCGGGGACTCCGAGCCCGGACAGCAGGTGGCCGTGGGGGAACGGGCGGGCGGGGAACGTCACGGGGATCCGTCCCACGACGGACTCCACGCCGTGCTCCCCGGCAACCCTCCAGAACGGGATCCCCTGCCGGTTGTTGATGACGACCGGAACCTTCTCCGGGATCCAGTGGCTCCCGACCCACCACCCGGCGACACCGACGAGGATCCCGAGCGCGATGCCGACGGGCCAGGCGGCCCGCCGCGCGACGAACCGGAGCAGGACGAACGGGATCAGCCAGCCGAGAAGCGCCCCGGCCACCGCGAGGACGGCGGGGTTCCTCGCCCCCCAGAGGAACGGTTTCGAGCTCTCCCGGGCCACTCCGAACGACGGCATGTACGTCTCGGGGTCGCGGACGAGGAAGTCGAAGATCCGCGTCCCGCCCGGATCGCGCCCCGTGGTGAACGTGGACCACGAGACCGGGGTCTGGGCGGGGATCGGCGGACGGAGCCGGGCGTACCCCCCGCGCCGTGCCAGCTCGGCCAGGTGGGGCAGCTTCCCCTCCCCCATCCACTGTTCCGTCAGCTTCGCGTCGACCCCGTCGAAACCCAGGATCACGAGCCGGCCTCCGCCATCCTCCGCCCCTCCCGGCGGCGGCACGGCGTTGACGGGCAGGGCGGCGGCCAGGATGAAGGCGGCGAGCACGGTCGGAATCGCGTTCCTCATGGCCGGGATTGTACTCCACGCCGCCGTTCCGCCAGCCGTCCGGGGGAGCGGGTCGTGCCGGGCCGGAAGGCTCAATCCCCGCCGGACCGCTCTTCGATGGCATCGAAGAGCGCCTCGAACTGGCCCGTCAGCCTGTGCCGGGGCGCGTACGCGACGAGCGGCCGAGCCGCCTCGTGCGACTCGCGCACGACGACCGACGAGCCGATGAACGGCTCGAGCACGGGCAGCCCCTCCTCCCGGAGCGCCTCCACGATCCGCCGGGGCAGCCTCGCTCGGGCCTGGAACTGGTTGACCACGATGCCGCCCACCTCCAGCGACTCGTTGTGGTCCTCCCGCACCTCCTTCACCACGTCCAGGAGCGAGTACAGGGCACGCCGGGCGAACTCGTCGCAGTCGAACGGGATCAGGCAGCGGTCCGCCGCGATCAGGGCCGAGAGAGTGAAGAAGTTCAGCCCCGGCGGGGTGTCGAGGTACACCCGGTCGTAGGCGTCCAGCTCCCCGAGGGCGTCCCGCAGCTTGTAGATCTTGTACCGCTGCTCGAGCTTGGGCTGGAGCGCCTCCAGCTCCGGGCTCGACGGCATCAGGTGCAGGTTCTCGAACGGCGTCCGGTGGATGAACCCCTCCGGCCCCTCCTGGAAGATCCGGAACCCCAGCGTCTTGCCGAAGTAGTCCGCGAGGTTCGGCCGGGCATCCGCGGCGCCGTCACCGAGCAGGTACCGGCTCGCGTTGCCCTGAGGATCGAGGTCGACGACGAGCGTCTTCAGCCCCCGGCCCGCTGCGATGGCCGCGAGGTTGCAGGCGATGGTCGACTTGCCCACGCCACCCTTCTGGTTGAACACGACCCAGCGCATCGGCACCTCCACGGGGCGATCCGCCCCGTGGACGATCCTAGCCTCGATGCCGCATTGCGTCAAGTTCGAACGCTACATTCCAAAGGAACGACGAGCTGCAAACCAACCTCCAGGTTGCCGCATCGCGTCGAACGCCCTATCATGGAGCGTGGAGGTGCGCCCGATGCGAGAGGACGAGACGAACGGAACCGGCCAGCGCGACCAGCTGACGGCGTTCCACGAGGCGGGCCACGCCGTCGTCGCCCATCTCCTCGGGCTGACCGTCTCGCAGGTCGAGATCGTCGGCGACGGGGAGAAGCTGGGGAGCTGCCACACCCAGCGGTTCTCCCGGATGGAGGCGATCGCACGGGAGCACGCGCTGGAGGACGCCCTGCTCGTCGCCTGCGCGGGCGTGGTGGCCGAGTGTCTGGTCTCCGGGTCGGAGCGCTGGGACGAGGATTCCCGCGATCTCGAACGGGCGGTCCATCTGGCGCTCCGCCTGACCGGCGACTGCGAGAAGGCCCACGCCCTGATCCTGCGCACGCGCCGCCGCGTCCGGAGGGCGCTCTCCCGCCACTGGGACGCCGTGGAGGCCCTCGCGCTCCGCCTCGAGGCCGACCGCCGGATGGACGCCGGTGCCGTCCGCACCCTCCTCGACGGGATGATCACGGCTCCACGGACGACGCCGGCCCGGAGCTGACCGGGTTCGGACCCGTCCGAGGCACCGTCCCTCTACAGGCCCGCGGCAAGCAGCGCCGCTCCAACGGCCAGCCCCACGGCGAGGTTGACCGCCTTGACCCTGAGGAAGTCCGGCACCGAGTGTGCCAGCAGCGGCAGCATCCCGTGCCCGTCCTGGACGATGGAGCTCGCCACCAGGATCGAGAACGGAATCTTTCCGTCGGCGAACAGCGTGACGAACACCAGGTGCGGACCGGACTCCGGGATCAGACCCACGAGGGCGGCTCCGACCAGGACGGCCCACGGGTTGTGGCGGATGAACTCCGCGGCGTCGAGATGGCGGTCCAGCACGGCAATGACGGCCAGCGCCCCCAGCGTCCACAGGAACAGCCGGGGGACGTGCTGGCGCACCACGTGGCGCCACAGGTGCTCTCTGAGGAAGTGGTCCGGCACAGTTGCCAGGATGAACACGGCGATGGACGCGACGACGAGCAGGGTCACCCGGATCCACGTCTCCTCACCGCCCGCCAGACGGCCGGTGGCCAGTGCGAGGAGAAACGCCAGCGAGCTGCCGACGAGGACGACACGGATCCAGGAGGGCCGCGCCAGCTGCCGGCCGATGATCCGCGGGTCGAAGCACCGGCACGACGGCTCCCCGGTGTGCAACGGCAGGGGCCGGCAGACGGCCTCCCCGGCGTCGCCGGGGGCCACGGCGTCGGTGAGGACCCCGGCAAGAAGACCCACGACCACGAGTATGGCCGTCAGCACGAGCGCCTTCTCCGGGAACATGACGAACATGACGAACGCCTCGTCCCCGCTCGTGGCGATCATGCACGCCACCACGGCGCCGAGCGAGATCGCCCGGTGGAGGTACAGGGCCACGACGACGAACGCGCCGAGGCAGCCGGGAGTGGCACCGAGTGCAACGGCGGCGACGTACTGGATCCACCGCGATCCCCGGAGCGCCCGCTGCCACGTTCCCTCGGACAGGACGTTGACGTAATCGACGACGATCATCATCACCGCGACGAACGCCGTGATCATCGTCGCCTTCGTCATCAGCTGGACGGCAGACATCCGCGCCTCCTCCCTCCCGGACCCATCGTAACGAACCCGTCAACCCGGTACGAGGCCGCCGCGCCCCGCCCCTCCCCGGGCCGGGCGGACGGATTGCCTCTGGCTTCCCGACGGGCCGGGCTCCCGCCGCCCATCCGCCCGCCACGGGTGCGATGGATCCCCCACGGACCACCGAGGCGTCGCAGTCCCTCGAACGCAACCCGGCCCGGAGGCCGGTCCCTCAGAATGGTGAACCGGGGACCGCGCCGATGCCCATGGCCTGAAGAGAAGAAGTGTTCTTTACTCGTGGATCAAGAGAGGACCGGTGCCCCCTCTCCCCCAGGAACGAGCGAAGCGACGTCCCGGCTCGCCTTCCAGAGAACCAGGCCCTTCACGATCGGGACTGTCCCCTATACCAGCACTCCGCCTCGCCTGAAACGAGGCCCCCCGCCTGGTACCCCACGCACCCACCGTCCCAGGGACGAGCGAAGCGATGTCCCGATTGGCGCCTCAGAGAACCAGGCCCTTCACGATCGGGACTGTCCCCACAACGGAGCCCTCCGCCATCCAGCGATCGAGCGCCCGACGAGGAACGGGCCGGCGTGGGGGCGGGGGCGGTCCGGCGACGGAGGCGAGGGCAAGCCCCGTGGAGGCGTGCCCGGGCGGCGAGCGCAACCGTCTTGGCCCGACGGGGTGGGTGGTCGGGGGAAGGGTAAGACGGTGAGCACGGCGCACGGGTGCGTCGCCACGGGGTGCAGCCCGAGCCGGAGGAGCCGGGGCGCACACGCCCCCACGGCCCCGGGGAGCGCAGCGACCCGGGGGAGCCGCGAAAGCGGCGCCCGGCCGCGACCGCCGCTCGCCGTGACGAGGAGGGGCCGCGCGGATCGTGCCCCGGGGCCGTTCCCGCAAGGGCGCGAGGAGGAACTGACCTGGCGGTCGTGACGACGAAGCGACCGCGGCGGGGGCGGTCCCGGGGTGCGAGACTCGCGGCCCCGTTCATTCAAAGTCGATGACCCAAAGCCCTCCAACGAAGCCCAGGCGGCCGGCAGCGACGCCGCAGGCGGCGCCAGCGCGTCGCACGGGCGAACCGGGGGGAGCTCGCTCCCACCGGGACGCACGGGCGAGGCGCGTC
>JAMOVQ010000054.1 GCA_027067575.1 Thermoanaerobaculia bacterium | reverse complement strand
CAAGTTCATCGGCGACGCCGTCATGGCGTTCTTCGGCGCGCCGCTCCCCCAGCCGGACCACGCCGAGCGGGCGGTCCGCGCGGCGATCGCCATGATGCGGGCGGTCCAGGGCTGGAACCGCGAGCGGGCCCTGGAGGGGCTCGACCCCGTCGAGCTCCGGATCGGGATCAACACGGGACCCGTAGTGGTGGGAGACATCGGGTCGGAGCGCCGTCTGGACTACACGGTGCTGGGGACGCCGGTGAACGTGGCGGCCCGCCTGGAGGAGACCGTCGCAGGCCCCGGCCAGATCGTCATCGGCGAGGCGACCCAGGCGGCCGTGGCGCACCTGTTTCCCGTCGAACACCTCGGGAACGTCCCGCTCAAGGGGCTGTCCCGGAAGATCGCCGTGTACCGTGTGGCCACGGAGGAGCTGTCCACGGTGAACGGGGAGATGCCATGAGGCTCGCCAGCCTGGTCTTCGTCACGTCGAACCTCGGAAAGCTCGAGGAGGCCAGCGCGGTGCTCGGGCTCCGGCTCCGCCACCACGCGCTCGACCTGCCGGAGCTCCAGTCGCTGGACCTCGAGGAGGTCGTCCGCCACAAGGCCAGGACGGCGTTCGAGCGGCTCGGCACCCCGGTCCTCGTGGAGGACACGTCGCTCGAGCTCGCGGGTCTCGGCGGCTTTCCCGGGCCCCTGGTCCGGTGGATGCTCTCCACGGTCGGCGCCGCCGGCATCGCCCGGGTCGCCCACGCCTTCGCCGACCCGCGGGCCGTCGCCCGGTGCCTCACCTGTGCCCTGGACGGCACGGAGGAGGTGTTCGGCCTCGGGGAGGTCCGCGGCGTCATCGTGGAGTCGCCCCGCGGCTCCCGCGGGTTCGGGTGGGACAGCGTCTTCGCCCCGGACGGGTTCGGGGGACGGACCTACGCCGAGATGCAGCCCGCCGAGAAGAACGCCAACTCGCACCGCCGGAAGGCGCTCATGGCGCTCCGTGAGCACCTCGAGGCCTGAACCGCTCAGCCCCGGCCCTCGTCCAGGAGGTCGAGCACGGCCTCCGGCCTGCGGAACGGGGCGATCAGGTAGACGCCGCGTGCACGGTCCGGTGCGCCCCTGAGGAGCTCGAAAGCCCGTTCCCGGCCCACCTCGGCCGCGCCGGAGCCCGCACGCTCCAGCGCCTCCAACAGGTCGGCCGGCACGGTGATCCCCGGAACCTCGTGGTGGAGCCGGAGCGCCAGCTTGAACGAGGTCAGCGGCCAGACGGCGACGAGCGCGGGGACCGGAAGCGTCCCGCCGAACAGCTCGAGGAACCGCTCCCACGGCCCCCACTCGAAGAACACCTGCGTCAGCGCGAACCGGGCGCCGGCGTCGATCTTCCGCCGGAGCCGGTCCGCCTCCTCCCTGGGATCCGGCGCGCCGGGGTCCACGGCCACGCCGACGGTGAACGCCGGCGGCGAGCCGATGGCGTTCCCCGCCCAGTCCACCCCGTCGCCCATCCGGACGATCGCCCGGACCAGCTCGAAGATGTCCACGTCGTAGACGTCGTGCTGACCGGCGTACTCCCCGATCTGGGATGGGTCCCCGGTGATGGCGAGCACGGTCCGGATCCCGGCGTGCCACGCCCCGAGCAGCTGGGCCTGGAGGCCCATGACGCTGGCGTCACGCGGCGTCACGTGGGGGATGGTGTCGATCCCGCATTCCCGCTGGATCGCCGCCGCCGTCCACAGCGCGTCCATCCGGAGGCGGCCCAGCGGGTTGGCGTTGATGTCCACGGCGTCCACGGCGTCGTGCCGGGCCATGGTCCGGGCCGCGGAGACCATGCCGTCGAGCGCCGTCCCTTTGGGCGGATCGAGCTGGACGACGGTGACGAACCGGCCCGCAGCGAGCTTCTCCGCGAAGGGGGACCGCGGGGGCCGGCTCGTGGGGGCCGGCTCGGGAGGTGGCTCCACGACCACGGCGACGCGCTCGCCGGAGCGGGGCGCGGGCCGGAGGCCGCGGACGGCCCGGGCGACGGCCTCCACGTGCTCCGGTCCGGTGCCGCAGCACCCCCCGACCCAGGTGGCGCCGAGCTCCACGGCCCTTGCGGCGAACCGTGCCAGGTACTGGGGCGTGGCGGGGGTCAGGAGCTTCCGGTCGCGCTGGCGGACCACGACTCCGGCGTTCGGCTGGACCGCCACCGGCCGCGCCACGGGCGGCATCCGTTCGAGGACCTCCAGCGTCCCCATCGGACCCGGCGCGCAGTTGATCCCCACCACGTCCACGGGGAGCGCCGCGGCCTCGGCCACCCGGCGGGCGTACCGCCCCCACGGGTGGGGCGGCCGCTCGGCCGGGAACGTCAGCAGGGCGACGAGGGGCACGTGCGTGACCGAGCGCACCGCCTCCACCGCCAGCTCGAGCTCGTCCATCCGGAAGAAGCTCTCGAGCACGATCAGGTCGGCGCCCCGCCCGGCCAGGATGGACGCCTGTTCGGCGTGCGCGGCGGCGATGGCGGGACGGTCCTCGGGGTCGGCCGGGTCGAGGACCCCGGACAGCGGTCCGATGGAACCGGCGACCAGGGCGTCGGCGCCGGCCACCTCCCGGGCCTCCCGGGCGAGCTTGACCGCCGTGGCGTTGACCAGCTCCACGTCGCCGCCCGCGCCGCCCTCCTGGAGACGCGGCCGGGAGGCGGTGAAGGTTGCGGTCTGGACGATCTCCGCGCCAACCTCGAGGTAGTCGAGGTGGATCTGGAGCACCTCGCGGGGGTGCTCCAGCGGCGCCAGGTCGAGGCGGCGGATCGCGGGGACCCGCGCCAGCAGCTCCGAGCCCATCGCCCCGTCGCCCACCACCACGCGGCCGCGAAGTCGATCCTCGAGCGTCACCCCCCGTTCATAGCACACCCCGGGCGCCTGGATCCTGCTACGATTGGGCCATGGAGGCACCGCTCCTGGTCGAGCAGCGCGGCCGCGTCCGGATTCTGACCCTCAACGACCCGGACCGCGCGAACCCCCTCTCCCCCGCCCTCGTCGAGGCGCTGACCGCGGCGCTCGTGGAGGCTCGCGACGACCCGGCGGTCCGGGCCGTCGTGCTGACCGGCGCCGGGCGCCACTTCTCCGCGGGCGCCGACCTCGCGGCGCTCGAGGCGGTGGCGGCGGGTGGCGACCCCGAGGCGAACCGGGCCGATTCCGAGCGGCTCCGCGTCCTGTTCGAGACGCTCCTCGGCCACCCCAGGCTGACCGTGGCCGCGGTCCACGGGGCGGCGGTGGCGGGGGGGTGCGGCCTGGCCACGGCGTGCGATCTCGTGGTGGCCGAGCGGTCGGCCCGCTTCGCCTACACCGAGGTCCGGATCGGCTTCGTCGCCGCCCTCGTGCTGACGTTCCTCGTCCGCAGGGTGCCGGGCCACGTGGCGCGCCGCCTCCTGCTCGATCCGGAGATGATTCCCGGGGAGCGCGCCGTGGCACTCGGCCTGGCCGACCGTCTGGCCGAGGACGGGACGGCGGTGGACGAGGCGGTGGCCTGGGCGACGGCCGTGGCGGCGAAGGCGGCCCCGTCGGCGATCGCCGCGACGAAGGCGCTGCTCAACGAGATCGTCGGCCTCTCCTGGCGGGAGGCGCTCGACGTGGCCGCCCGGGCCAACGTGGCCCAGCGGCTCGACCCGGAGTGCCGGAGGGGCGTGCGACGGTTCCTGGAGACGAGGGGCACACCGGACTGGCTCGCCGGGGAGGACGGCGACGAGGGGAGGAGCTGATGGACCTGGCCCGCACCAACCGCATCGCGCAGTGGGTCTTCGACACACGTTCGATCCTGGGACGGTTCCACCTGTGGCTGGAGGACGTGGAGGAGCGGTGGCACGGGGAACGCCCCGAGGACGGTCTCTCCTTCGTCGGCGGGCAGCTCGAGCGGGCGTTCGTGGTGGGCACGGCGGTCACGGCCCTGGGCACCCGGCTGTTCGGGCGGTACGGCGAGGGGAAGGGGCTGGACAAGGCCGGGATCAACCGCGTCAAGAAGGATGCGGACGCCATGTCGGCCTACGCCCTCTCCGAGGCGCTGTGGTACCTGACCCGCGCCCTGCCCGAGAACCACGCCGTCATGATCTCGCTGGGCGAGGGGCTGATGCCGAAGGTCGGGGAGACGCCGGAGATGGGATCGAACCCGCTGCTCGGGTTCGGCCGTGTCTACGCCAGGCCCCAGGTCGCACGGTTCCTCGACGACCGCGTCCACCGGCTGATCAACGACGCCGGGTACGAGTGGGACGAGTTCGAGGCCGACGTCCGCAACGCGGGCATCACGATCTGGGGCGCGGCGGTGGACACGCTGGAGAACACGTCGCGGTTCGCCAAGGGCGCGGAGACCGGCCCCATGACGGTGCTCCACCTGTACGACCAGCCGCTCCGGATCGCCCGGCCGTACGAGGGGTACATGGGAACCCTCACGCTGCCGGAGGCCGTGGTGGAGCAGGCCGCCGAGCGAAGCGTCCTGATCGACTACCTGACCCCCCGCCGCCTCGTGCTCGAGGCGATCCGGGCCACCTACCCCGACGTCGCGCCGGACCGGGTCCACGTCTGGACGCTGGGCGGACCGTCCCGCGAGACGCGGATCGGTTCCCTCTGGGCCGCGTGGCGCGAGCTCGGGGTCCACGTCGTCGAGGACGGGTGGACCGTGCCGGACACGGGACTCCCCGCGTTCACCGACTCGGGGACCTACGCGCCGACCTACCGCGTCGGGCCGTTCACCGACGGCGAGGGGAACCGCCACCTGCTGCTGTGCGACGGGTACGCCGCCTCGGCCGAGGCGATGCAGGCGGCGAGCCTCGACCCCGTGCTCGGCACGCGGACCTCCCTCTGCCTGTTCTCCTCACGGTTCAAGGTGCCGTGGGACCGGGAGCGGCTGATCATGCGGCTCGACCCGGACGATCCCGGCATGGCCTCGTCCCTGGCGGAGATCCTCGGCAGGGAGCCGTCCGAGGAGGAGGTGGCGACGTACCGCGCGATTCTCGCCAACGCCCGGGAGGCCGGGTTGCCGGTGGGACGGCGGACGTTCACGGTGGACGAGCTGTTCCCGCAGAAGCGGTGGCGCACCCTGGCGCTGGCCGGGTACATGCTCCCGGACCCGTACTCGGGCCAGCCCGGCGTCGAGCAGGTCCGCCCCGGCGTGTACCGTGTCACCTCCCGGGCCGCCACCCGCGCCGGGATGGTGGACGTCACCCTGACGTTCCGGCTGATGGAGCCGTTCGACCAGATGCGGCTGGTGTTCTCGCCGCTCCTCGACCGGTTCTACGCCGGCCAGGACTTCCGGACGCGGCCGGTCAAGATCTCGGACTCGGGACGGATCCGGAACGAGCTCCAGACCCTGGCCTCGGAGGCGCTCGAGTACCTGCCCGACGGGCGGATCCGCGTGGACCTCTCGCGGGTGGACGATGCGGTGTTGCCGCCGGACAAGAAGGCGCTGATCGACGAAGTCCTGCGGTGGTACAAGCGCCACCACCCGATCTGGTTCCGCTGGCTGGAGCTCGGGGACTGACCCGGCGGGATCACTCCGGCTCGTTGGATACCTTGGTCGGGCTCGGCGCCGGGTTGTCCCTTCTCTGATATACTCCGGCGGCTTCCGGCGGGCACAGGCCGCCGGTACGGGGGGCGCCCGCCAACGTGATTTCAAGACGACGTTTTCTCCAGATCGGAACGGTCTTGGCGCTCGGCTCGTTCGGTGCGGCCGAGCGGAGTCTTGGCGAGGCTCAGGCCCTGCCCTCGATCCGGACGGCAACCCTCGTCGTCCCTGGCCTGCCCGGGGCATGGGACGGCCTGGTGATCGCCCAGGTCTCCGACGTGCACGCCGGCCCGTACATGGGCCGGGACCGGCTCCGCCGGGTGCGAGACCTCGCCCTGTCGCTCCCCGCAGACCTCGTGGTGTTCACCGGCGACCAGATGGACCGCCGTCCGGGCGACGCCGAGACGTTCGTGGCCGGGTTCGCCGGAATCGAGGCGCCCCTCGGGGTCTACGGCGTACTGGGGAACCACGACCACTTCATCGACCCGGCGATCTCCGAGGCCGCCCTCACCGAAGCCGGGGTCCGTCCCCTCGTCAACGAGAGCGTCACCTTCGTCCGGGACGGAGAACCGCTCCACCTCGTTGGGCTGGAGGATCTGACCGCCAGCCCTGGCCGGGGACCGGACTTCTCCGCCATCGGCCGGGCCGGCGCCGGTTTCCGGATCTGCCTCTGCCACCAGCCGGGCGGCTGGCGGCGGGCCCGGGCGGCGGGTGCCGACCTGACACTGGCCGGGCACACCCATGGCGGTCAAATCGCGCTGCCGAGCCGCCGCGTCAACGTCGCCCGGCTCCACTCGCCGTACATCGCCGGCCCGTACCGGCGCGGAGGGGCAGTGCTGTACGTCTCCCGGGGGATCGGTGTGGGCGCCGTGCCGCTCCGCCTCGGGTCACCGCCCGAGATCGACCTGCTCGTGCTGCGGCGCGCCGCTGTGGGCCGCCGAGCCGTCGCCTGACCGGCCGGACAGCCCTCCGGGGAGCCACCGGTCCGGGTTCTCCCGGAACCGCCGTGCAAGGTCGGGGTTGACCCGGGCGACCTCCCGGAGTGTTCGTTCCGCCGCCGCCTCCTCGCCCAGCCGGCGCTGGATCGCCGCGATCCGGAGGCGATTCGTCAGCTTCATCAGACCGATGTTCGCGTCCTCGTACCCAAGCTCGCGGTCCGCCGCCAGCAGGTGCTCGAGCGCGGATCGAAGGTCGCCGGTGGCGGCGTCGGCGATCGCCTCGAGGGAGGCCGCGGAGGCGCGAAGGATCCGCTGTGGCAGGCCGTCCGGGCTCCCGGGCCTCGACCGGAGCGCCCGGACGGCCTCCTCCACATCCGCACCGTGTCCCGTGGCCACGGCGGCCTCGGCCACCGCGATCCCGAGCCAGCCCAGCCGGGAGGGATCGAGACCCCTGCACGGCGTCTCCGAACGGATCCGCCGGACCTCTTGCCAGCGCCCCTCCAGGGCCGGGCGCCCGATCGCCGCGGCACACCGGAGGATGGCGAGGAGCGGTTCGGGACAGGCACCGGCCCGCTCCGCCCTCTCCACCGCCGCTCGTGCCGCCCCGGGCCGTCCGTCGAGCAGCTCCAGCGTGACCAGATGCCCGTACGCCACGCAGAAGTCGGGTCGTACCGCGACGGCCGCCTCGAGCTCCTTCCTGGCGTCGGCGGAGCGGCCGGTCAGGATGTCGAGCTCACCGAGGGAATCGTGGGGGTTCGCCTGGTCCGGCGCGATGAACCGGTAAGTGACGAACAGGTCCTCCGCGTCCTTGAACCGGCCCGCGCCCATCGCCATGTAGCCCAGCTCGTTGTACGCCAGCACCCAGTTGGGTGCCACCTCGATCAGCTTCCGGTAGAGCGGCTCGGCGCGCGCGAGGTCGCCCCGGCGCCAGGCGGCCTGGGCCTGGACGTAGAGCACGAACGGGTCCTCCGGGTGGCTTGAGCCGTACTCCCGGATCACCCTTTCGATCCGAGCCTCGTCGCCGTCGATCTGGGCCAGGGTCAGCTCGACGAGGAACCGTTCGCGGGGCGTCAGCCGGGAGAGGTCGGCCTTCCGGACCGCCTCGGCCAACGCCTTCGCCCGGTCCGGATCGTGCCCCTGGAGGCCGCGGGCGAGAAGCGCGCGGGCCACCACGAAGGTGGGATCGAGCGCCACCGCCTTCTCCAGGTGGTCCCGGGCCTCCCGGCCGTACAGCTTCTGGCTGGCCGCGAGCGCCGCTTCGAACTCGGCCGCCGCCTCGGGGGAACGCGTAGTCCAGTGCGGGCCACGGTGGGTGGCCCACCAGCCGAACCCCGCCGCTCCGGCGACGAGGGCCAGCGCCACCGCCACGATCACGATCCTTCGCATGCCGCCTCCTCCACCCGCGCGACGGCCACCACCGTCACGTCGTCGTACGCCGGCGCTCCCCCCGCGAACCGGTCCACCGCCTCCATCACCGCCCGCACCATGGCATCGGGCTCCGGGGGAGCGGAGGCCAGCACCTCCGCGAGACGCTCCGCGCCGAACATCTCACCGTCCGCGCCCTGGCTCTCCAGGACGCCGTCCGAGCAGGCGAGGACCACATCGCCCGGCCCGAGCGCCACCTCCAGGATCCGGTACCGCCCCGTCCGGAACGCCCCCAGCGGAAGCCGGTGTTCCGGGAGCGGGAGCGTCTCCACCGTGCCGTCCACCCGGCGGAGGAGGAGCGGCGGCTGCCCCGCCAGGGCGTAGCGCAACGTCCCGGAACACGGGACGGGCCCGAGGTACCCCAGGGCGACGAAGCTCCGGCGGCCCAGCTCGTACAGCCTCCGGTTCGCGCGCTCGAGCAGCCGGGCGGGGTCGGGGTCCACGAGCGCCAGGGCGTGGAGCACCTCGTGGGCGGCCATCATCATCAGGGCTCCGGGGATCGACTTGCCCGAGACGTCGCCGTACACGAGGGCCGAGGCCCCACCCCCCGCGGGGATGACGGTGTAGAAGTCGCCGCCGACCTCCTTCGCCGGCCGGCAGACCGCCGCCACGCGCCAGCCGGGGCCCAGCTCCGTCGCCGGGGGGAGCAGCCTCTGCTGGATCGAAGCGGCGATGGCGAGCTCCCGGCCGAACTCCGCCTGTCGGGCCCGCTCCTCGAGGAGCAGCCCGGTCTCCAGCCCCATGGCCGCCTGGTCGAGCAGCCGCTGGAGAAGCTCCAGCTCCTCCGGCTCGAACTGGGTCTGTCCCGTCTTCCCCGACAGCGTCACGAGGCCAAGGACACCCCGGCTGGACCCCAGGAGGCCCAGGGCCTCCACACCGCGGGACGACAGCGACGTCAGCAGGGCGTCGACCCTCCCCGAGAGCGCACGCAGCGGCCCGAGCTGGTCGATCCGGGTGACGCGGTCCCGCTTCCGCAGGTGCTCCACGAGCAGCGGCTCCAGCGGAAGGCTGTCCGGCAGCGACTCGGGACCGGCACGCCGCTCGAGGGCGCCCTCCCGGAGCAGGTACAGCGCGGAGAACCGCAGGTTGAGCAGACCGGGCAGCCGCTCCACCAGGCCGTGGACCACCCGCTGCGGCTCCACCTGGCGGTTGAGCTCGGTCCCCAGCTCGGCCATGGCGTCCTGGAGCCGGACCTTCTCCGAGAAGAAGAACCGGTCCACCGGCTCCTGGAGGCGGTGGCGGAGCGGCTCGAACAGCAGCACGATCGCCAGCGCGAACAGGACGGGGAACAGCGGCGAGGCGGCCAGCCGGCTCCCGATGGAGGCTGCAGAGACCGCCCAGATCACGCCGCCGTACAGCAGCGTCACCAGGGCGGTGACCACCGAGTAGAGCAGACTCTTCCGGAGCAGCACGCGAACGTGGAGGACCTGGAACCGCACGATGGCGTAGGCGAAGGTCAGCGGCACGAGGATCAGCGGCACGACACCCCAGAACAGGTACCGTTCCGTCCGGAGGATCGAAGGCGCCAGCACTGCCAGGGCCAGGAACGGCACGACGCCGAAGACGGTGCCGAGGAAGACGAGCCGGGCCCCTTCCCTTTCGCGGCGATCGGGAAGGGAGAACGCCGAGGCCGCCAGCACACCGAGTCCCGCCGCCATGTCGATCCCCATCAGGAGCCAGCTGGGAACCGGCGCGCCGCTGATCAGGGCCACCGGGCGCCCCCGGAGCCGGGAGACCACGATCGATGCCGCGTACACCGCCGGGGGGACGAGGTAGAGGAGCGGCACGAGCAGCCCGCGGCGCGCGAGCCACCCCGACATCCGGGCCAGAGGGTCTGTCCGCCACGTCCACACCTTCCTCGGAAAGATCAGGAAGAAGTGCAGGAAGGTTGCGGGAAGGAAGAGCAGGGCGACGGTTCCCGTGGTCAGGACGAACGAGTCCACCCACGAGTAGGACGCCGGGCGGAGGCGGCAGACGAGGAAGAGGAGGAAGAGGAGCGACATGAAGAAGAACAGCCGGGCGGCGTGCTGCCTGGGCTGCTGGGCGACGACGAACACCCCGACGATCAGGAAGCAGAACCCGAGCACCGCCACGTAGAGGTAGGCCGAGTCGCCGAGTCGCCACGGACCGAGGGTCACCGCGACCTCCCGCGGACCCGCGGGCCCGCTGACCAGGTACGGGATCGTGTCGCCGATCCCGTGCCGGTTGAGAATCCGCGCGGCGTCAGCCGAGGAGCGGAGGACCTCGCGGTCGATCCCGAGGATGCGGTCGCCCGGCCTGATGCCGGCCTCGTCGGCTCCCGAACCGGGTACCACGCTCCGCACCACGAGCCGCCCGGGCGCATCGGCCTCGAGCACCACACCGTCCGAGGGGCGTGGCCAGAACATGTCCACGAGGGACAGTCCGGCCAGCAGCGCACCGAGTACGCCGCACACCAGGAGCACCACGATGGACGAGACTCGCCGGTTCGGCATCGCTCCATGATACGTGCCCGGGGGTTCCCGGGTTCTGCCGCAGCCACGCCGCTCCACGCCCGTTCCGCCGCGGGCCGGCCGCAGGGCCGACGGGTCGCGTACAATGCGCGGCATGGAGATCATTCGTTTCTTCCTCTCGACGGGGTGGCTGGCCAAGATCGTGCTGCTGATCCTCCTGCTCTTCTCCCTGGGCTCCTGGTCGGTGATCCTGGCCAAGGCCCGGGAGCTCGGCCGGGCGCGGAAGGAGACGCTGGCGTTCCTGCAACGGTTCCGAAAAGCCCAGCGCCTCAACGAGGTCGCCGAGTCGGTCGGGCAGTTCCGCACCACACCGCTCGCCGGAATGTTCCAGGCCGGGTACGCCGAGCTCGAGGCGCAGATCCGGGCGGCCCGGCGCCGAGAGGGCACCGGCGCCCCGCTCCGGGTCAAGAGCCTCGACGGCGTCGCCAGGGCGCTCCAACGGGCCATCGGAGCGGAAGCAGAGCGCCTGCAGCGGACACTCCCGTTCCTGGCCACCACGGCCAGCGTCACCCCGTTCATCGGCCTGTTCGGCACGGTGTGGGGGATCATGAACACCTTCCGCGCCATCGGGGCCACGGGCTCCACGTCGATCGTCACCGTCGCGCCCGGCATCGCCGAGGCTCTGGTCAACACCGCCGCGGGCCTCCTGGCCGCCATCCCGGCGGTGGTGGCGTACAACCACCTGCTCGCCAAGGTCCGGCACCTCCGTCGGAGGATGGACGACTTCCTCCTGGAGTTCGTCAACCTCGTCGAGCGCAACTTCACCTGATCGCCATGGCAGGATTCGCAACCCGCAACGACGACGATCCCGGCGAGCTCGCCGAGATCAACGTCACGCCCCTCGTGGACGTGATGCTGGTGCTGCTGATCATCTTCATCATCACGGCGCCGATGCTCGTCCAGGGGGTCAAGGTCGACCTGCCGAAGCAGAACGCCCCATCCCTGGCGGGCGGCCACCAGGAGCCGATCGTCATCACGATCTCCCGCGACCGGGTGGTCTTCCTCGGTGACGAGCCCGTGCACGTCAAGCTCCTCCCCGAGAGGCTGGGCGCCCTCCTCGGCGGGAAGCCGCGTCCGGTCTACCTCAAGGCCGACCGGACCGTCCCGTACGGCGAGGTGGTCAAGGTCCTGGCGGTGCTGGATCGCATCGGTGTGGAGCAGGTGGGGATGGTGACCCAACCGGAGGGGCGCTGAGACCGTGGACCCCGTCTCACGCGTGCTCGAGCAGCGGGAGCGCCGGAGGCTGCACCAGCTCCCGTGGTTGCTGGCCGCCCTGGTCCTCCACGCCGCCGTGGGGCTCGGGGTCGTCCTCGTGGCCCGGATCGAGCCGCCCGTGAGGACGTTCTCGCCCTCGGTCTCCGTCCGGCTCGTCCACCTCCCCCGGGCCCGGCGCCGGCCCCCGCGGCGCGCCGCTCCCGCGGCCCCCTCACCAGCCCCCACGGCCGCCCCCGTCCCAACGGCCCCGCCGGCCCCGACCCCCGCCCCCACCGCCCCGCCCCGGCGGCGAAGCGAGCCGCAGCCCGAGCCGGAGCAGGGCCGTCCGAGCGAGCACGCCATGGCCGAGCCGACCCCCGGTCCCAC
>JAMOVQ010000053.1 GCA_027067575.1 Thermoanaerobaculia bacterium | reverse complement strand
AGGCCGGGCGACTGACCGGGCCCACCCGGGGAGCCGGCCCACGCACCTGCGCGATCCCGTCCTCCGGCGGGAGGCCGCGCCCGCCGCGGGACGGGCGCCCGGAGCGGCCCGTAGTGGGCCGGAGGGGGCCGATGATGGGTGGGACGGCGCTTCCAGCCGGGGGAGGCCGGAGCCCATAGGGGCGCTCCGGCCGGTGGGGGGAGGGACGGCCCCCGGCACGATATCGGGGCGGGTCACTCCAGGCGGGAGGTCAGCCGCCGGATCCGCCCCCAGAGCCTCGGGTTCTGGGGGGCGAGTTCACGGTAGACGTCGAGGAGCCGGTCCATCCGGCCGGCCAGGCGGGCGTCCTTCTCCAGCGCGGCCTGGAGCTTGACGTCTCCGGGCCGGGAAGGAAGCTGCTCGAGAAAGAGGGAGCAGGCCAGATCGGGCATCCCGTTCCTGTGACAGATCCACGCGATCTGGAGCGCGACACGGGGTTCCAGGCCCCCCCGGACCGAGGCCATGAGCTCCCGGACCTCCGGGCCCCTGCCGGCCTGCAGGAGCGCTTCGACGTGTCCGGCGAGGAGCGGGGGCGGGATCTCCTCACCGAGCTCGAGAAGCGTCTCGACCTCCTCGCTGAGCCGCTCGGGGCCGAGAGCTCGCGCCTCGAGCCGTTCGAGCTGCGCGGCGGCGAAGCGGTCCCCTGGGTGGTCGTTCAGGTACGGCCGGAGGACGGCGATGGCCTCCTCCACCGCTCCCCGGCGTTCATAGAGCCATGCAAGCGCCGGTGCGACGAACGGATGTTCCTCCACCAGCCCGAGCAGGACCGGCTCGGCCTCGTCGAGCCGGCCGAGCTGGGTCAGCGTCTTCCCGGTCCAGTACCGGACCCTCCAGTGCGGCGCGAGCCGGCCCGCCTCTTCGAACCTCTCCAGCGCCTTGCCATACTCCCGGCGAGCGTACGCCGTCCGGCCTGCGAGGAAAAAGATCCGCGCCGAAGCCGGAAAATCCAGGATCAGCTGGTCGGCCAGTGCACGGGCCTCGTCGAGCCGGCCCGCCGCGAGCAGGTACTCGAGCTCGAGCCCCCTGGTCTGCACCTCGAGCGGCGCCTCCCGCCGGAGCCGCTCGAGGAGCGAGGCGGCGTCCTCCAGCCTGCCCTCCCGGATCGCCCGGCGAAGGTTGCGCCCGACGACATCCCGGGCCCGGCTCACCGGCGCCTCCACACGCCGCCGGAGCCGCAACCGTTCCCGATGACGGCCGCGGCATCCTTCCAACGCCACCGGACACCCGGCTCACGATCGCTCACCCTCGACACCGCGCCATCATACCGGCCCCATCAGCACAAGAACGAGACTCCCGACGAGAAGGGGACACTCATTTTTTCGTGTTCTTCCGTTCTTCGTTCGGGGGAGGGACGGACCCTGCGGCCTTTCGTGGGGGGTGCTGGAAGGGAAGGAACAGGAAGAGGTTCTCCCAAACCATTTTCAGACTATGGGGAGAATGAGATAAGGAGTGTCCCTGAATGAGATAAGGAGTGTCCCTTACTTGGAGATGGGCAAGCGGCGTCCGTGGCGGATTCGCTAGAGTTGGGGACATGGGACGGCGGAGGATCGGCGATTTGGTCACGGTGGCGCCCCGGCCGACGGTGGTCCGCCTGGACGATCTCGAGGGTCCGTCGCGAGAGTGGATCGTCGATGGGTACCACCTGACCCCCGACGTCCAGCGGTTCCTGACGGCTCTCGAGAGCTGGCTGAACCAGGACCACGGCGGCGGGGCGTTCCTGGTCGGCGCGTACGGCTCGGGGAAGTCCCACTTCCTGGCGTTCGTGACGGAGCAGCTCCGGCGGGGTGCGATCGGCCCCCGGCCCGCGCCGGAGACCGTCGTCCTGTCGCTGCTCAACCACCGCGCGTCCCAGCAGCTCGAGGACATCGTGGCGGCCGCCGTGGGAATCGAGCCCGGTGCCGGTGACCGGCGGAATGCGTGGAGCGCCCTGGCGGACCGGTACCCTGCGGGGATCCTGCTCCTGATCGACGAGCTTTCGGAGTTTCTCCGGTCCAAGCCCGATCCCGCAGCGTTCAACGAGGACGTGCGGTTCCTCCAGTTCCTGGGAGAGTGGGCGGCCGGCAACCGGCTCTGGATCGTCGCGGCGCTCCAGGAGGAGATGGAGCACACCGGGCGGCTGGAATCCGCGGTCTACCGCAAGATCAAGGACCGGTACCCGTTGCGGCTCCTGCTGACGCCGGCCCACGTCCGCACGCTCGTGGCGGACCACCTGCTCGTGCGCGGAGCGGAGTTCGGGGAAGCCATGGAACAGCTCGCGGCGGACCTGGCCCGGGCGCTTCCTCCGGACACCGTCGATCCGGAGGCGCTCCGTCGTCTGTATCCGGTCCACCCGGTGACCCTGGAGCTGCTCGAGGAGGTGCGCGACATCTTCTCCCAGACGCGGGGCGCCGTGGACCTCGTGATCACCCGCCTCCTCGGCGATCCCGCCCGCGGGATCGAGCCGTTCCTCGATCAGCCGTGGGGAGAGCTGCTGACCCCCGACGTGATCGTGGACCACTTCGAAGACCTGTTCGAGCTCCAGCCAGAGCTGCTCCCCATCGCCCAGCGGCTCCTCCCCCACTACCGGAGGACGATGGAGCGCCTCTTCTCGAAGCCCGCCCGGAGGCGGCTTGCCTGGCGTGTGCTCAAGCTCCTGGTGCTCGCCCACGTCTCGCCCCGGCGCGACGGCCTCACGGCCCGCGAAGCTGCCGCATGGCTGGCGCTCAAGGCCACCACCGTGTCGTCCGAGCGGAACATTGCCATCGTAGAGGGTATCCTCGAGACGCTGCGATCGGAGGGCGGCTTCGTCGTCCTCCGGGACAGCCGGTACGGGATCGACCTCTCCGGGGAAGGAGTGCAGACCCTCGAACGCCTGCTGCCTCGCGAGGTGTCCGAGCTGCGGTCCGCCACGGCGGCCGCCGTCTGGGAGGAGCTGACAGGCTGCCTCTCGGACGAGCCGTTCGACCCGTTCTCGCTTCCGGAAGACCGGTGGCGGCTCCACACCGTCCGGTGGCACTTCCACGAGCGGAAGATCGCCGTGACCACCGGCGACGGGACCCCACCCGCCGCCCCGGAGCCCCTGGCCCTCTGCATCCGCCCGCCCTGGAGCGACGCCGGGCCCGCGCCGGGAGCGGCGACCGTGCTGCCGGGCCGCATCGAGCTGGACGACGAGCTGCTCGAGCTGGCAGCCATGATCCGGCTGGAACGGCGCGCGGGAACTGCCGCGCTCAAGGAAATCCTCGGCCGGCGGATCGCCGCCCGGAGGCGCCGCCTCGTCGCGGCGATCCACGGCGCCTATCTCGAGGCGGTGCTCGTGGACGCCGAGGGTGTGCGCCACACACCGCCGCGGCCCGCCGTTCGCGAACCGTTCGGGCGTTGGCTCGACCAGCTGGCGCTCTGGATGCTCCGCCGGCGGTACCCCGCGTTCGAGCGAGTGGCCCCCACCACCGGACCACTGCCACGGGAGGCGTATCGGCGCTTCGTCGACCTGGCCGAGCGGGAGGGACTGGACACCGAATCCGACGACGAGCTCGTCACCCTCGTCCGGGAGGGCTACCTGGTTCCGATGGGTCTGATGCGTCGCGAGGGGTGGTACGCCGTACCCGAGACGCGCCTCGAGCGGAACGAGCTGGTCCGCCTCGTGCGGCCTGTCCTGGAGGGTGGGCCCGCGCCCCGCACGGTGGTCGAGCACCTGGCCGACTCGGTGTTCGGTCTCGTCCCGGACCAGGCCGAGCTGCTGCTGGTCTTCCTGACCCTGGTCGGGGAGGTGGAGATCCTCAAGGGCCGCCGGCCGTACCGCGAGCTGTACCACGCAATCCCCCTGCCCTCGGCGTACGACACCGTCAGGCCGGCGCCAGCCCTCCCGGCCGACCGCCTCCGGGCCCTGGAGGAGCTGTGCCAGGGGCTGCACGTCCGGCGGCCGCGCCGGTGGAGCGCCGTGGCGCTGGGATCGGTCCTCGACCGGATCCGCCGGCAGGTGCAGCAGGACCGCCGGGAGCTCGAACGGATCCGGGCCGAGCTCGAACGGGACGGGGACGCGCCGGCCCTCGCACGGCGGATCGCGGCGCACCTCTCGGTCTGGTCGCCGCTCCAGGACGGAGACGCGCCGGTCCGGACGCTGGAGCGGTTCCTCGCGGGAGCGGGGCCGATCCGCCGCCTCCTGGCCGAGCGTGCCCAGCTCCTGGAGCTCCCGGCGAAACTCCCGGAACTCCTGGAACGCCGACGCCGTCTCGTGCGCCTGCTGGAGCACCCCCACACCGCCGCGCCGTGGGACGAGGACGTCGCTTCCCGCCTCGCGGCCGTGGGCGCCCCGCCGGCCGCGGACCGGCTGGAGGAACTGGCCGCCTGGATCCAGACGGCCGGCGCGGCGTGGGATGCCTACGCCCTGGCGTACCGCACGCGCCACGACGCCTACTGGAAGGCGCTCGAGAACCACCCCGCGTGGAGCTGGCGGCCGCCCGCCGTCGCCCGAAGCCGCCACATGGGGCTCGCGGACGAGCTGGAGGCCCTCGAACGGGCCCGAGCCTCCGCGGAGCGGCTTCGCTGCCGTGGCCTCGTGGACGCCGGGCCGGCGCCACGGTGCGCCTGCGGCTTCGACGGCACGGCGGCGCCGGTGGAGGAGGCGCTCGAACGGTTCGAGTCGGCGCGCCGGACGATCCTCCGGACCGTCGAAGGGTTCTTCGCCCGGGCCCACGTCCGCGAGGCGGTCCGGAGCTGGGTGAGCGACGGTCTGGAGGTACGGGACGAGACCGTCGCCTACCTGGAAGGCCGGAGCCGTGTGCCCGGGATCGAGGACGTGGCCCTGTTCGATCGCCACCTGGCCGGGGTCGATCTGGTCACCGAGCTGTCCGCGCACGAGCTGGTTTCGGGCATCGGGGAACGGATCCTGACGCGGGAGGAGCTCCTGGCCCATCTCCGGAACCGGGTGGAGTCGATCCCCGCCGACCGCATCCGGGTGGCCGCCTCCGGTGAGGGCGAAACGGCCGGCGGGGAGGTGGTCCGGTGGTGCCTGGCCCGCTGCCTGGAGACGGGCGTCCCCCTTCCCGCGGGCCTCGCCGGAACCGTTCCTCCGGAGGCCGCGGGCTGGATCGAGCCCGGGGACGTCAGGGCCGAGGCGCTGGAACGGCTCGGAGAGCTCGGTATCGGGCGGGAGACCGAGGATCGGATCCTCCGCTGGATCGCAGAGGCCACGCTGGCCGTTCCCGATGACCGGCCGCTCGACCCTCTCGTGGCGGCAGCCCTGGAGACCGCCCGTCCGTCCCCGGGAGACCGTCCGGCGGCCCGGGCCGCCCTGGCCCGCACCCTGTACCGCGCACACCCCCGGATGGTCCGGGTGGTGCCGGAGCCCTGGCGGCGGCGGCTCGAGGTCCTGGCGAGCGAACCGCTGGCGGAGGAGCTGCCCGATCTCTTCCAGGTGCTGCGGTCCGCGCCGGACGACCAGTGGCTGCTCGTGGATTGCCTGGGCCTCCCACTGCTCCCCGCCCTCCGGCCCGTGGTGGAGGAGGCGCTCGCCGCCTGGACGCCCGGCGCTCCCCGGTTCGCCACCGTGGAACCCGAGACCCGCACCGCGCGCTACTGGTCCCGGCTCGCCGATGAACGGCTCGACCACCCCCTGCTCAAGGTCGACGCCGTGGACCGTCTCCTCCACGAACGCCGGCTGGACCTGGCCGAGCTGGAACACCTGGCCGCCGCCGAGCTCCGCGTCGCGCTCGAACGGCTCGGGGGTTCGCTCGACCCCTCCCGGCCCGTTCTCGTCTTCGCCGACCACGGCTTCCGTCTCGCCCCGGACGGCGGCCGGTTCGTTCACGGAGGGCCGTCGGTCCTCGAACGGACCGTACCCGTGCTCGGCTTCGCGCCACGGACGTGAGGGGTCACCGGGGTTGCGGGATCGGGGTTTCGGTCCGATATTCGTGTTTCCGCCCCGAGGGGGGTGGAGAAGGGAGAATCGATGTACAGGAAGAAACTGATCGAGCTGCTCCAGGAGAAGGAGTGGACGGTCCGCGAGCTCGCGGGGCGGTTCGGCGTGGACGAGCGAGAGATCGAAACGGAACTCGAACACGTGCGGCGGAGTCTGAAACGGGAAGGGTTGCGTCTGGAGGTGGAACCAGCGCGGTGCCGCAAGTGCGGGTTCGTGTTCCGGAAGGAGACGCTGTCGAAACCGGGAAAGTGCCCTGAATGCCGGAGCACCTGGATCGCCGAGCCGAGGGTCCGGATCGTCCCGTCGAAATGAGGGAGCCCGCGGCGGGATGCCGTCGCGGGGCCGCTGTCGTGTGCTAGGGTTCGTGCCGTGGAGGTGGCGTCATGAGGATCCGCATCGCACAGATCGCCCTCGCCCGCTCCGGCGACAAGGGTGACGACTCCAACGTCGGGCTCGTCGCGGATTCTCCCGAGGCGTACCGAGTATTGCGAAAAGTGCTGACGGCCGAGCGGGTCGCCGAGCACTTCCGCGAGGTCTGCCGCGGGGGGGTCACGCGCCACGAGGTGCCCAACATCCTGGCCCTCAACTTCATCCTGCACGACTCCCTCGGCGGCGGTGGAACCGCCAGCCTCAAGACCGACGCCCAGGGTAAGACCCACGGACAGGGGATGCTCATGATGGAGATCGAGGTCCCGGACGACCTCCCCGTCCGTCCCATCGAGGAGATCCTGCCGGAGCTGGCCGGCGGGCTGGGTGGCCCCCAGGGCTGAGGAGCATCGAGGGCCGCGGGAGCATCCCGTCGCGAGGGGGACGCCGGCGAAACGTTTGTGTGACCTGCATCATTCGGGAACCTCACACGATTCGATATACTCGACGTCGCGGGACGTTTCCGAAGACCGAGCCGTCCCGGCAGAGAGGGGGTCGCGATCCTCGCCACGAAGCGGTGGTTCTTCCCCGCGGTTGCGCTGACACTCGCCGTCCTCACCCTCGTCACGGCCGACATCGTGGTGACGAAACGGGTGATGGATCACCGGGTGGGTTTCGTCGTGGGCAAGGGCACCACCTCCTTCACGGTGGATTCCGTAGAGCCGGGACTGCCCGGGAGCCGCGCCGGCTTGAAGCCGGGAGACGTGATCGTCGAGGTCGATGGGGTTCCGATCCACGAGGAGGCGGACTACAACCGTGCAGCGAACCGGTTTCGGCGCGGCAGGCGGTCCACCTTCATCGTGGAACGCGGAGGAGAACGAATCCCTCTCGCCATCAGGCCCGGTACGCCGTTCTTCACGGCGCTCGACGCCCTCGGCCTCCTGACGATCCTCGCCTACCTCATACTCGGCCTCGCGGCCCTTGCGTGGGGAGAGTCGGATCCCCGGTCCTGGCTGCTGTTCCTGTTCTCGGCCGCCGTGGCGCTCGAGCTCTCCCTGCCGGGCGACCTGATCGGCATCAACTGGGCGCCGTTCGCCACGGGGATCGCCATCTACATCCTCAACGGTTTCCAGATCGGGGTCGAGTTGCACCTGGCGTCGATGATCCCTACCCCCCGCCGGTACCTCGTCCGGCATCCTTGGATCGTGCCGATGTTCTACATCGCCGGGATCCTGCTGGGCCTTGGGCCGGCACTGGTGATGTGCCTTCACCGGGCGGGGATCCGAGACCTTCCGGTGACGGTCGAGGCGACAGACATGTTCTTCAGCAACGTCGTGTTCCCCGTCTGGGCCATCACCATCACGGCGATCCTGTTCACCGGGGTCCGGCAGGCGAGGTCGCCACGGGAGCGGAGCCAAGCGCTCCTCGTCCTGTTCGGCGTCCTCCCCTGGGCCATCTACACCATCCTGCTCACGCTGTGGACGTGGGGAGGCGGAACCGTCCCTGCCCTCGTGACCTGGCTGCAGCCGTTCGTCCTGCTGATCTATCCGGTTGCCGTGTTCATCGCGATCTTCCGCTACCAGCTGTTCGACATCGAGGTCGTGGTACGGAAGGGGCTGATCTACGGAACCCTGACCGGCCTCATGCTGCTCCTGTTCTACGCGGCGATCGGCGCTGGCGGCGCCCTGGTCTCGAAGCTCCTCGGGGAGGTCTCGTCCGTGTGGGTCTTCTCCGGTGCGACGCTGATACTCGGCCTCCTGGCGAGCCCGCTCCACCGGTGGGTTCAGCAGGCGATCGACCGAAAGGTGTTCCCGGAGCGGCACCAGCTCCGGAATCGGCTGGTTACGCTCTCCAACGAGTTGCCGGCGCTCGGCAAGCTCCCTGCCATGGGCCGGCACGTGGTCTCGGAGCTCCAGAGAACGTTCGCTGCGCGGAACGTCACGCTACTGCTCGCCGACCCGGCAACGGGAATCATGGGTGAGCTGGCCTCCACGGACAACGAGGCGACGGACTTCTCCCACTCGCTCCTCCTCGCGCCGGACGATCCTGGGCTGACGGCACTGCGAAAGTCGAAGCGGCCCACGCCGGTCCGGCAACTCGTGGCCATCAGCGCGGGGCTCGCCCAGCGGGCCGCCCTCCACGATGCGGTGCTCGTGGTGCCGCTTCTCGTAGGGGACCGCCTCGTCGGGCTGCTGTTCCTGGGACCGCGGGAGAGCGACGAGTCGTACGGATCCGAGGAGCTGGAGCTCCTTTCGCTCTTCGCCCAGAACGCGGCGACGGTGTTCGAGAACGTCCGCCTGTTCCAGTCCGCGACGTTCGAGGGCCTGACCGGCCTGTACCGGCGGGAGGCGATCCTCGAGCGTCTCAAACACGAGCTCGAACGCGCGTTCCGGTACCACCGTCCTCTGACCATAGGAATGGCCGACCTCGACCATTTCAAGAGGATCAACGACCAGCACGGCCACCTGGCCGGGGATGCGCTGCTCAAGCGCATCGCAGAGGAGATCAAGCGCTGTCTCCGGACGAGCGACGCCGTGGGACGGTACGGTGGCGAGGAGTTCCTGCTGGTCCTGCCGGAGACCGATCTCGCCGGGGCGTGGGCCGCAGCAGAAAAGGTCCGGTCGAGCATCGCCGCGCTGGAGGTGCTCGTGGCGCCCGGCGTCACCGTCAGCGCCACGGTCTCGATCGGACTGGCCGAGCTCGACCTTGATGCTGCTCCGGGCGAGGCGACGATCTACGACCTGATCCGGATTGCCGACGAGAACCTCCTGAAGGCCAAGCGAACCGGCCGCAACCGGATCGTCCCGCCGTTGCCAGAAGGTTGACCCACTCCGCGGTGTCTGTCACCATCGGGTCATGGTATCCGGAACATCCGCAGGCACACGGCTCGAGCCTGTTGATTCCGCGTTCCTCGAGGCGTTCGTCCCACGGGAGATCCGGCTCGTCCAGCGCCGCATCCTCGGCCACCCTGGCGGCGGTGGCTTCTCCGCAGCGCAGCTGGGTCTGTTCATCCTCGAGCTCGTCCCGAAGAAGGGCGCGAGCCTCCCACCGGAGGACCACGGCGGCTCTCAGATTCGGACGACCCTGCTGGGGATGCTCGCCCAGGCGCTCCGGTTCTCCGACATCGCCGGAACCCTCGGCAACGGGGAGCTCCTGGGCATCGCCAGGGACCTCGATGGCGATCAGGCGTTTCAGATCGCCCAGCGAATCCTCGCCCATGCCGGCCGGCTCGAGCTCCTCAAGGCGGCCGGACTGACCACACGACTGGCCTACGTCGTCTACCCTCTCTCCACCCAACCCGATCTCGAACCTGGCGAATGGCACCTGCTCCTCGATCTCGCCCGATCCCTCTTCGACCGGGACGCGGCGGCGGGCATTCCGTCGGGGTGCGGCGTTCTCCGGGCAGAGGGCGCGCCTCCGAACATTCCGGAGGGTGACCTCGTCCGGCTCGCATTTCATGACCTGGAGACGCTGACGACCCAGGGGCTCCTTCGCCTCCAGAGGATTCACATCCTTCCGGGGTTCTGAAGCACCTCACTCCCCTTCATGCTTTGGGGGAAGGGTCCCATCCACCGCGCAGGCACGGCGCTGGAAGCGCCGGCTCGGGCACGCTCGTCCCGAACCGGGCTTTCCAACGAAAGGAACGGGCGCGCCGGGGAGGCGCGCCCGCTGAAGAACCCGTCCGCGACGGCTCAGCCGTCGAGCCGGAGGATGGCGAAGAACGACTGCTCGGCACGGGGCCTGTACACGTACAGCCTGAGATACCCACCCTTCCCGACCTTCTTCACCTGCTTCATCAGGTCGGCCGTCGAGGCGACGGGCTTGCCGTTGGCCTCGGTGATGACGTCGCCCTTCATCAAGCCCTTCTCGCCGGCCGGCGAGAGCGGGTCGACCCGGGTAATCATGACGCCCTGGAGGTCGTCCTCGAGCCCGAACATCTGGCGAATCCGAGGCGTCAGCTCCGTGACCGTGATGCCGACCCGCTCGGAGACGTCACCTTCCTCCTCACCGCCGACCTCGCCGGGCTCGACGCCAGTATCGTCCGGCCGCTCCTCCAGGGTGACGGGGATGCTCACCCGCTTGCCATCCCGGATCACCTCGAGCCGGACCTTCGTCCCCGGCGGGTACGAAGAAATGAGGTCGATCAGCTGGCGGGTCGTGTCGGTGGGCTTGCCGTCGACGGCCACGATCACGTCACCGTGTCTGACCCCCGCCTTGTCCGCGGCGTGGCCTGGGCTGACGGACTGCACGAACGCGCCCTTCTGATCCGGCAGACCGAACGCCTCCTGGATCTCACGCGTCACCTCGCCGATGGAGACACCGAGGTAGCCCCGGACGACTTTCCCGTGCTCGCGAAGCTGGCTGAGGATCATCTTCGCCGTGTTGATCGGAACGGCGAAGCCGATGTTCTGGCCGCGGGCGCTGATCGCCGTGTTGATGCCGATCACCTGGCCGCGGACGTTCAGGAGCGGCCCGCCGGAGTTGCCGAAGTTGATGGCGGCGTCGGTCTGGATGAAGTTCTCGAACGACCGGTCAGCGATGCCGAGGCTCCGCCCCTTGGCCGAGACGACACCGACCGTCACCGTGTGGTCCATCCCCAGCGGGTTTCCCACGGCCATCACCCACTCCCCGACCCGCGCCGCGTCCGAGTCTCCCAGCGGGAGCGCCGGGAACGTCCGGTCGGCTTTCTCGACCTTGATCAGTGCGAGGTCGGTGGCGGGATCCCTCCCGAGCACCTTGACGTCGTACCGGACGCCGTCCTTGAGCTCGATCTTGAGCTTGTCGGCGTCCTCCACGACGTGGTTGTTCGTCAGGATCTCGCCGTCCGCTGAGATGAAAAAACCCGATCCCATCGAACGGCGGACCTGCGGTTCCATGTCCTCACTGGGCCCGCCGAACGGACCGGGGCCGAAGAAGAAGTGGAACGGATCCATCGGCATCCGCCGCTGGCGCCGCATCTCCTCCGGTGTCACCTCGTCCGTGGCGAACACCGTGACGACCGACGGAACGACCCGGTCGGCCAGATCGGCGAAGTTGGGGAGACCGACCGGCGTGCCGGCAGGCACCGCGGACGCTGGCCCCTGCACAGCTGCGGGCGTCCCGTTCGCACTCGCTCCGGGCGTCAGTCCAAGACCACCCGCAAGCACCATTCCAAAGAGCACCGCGGCCACCACAATGGCCGCGAGAGAGAAAAGCTTTTCCTTCTCGGTTCGCATCTCGTTCACCTCCCGGTGTCCAGATCTCCAGATTGCGTGGTTCACCACGCACCCTGGAGACTGCAAGACCCCTGCCAACCCTCGCCTGCGTCCACCCCACCATCCGGAGCCTCCCAACAACCAATCGCGCCAGAATGGCACGTTCGCCCAATGAACTAGGAATGAACTAGGGACACTCCCTTTATTACGGCGCAATACTCGTCGAGGTTCCCGGTTGTGGGCATCTCCTGCCGCTTGAGGCACCGAATCGCGTGACGGCGGCGGTTCTCGATCTATATACGTAGGCCAGCCCAGCCCGGGTGGCCACCGCTCCGACCCGACGATCAATCAGAAGAAGTTGAGGGAACTGGGGACACTCCCTTTTTCAATGCTCCAACCGTATTGATACCTCCAACGGCCCCCGTCTGCCTCTTTCACTCAATCTCCACCCTCTCAGCCACCCCCACCGCCTCCTTACCCCCATATCCGCGCACACCTTCT
>JAMOVQ010000052.1 GCA_027067575.1 Thermoanaerobaculia bacterium | reverse complement strand
GCGGGGGCGGTCCCGGGGTGCGAGACTCGCGGCCCCGTTCATTCAAAGTCGATGACCCGAAGCCCTCCAACGAAGCCCAGGCGGCCGGCAGCGACGCCGCAGGCGGCGCCAGCGCGTCGCACGGGCGAACCGGGGGGAGCTCGCTCCCACCGGGACGCACGGGCGAGGCGCGTCGCCCGCGCGAAGCGCGGGGGCCGGCCGCCGGTTCACCTCCCAGATTCGCCTCTCGGGACGGGCCACGGTCCTTCCCTCCAGTAGACCGGCACCGCGAACGCAGCCCGGTGAATCGCCGGATCGTAGTACCAGCCCGTGTGCCCGGCAAGAGGCTCCGCGACAGTGGCCCCGTCCTCCGTGGCAACGAGGAACGCCATCTCCCCGCCGATGTAGGTCGGCACCGCCGCCCGATAGATCTCGCAACGGCCGAAGACGTCATCCAGCAGCGCCACGGCCTCGCGAAGGAACGGCTGGTAGAACGGCACGCCCATTTGCCGGGCCAGCACGCCCCCCCGGCGCAGGCAGGCGCGGACATCCTCCGTGAAGGCGCGCCCGAACAGCGGCTCCGAGGGGCCGCCGGGATCGGTGGAGTCCACCAGGATCGCGTCGAAGGCGCCGCGGCTCGCCGCATCGGCGACGAACGCCGTCCCATCGGCGATGACGAGTTCAACCCTCGGATCACCGTAATCCCCGTGAATCCCCAGGTGCTCCCGACACACCTCCACGACCCGCCGGTCGATCTCCACCATGACGACGCGCCGGACCCACGGGTGGCGCAGCACCTCCCGGAGCGTGCCGCCGTCGCCACCGCCGACGATCAGCACCGATACCCCATCCCCGCGCCGGCGGACCGCCGCCCCCAGAAGTGGGACATGGGCGAGCATCTCGTGGTAGACGAACTCGTCCGCCTGCGTCGTCTGGACGACGCCGTCGAGGGTCAGCACGCGTCCCAGCCACGGGTGATCCCAGACGGCGAGCTCCTGGTACGGCGTCCGTTCCGAATGGATCGGACGCAGCTCGAGCGCCTGGCACACGCCCGTTCCATCCGGTTCCTCGAGCCACCAGCGCCCGTCGACGGAGTGGCCGGAACCGTCAGGCGATCTCATGGAGGAGCGGCATCGAACCGGCCGCGCCGGATTCGGGAAACCCCCGCTCGAGCAGGGTCGAACGGTGAGCCCCGGCGCGCATCCCCTCCAGCACGGTGGCCAGCGCGGCCCGGGGGTCCCCCGCGCCGCAGAAGAACAGGTCCACGGCGAAGTAGCCGTGCTCGGGCCACGTGTGGATGGCGATGTGGGACTCGGCCAAGGTCGCCGTAGCCGTAACGCCGTGGGGGCTGAACTGGTGGACGCACAGGTTGATCAACGTCGCGCCGCCCACCTCGACGGCACGGCTCAGCACCTTCTCGATATGCGCTGGATCGTTCAGGAGTTCGGGGGGGACCTGCCAGGCGTCGGCGATCAGATGGGTACCCATGCTGTTCATCGGCTCTGCTCCCACCTCCCTTCGCAAGGATGTGATCGGGCGAAGCAGCCCGTGGGCTCATCAGCATACCTTCTGCGAGATGGATCCTCAAGGCCAGAACCCCCTGACCCGGACGTCCCCCTTGCCCACACAGACACCCGCCCGGATGCCCCCACGCTGCCGCCGATGGACCAGCGCAACGGTCTCTCCTCTCGCCATCGCTGCCGTACCCCTCCCGGATCGGGCATAATCGGCAGGAGGCAGTGACGGCAACCTGAAACGAAGGGTGGAGCCGGTGCGAATCGTCGATGGCTTGATCGTGGTGGTGTGGAAGCTCCTGCCCATGGCGGTGGTGGTGGTGCTGACACTGCTGGCCGTATGGGTGGTCCGGCGGCTGGCTGAACGGCGAGCGGGGGCCGTGTCCGGGGGAACGTCGTTCCGCCGGGACGTCGCGACGTTGGCCATCGTCACCTTCGCGGCGGTACCGCTCCTGATCACCCTCCCCGTGAGCGAACACACTCGCGACTCCCTGTTCACGCTCTTCGGCATCGCCGTCACCGCGGTGGTCTCCCTTGGCTCCTCGACCTTCGCATCCAACGCCATGGCCGGCTTCATGCTGCGCCTGATCCGCCAGTTCAGGGTCGGCGACTACATCCACGTCGAGGACCATTTCGGCCGCGTCACCGAGCGCGGCCTGCTCCACACGGAGATCCAGACCGAGCACAGCGACCTCGTCACGCTCCCCAACCTCTTCATGGTCACCCATCCGATCCGGGTCGTCAGGCCCTCGGGCACCTTCGTCTCCACGACGCTCTCCCTGGGCTACGACGTCCACCACGCCACCATCGAGCCACTCCTTCTCGACGCCGCCCGCTCCGTGGGCCTGGAGAGTCCGTTCGTCCGCATCCTCGAGCTCGGCGACTTCTCCGTCACCTACGAAGTGGCTGGCAAGCTGACCGACACGAAGCACTTCCTCGGTGCCAGCTCCGCGCTCCGCCGCGCCGTTCTGGACAGCCTGCATTGCGCCGGCGTGGAGATCGTCTCCCCGGCCTTCATGAACCAGCGGCGCCTCCCGGAGGACCGCCCGGTCATCCCGAAGGCGCCTCGGGCGCGGTCACCGATCGTGCAGGCCACCGCCAAGGGTCCCGACGCGGAGGTCTTCGACAAGGCCGACCGCGCCGAGAAGATCACGAAGCTCGGGGAGAAGCTGGAACGGCTGGACGCCGAGATCCAGGAGATGGAAAAAGCTGCGAAGGGCGCCAAGGACGACGAGAAGGAACGCCTCGAAGCCGCCATCGCCCGGCGCAAGCAGATCGCCGCCCGCATCACCCGCCGCATCGAGGAGCTCAACGCCGAGGACGAGGACGGCTGACGCTCACCGGATCGGTGCGTGCGATCCCGGCGTCCCCTTGATCAGGTCCGACGCGAGGGAACATCCTCCCCAGGCATCCGTCAGGAACCACTCCTCCATCCCATCCCTGGGTTGCACCCGTTCCGGGAGGCGAAGAGACTCGTCCCGCCCGTTCGGGGTGGAGGGCCGTCTCGACCCGCCAGAGGCATCGAAGGTTCCACGAGATCCGGCCAGAAGGCCGGTGCCTCTCTGAATCCC
>JAMOVQ010000051.1 GCA_027067575.1 Thermoanaerobaculia bacterium | reverse complement strand
ACGAGAAGGCGATCCCACGGTTGTGGACGTGGGTGATGGAGAACCCTTCGAACACGATGAAGGCGTCCCCCGGCCGGATGCAGTGCATCACGGCGAGCTTGGTGGCGCGGTCCACGGCGAGCACTGCCGCCGCCACGATCCACGGGAGCGCCCGTCGCGTCACGAGCCGGCCTTCTCCCGCCGCAGCTCGGCCCGTCCCTCGGCGAGCAGCCGCGCCGTCACGTCGTGGCACCGCTCGCACAGGCCGGGGAGCTCCGGGTCGTCCACCAGCGTCTCGAACCGCCGCCAGCACCGCGCGCACACCGGGGCGTCGAACGGCTCGGAACGCACCGAGAGGCCCGGGTACGCCTCCACCGGCTCGCCCTCGCCCTCGCCGGGCCCGGCCTCCGAGACGATCAGCAGCTCGGCCAGGTCCGCGCCCGTGGCCTCCAGGTCCCGCTCCAGCGCCGCCGTGTCGCCCAGCAGCACCAGCCGGGCCTCCAGCGACTTGCCGATGACCTCGTCACGGCGCAGCGCCTCGAGCTGCCGGTACACCGTCTCGCGAAGCGCCAGCAGGCGCGCCCAGGCGGCGTCGGTCTCCGGGTCCCCGGGAACGTCCGCGAGCGTGGCGAACGGCGCCAGGTGGACCGACGGCTCCCGGTCGCCGGGGAGGAGCTCCCACGCCTCGTCGGCGGTGAACGACAGCACCGGCGCCAGCAGCGTCAGCAGCGACTCCGCGATCCGGTGGATCGCCGTCTGGGAGGCCCGCCGAGCGGGCGACTCCGGGTGCTCGCAGTACAGCCGGTCCTTGAGCACGTCGAGGTAGAGGCTGGAGAGGTCCACCGTGCAGAAGTTGAGGATCCGGTGGTACACCGCCGAGAGGTCGTACTCCCGGTACGCCGAGACGATCCGGTCCGCGAGCTCCCGGGCGCGGCGGAGCATGAACGCGTCGATCCCGCCGATGGAATCCAGGGGCACGGCGTCCGCCGCCGGGTCGAAGTCGGCCAGGTTCCCCAGCAGGAACCGGATCGTGTTGCGGATCTTCCGGTACGCCTCGGCGTTGCGGGTCATGATCTCTTCGGAGATCCGCATGTCCTCCTTGAAGTCCACCATGACGGTCCAAAGCCGGAGGATGTCCGCCCCGTACTGCTCGAGGAGCTGCTGGGGCGTCACCACGTTCCCCTGGGACTTGGACATCTTGTGGCCGTTCTGATCCACGACGAAGCCGTGGGTCAGCACCTCGGCGTACGGCGGCGCGCCCTTGAGCCCCATGGAGCAGACGAGGGACGACTGGAACCAGCCGCGGTACTGGTCCTGGCCCTCCACGTAGAGCGCCGCGGGCCAGTCCAGACCCCACCGGTCGGTATCGCACACCGCCAGGTGGCTGACGCCGGAGTCGAACCAGACGTCCAGGATGTCCGTCTCGCGCTCGAACGTCGCGTTGCCGCACGACGGGCAGACGTACCCCGGCGGCAGCAGCTCGGCGGGCTCGCGCTCGAACCAGGCGTCGGAACCCTCCTTCCGGAACAGCTCCCGGATGTGGTCGAACACCGACTCGTCGATCGCCGGCGTGTCGCACGCCGTGCAGGTCAGGATCGTGATCGGCACGCCCCAGGTCCGCTGGCGCGAGATGCACCAGTCCGGCCGGTTCTCGATCATCCCCTCGATCCTGGCCTGGCCCCACCTCGGGATCCACCGGACCTTCGAGACGGCGTCGAGGCACCGCCGCCGCAGGTCGTTTCGGTCCATCCGGATGAACCACTGGGGCGTGGCCCGGAAGATGACGGGGCTCTTGCACCGCCAGCAGTGCGGGTAGGAGTGGGCGATCCGCTCCGAGGCCACGAGGACGCCCAGCCGTTCGAGCTCCGCGACGATGGGCCCGTTGGCCTCGAAGACGTGCATCCCCTTCCACTGCGGGACGTCGCCCGTGAACAGGCCGTGGTCGTCCACGGGGGCGTACGGCTCGAGCCCGTACACCTGGCCGATCTGGTAGTCCTCGGCGCCGTGGCCCGGGGCCGTGTGCACGAGCCCCGTCCCCTGCTCCAGCGTCACGTGGGGCGCCACGATGAACAGCCCCTCCCGGTCCATCAGCGGATGGCGGTAGTGCGTCCCCTCGAGCTCGCCGCCGCGGAACCGGGACACCACGGTCCACGACGCCCAGCCCGCCGCCTCGGCGGTCACGGCCAGCAGCCGCTCGGCCAGGACGTACAGGGCGCCATCCACCTCGGCGAGCACGTAGTCGAAGTCCGGGTGCAGCGCGATGGCCAGGTTGGCCGGCAGCGTCCACGGCGTCGTGGTCCAGATCAGGGCCGACGCCGGCTTCCCGTCGGGGACGCCGAGCCGCTCGCGGGCGTCGTCACCGAGGGCGAAGGCGACGGTCACCGACGGGCTCGTGTGGTCAGCGTACTCGACCTCGGCCTCGGCCAGCGCCGTGACGCAGGAGGTGCACCAGTGGACCGGCTTGAGCCCCCGCTCCACGTACCCCGCCAGCAGGAACCCGTGCAGCGCCGAGGCGATCTCCGCCTCGTACTCGAAGTCCATGGTCAGGTACGGGTCGTCCCACTCGCCCAGCACGCCCAGGCGCACGAACTCGGCCTTCTGGATCTTCACGAACTTCGCCGCGTACTTCCGGCAGGCGCGGCGCACCGAGGCCACGGGCATCTCGCGCTTCTTCTCCCCGAGCTCCTGGTCGACCTTGAGCTCGATGGGCAGGCCGTGGCAGTCCCACCCCGGCACGTAGGGGCTGTCGTACCCCATCATGGTGCGGGACTTGACGATCACGTCCTTGAGGATCTTGTTCAAGGCGTGCCCCATGTGGATGTGGCCGTTGGCGTACGGGGGGCCGTCGTGGAGGATGAACCGCGGCGCCCCGGACCGGGCCTCGCGGATCCGGCGGTACAGCTCCATCCCCTCCCAGCGGCGGAGCCGCTCCGGCTCCCGCTGGGGCAGGCGAGCACGCATGGGAAACTCGGTCTTCGGCAGGTTCAGCGTCTTGCGGTACATGGGCCTCCAGCCTCCGGGTTGCGAGCCTACGCGGAGCCCCCGGGGAGGTCAAGGCGGGCTCCTCCCGAGACCGTCGCGCCGCCGGTCCGAG
>JAMOVQ010000050.1 GCA_027067575.1 Thermoanaerobaculia bacterium | reverse complement strand
TCTGGCTTGCGAGCCGGTTCTACCTCAAGGACCCCGAGTTCACCGCGGCGCGGCGGCTGGCCGAGCGGTACCCGCTGGTCTACCGGCTGCTGCTCAACAAGTACTACGTGGACGAGATCTACGAGGCCGTGGTGGTCCGCCCGATCCACCGGCTGGCGACGTTCTGCTGGAAAGTGATCGACGTGGTCCTGATCGACGGGATCATGGTCAACGGTTCGGCGTTCATGACGGAGCTGACGGGCGACGTCCTCCGGTTCCTCCAGACCGGAAACGTCCGCAACTACGCGCTCTCGGTGGCCCTGGGCGTTATCGCCCTGGCGCTGATCCTCTGGTGAGTGGAGGCTGTGGTGCTTGCTGAACACCTGCTGTCCATCGTCATCCTCGGGCCCGCGGCCGCGGCGCTCCTCCTGGGGCTCCTCCCGGGCCGGTACGAGCGGCTCCACCGGTGGCTGGCGCTCGGGGCGTCCCTCGTGCTGTTCGCCGTGTCCTGCCTGATCTGGATCCGGTTCGACCCGGACAACCCGGGGTTCCAGCTCCTGGAGCGCCACGAGTGGATCCCGCAGTTCGGGATCCGGTACATCGTCGGGATCGACGGGATCTCCCTCCTGCTGGTCCTGCTGACCACGCTCCTCATCCCCGTGGTCATCCTGGCGTCCTGGCGATCGATCTCCGAGAAGGTCAAGGGGTTCCACATCTCGCTCCTGATGCTGACGACGGGGATGCTCGGCGCCTTCATGGCGCTCGACCTGTTCCTGTTCTACGTGTTCTGGGAGCTGATGCTGATCCCCATGTACTTCATCATCGGCGTCTGGGGCGGCCAGCGGCGGATCTACGCGGCGGTGAAGTTCTTCATCTATACGATGGTGGGCTCGGTGCTCATGCTGGTCGCCATCCTGTACCTGGCACGGCACCACATGGAACTGGCCCACACCTGGTCGTTCGCCTACGCGGACATCCTGGCCACCGCGCCGAAGCTCGCCATCGGCGCCTCGTTCTGGTCGAGCCCACAGCTTCTGGTCTTCGCGGCCTTCGCGCTGGCGTTCGCCATCAAGGTGCCGATGTTCCCGTTCCACACGTGGCTTCCCGACGCCCACGTGGAGGCGCCCACGGGCGGTTCGATCATCCTGGCCGGGGTGCTGCTGAAGCTCGGAACCTACGGTTTCCTCCGGTTCAACCGGGCGCTGCTGCCCGAAGCATGGACCCGGTTCGTCCCGCTGATCCTCGTCCTCTCGGTGATCGGGATCATCTACGGGGCGTGGGTCGCCATGGTCCAGCCGGACATGAAGAAGCTCGTGGCGTACTCCTCCGTCAGCCACCTTGGGTTCGTCATGCTGGGCCTGGCCGCGGGGACCATGGCCTCGACCCAGGGCGCGATCCTCCAGATGGTCAACCACGGCCTCTCCACCGGCGCGCTCTTCCTGCTCGTCGGCGTGATCTACGAGCGGCGCCACACACGGCTGATCGCCGACTACGGTGGGATCGCCGGGGTGGTCCCCGTCTACACGGGGCTGTTCCTGCTGGTGACGCTGTCCTCCATCGGGCTGCCGGGCCTCAACGGGTTCGTCGGGGAGTTCCTGATCCTCGCGGGCTCGTGGAAGGCCCACCCCGCCGCCGTGGCGTTCGCCGCTCTCGGCATCATCTTCGGTGCCGTCTACATGCTGTGGATGGTCCAGCGCGTGTTCTGGAACCCGCTCGTTCACGACGAAAACCGCGAGCTCCGCGACGTCACCTTCCGCGAGGTGCTCGCCGTGGCGCCGCTGCTGGTCTTCATCGTCTGGATCGGGGTCCACCCGACGACGTTCCTGTACCCCATGGAGGCGGCGCTCCGCCTCCTGCTCGGACAGTGAGGAGGGTCTCGCCGTGCCCACACCTGCCGACCTGACCGCGATCGTTCCCGAGCTCGTCCTCGTACTCACGGCGGGCATCGTCCTGCTCGTGGAGGCGTTCCTGGAGAGGTACCGCGGGGTCATCGCCCCCGTCGCCCTGGTGGCCACGGCCGCCGCGGCGTGGACGAGGCTCGTCCTGCCCCTCCCCGGCCGCTGCTGGAGCGGAATGCTCTCCATCGACGCCACGGCGTCGTTCGTCGACCTGACGATCCTCGGTGCGCTCTTCCTGTCGATCATGATCACGGCGCCGTTCTTCCGCAGGCTGGGGCGGGACCGCGGCGAGCCGTACGCCCTGCTCCTTCTCGCCGCCACGGGCGCCATGGTCATGGCGTCGTCCACCGATCTGCTCGTCATCTTCCTCGGGCTCGAGCTGCTCTCGATCCCGCTCTACGTGCTCAACGCGAGCCTCAAGGACGTCGAGATCAGCCTGGAGGCCGGCCTCAAGTACTTCGTGGTCGGCGCCTTCGCCGCGGGGTTCACCGTCTACGGCATCGCGCTGCTCTACGGCGCCACGGGCACGACGAACTTGGCGTCCATGGCCGGGATCTTCCCGGGGCGGGTGCCGCTGCTCCTCCTCGGCTTCGCCATGGTGCTCGGCGGGTTCGCGTTCAAGCTCGCGCTGTTCCCGTTCCACGGCTGGGCACCCGACGTGTACCAGGGTGGACCGACACCCGTGACTGCGTTCCTGTCGGTCGTGCCGAAGGCCGCGGCGCTGGTCGTGGTCCTCCGGCTCGTGGGGACGGTGAAGCCCGGATCGATCTCGAACCACTGGCTCCTCGCCGGAGCCCTCGTGGCCGTGGTCTCCCAGGCGCTGGGGAACATCGTCGCCATCGTCCAGCGGGACATCAAGCGGATGCTGGCGTACTCGGGGATCGCCCACATGGGGTACGCCTTCGTCGGCATCCTCGCGGGCGGCCCGGACGGGCGGAGGGCCGTCCTGGTCTACCTCGCGGCGTACACGCTGATGAACGTGGGCGCCTTTGCGGCCGTCGCCCTGCTGTCCGAGAAGGAAGACCAGCCTCACCTGATCAACGACCTTGCGGGCCAGGGGTGGAAGCGGCCCGTGGTCTCGCTGGCCCTGGCCGTCTGCATGTTCTCCCTTGCGGGCGTCCCGCCGTTCGTCGGGTTCATGGGGAAGTTCCTGGTGTTCGGCGCCGCCGTCAACCATGACCTCGTCTGGCTCGCAGTGATCGGTGTCATCGCCTCGCTGGTCTCCGCCTTCTACTACCTGCGGGTGGTCTACTTCCTCTACATGAAGCCGCTCCCGCGGCGGGAGCCGGAGTTCGCCCCGTCGCCCGCCCTTGTCTGGACAGCGGCCCTGGCCGCGGGTCTCGTGGTCGCCGTGGGCGTCTTTCCGCAGCCGCTGATTCGGGCCGCGACGGAGGCCGCAAGGATGCTGGGGGGCTGAGCCGTGCCCCCGATGAAGCGCGGCATCGAGCCGGGGAGCATCTCCGAGCTCACCGTCGCCAGGCTCTCGATCTACCTGCGATGCCTCGAGGAGCTCGAACGGCTCGGGGTCGAGACGATCTCGAGCCACGAGCTCGCCGAGCGGTTCAACCTCAACTCGGCACAGATCCGGAAGGATCTCGCATACTTCGGCGAGTTCGGGATCCGCGGCGTCGGTTACCAGGTCTCGGAGCTCCGGCAACAGCTCGTGGAGATCCTGGGGCTCGACCGGGAACGCCGGATCGTCATCGTCGGCGCCGGGAACCTCGGGATGGCACTGTGCCACCACTCGGGGTTCGCCGGCGAAGGGTTCCTCGTGGTGGCCGTGCTCGACTCCAACCCGTCCAAGATCGGCAAGCCGACCCCCGCGGGGCTCCTGGTGGAGAACGTCGAGCGCCTCCCGGAGATCGTGCCGCAGCGCAACGTGGAGATCGGCGTCATCACGACCCCCGCCGAGGCCGCCCAGCCGGTGTGCGACGCCCTGGCGGAGGCCGGGATCCGAGCCATCCTCAACTTCGCGCCCGCACGGATCCAGCCGCCCGACGGCGTCAAGGTCCGCACCGTCGACCTCAAGGTCCACCTCGAGGAGCTCTCCTTCCACCTCGCCCACCAGCCTCAGCGCCGCGGCTGACCGGCGGCCGCGGTACCGCCGGTCGTGTATCCTCGGGCCCGTGCGGATCGGTTTTCTCGTCTCCGGAAACAAGTACACGGGCGCGGCGGCCGCCGCCGAGCACATGACCCGCGCGGTCCTTGCGGCCGGTGGCGAGGCCGAGCTCGCCTACACCGGGGGCAACAACCTCGAACGGCGCCTGAAGGACGAGCCCTGGGCCTCGCCGGCGCTCGTCAAGGAGCGTCGTCCGGGCGACCTCCTGGCAAACGTCCGGACCGTCAGGGGGCTCTCGGAGCGGTGTGACGTGGTGGTCTCCCACCTGCCCCACGACCACGCCCTGGCGGTCCTCGCCCGGGTCCACCGCCGGGCGTTTCTGGTTCGCAACGTCCGCTCCGAGCGTCACCTCCGCTCCGATCCGTACCACCGGTGGCTGTTCGGCCACGCCCGGGCGGCACTCCTGGCGACGGGGGCGCTGGCCCGCCACATCGGCCGGAGCTGGCGTATCCCCCCGCCGTGGATCGCCCCACCCGTGCCGCTGGAGGACCGGTTCCGTCCCGGTGCCGACGGTGCGGCGTGGCGCTCGCGTCTCGGCATCCCGGCCGACGCCTTCGTCGCCGGGATGGTGGGCAAGGTCGCGCCGGGCCGCGGGTTCGACCTCCTGCTCGAGGCCGCGGCGCTCGTGCAGCCGGCGCCCCACGTGCTGCTCGTGGGCCACGGGGAGGCGGAGGGCGAGCTGCGGGCACTCGCGGACCGGCTGGGGATCGCCGGGCGGGTCCACTGGGCCGGCTACGAGGAGCGCGGCCTGCCCGGGCTCTACGCCGCCATGGATGTGGTGCTGTTCCCGGCGGCGGGCTCCGACCGGGGCCACCGCGCGATCTCCGAGGCGCAGGGGTGCGGCAGGCCCGTGGTGGCCGCGGCCATCCCCGGCGTCGAGGACCTCGTGGAGGACGGACGGACCGGACGGATCGTCCCCCGGACCCCGGAAGGGCTGGCGGCCGGGATCCAGGAGCTCGTTGACGCCCCGGCGCTTCGCGAGAGGCTTGGCATGGAGGCCGCGGCGGCCGTTGGGGTGCGCCGGTTCCGCCCGGTCGGGGAGACGATCCTTCGTTTCCTCCAGGAAGCCGCCGAGCGCCATCCCCGGGCCGGACGTTCCCGGAAACACCGCACCGGGGCGTGAGGGAACGCATGGGCGCGGAGGTCCCAAGAGAAGCAGGCGGCGTGGTCCGGATGGACCTCCGGCTTCTGTCGCGGCTGTTGGCGTGGGCCCGGCCCTACCGTACCCGGATCGTGCTCTCCCTCGTGCTTGCGGCCCTCTCCTCGGTGTTCCATCTCGCCGGCCCCCTGACGACCGCCGCGGCCATCGACCTCCTGTTCGGAGGCGGCACCACATCCCGGCCGGCCGTGCTGGCGTCCCGGCTTCTCGAGGCGGCCGGCGTGCCAGCCCACGGCCTCCCGGCGCTCCTCGCCCTCGCCGGTGTCTTCCTCGTCCTCCAGACCGCGGCGTTCACCACGGGGGCCCTGCAAAGCTACCTGATGTCCCTGACCGGACAGCACGTCATGCGGGATCTCCGCGTGGCCGCCTTCCGCCACCTCCAGGAGCTCCCGGTGGACTGGTTCGACCGGCGTCCGGCCGGCTCGCTGATCTCCCGGATCGTCAACGACGTGGAGACCCTCGGCCAGCTCTTCTCCTCCCTCCTCGTCTCGGTCCTCTCGGACCTGCTCCGGCTCGCCGCCATCGTGGTCCTTCTCGTCCTATTGAGCCCCCTCCTCGCCGGTGCGACGTTCGCGGTCCTGCCGTTGATCGCCCTCCTCTCCTCCTGGTTCAGGGGCCGGGCACGGGCGGCGTTCCGCAGGATGCGATCGGCCCTGGCCGCCATGACCGCCAGGCTCGAGGAGGCGCTGTCCGGCATCGAGGCGATCCACCTCGCCCGGGCCGAGACCCGGCTGGCGGAGGAGCTGACGGCGGCCGACCGGGAGCGGACCCGGTGGGCGGTCCGGGCCCACCTGTACCACTCGGTCTTCTTCCCCCTCGTCGAGCTCGCCACGGCGGTGGGGATCGCCCTCGTTCTCGGGATCGGGGCGGGCCTCGCCGGCCGGGGGCTGGTCTCCCTCGGCGTACTCGTGGCGTTCATCCAGCTGGCCAACCGGTTCTACCGACCGATCGCCAGCCTGGCGGACAGCTACGCCACCCTCCAGTCGGCCCTCGCTGCGGGCGAGCGGATCCTCGACCTCCTCGACACCCCTACCCCACCGCCGGTGCCCGTCCCTGCGGTGCTCCCAGCCCACCAGCGGCGCGCGGCGTTCCGGAACGTCTGGTTCGCCTACGAGGAGGGGGCTTGGGTGCTCGAGGACGTCTCGCTGGAGCTCGAGCCGGGAACGGTCACGGCGCTCGTGGGGGCCACCGGAGCGGGCAAGAGCACCGCGGCCCGGCTTCTGCTGGCATTTCACCACCCGGACCGCGGCGCGGTGGTCGTGGACGGCCTGGAGACCACCCGCTGGCCCCCGGGACTCCTGAGGCGGCGGTTCGCCACCGTGCTCCAGGAGGTCACCGTGTTCCCAGCCACGCTGCTCGAAAACATCACCCTCGGCGACCCGGCCATCGGCCGGGACCGGGCCATCGACGCGGGGATGCGGGTCGGCCTCGGACCACTGGCGGCCTCCCTGCCCGACGGCTGGGACACGCGGATCGGTGAGGGCGGCCGTCCCCTCTCCGTCGGGGAGAGCCAGCTCGTCGCCTTCGCCCGCGCCATGGCCCGGGACGCCGGTTTCTTCCTGCTCGACGAGGCGACGGCCTCCCTCGACGCGGCCTCCGAGCAGCGGATCCAGCGCGCCCTCGCCGCCGTGCTCGACGGGCGCACGGCGCTGATCATCGCCCACCGCCTCCACACGATCCAGCACGCCGACACCATCGCCGTGCTCCACCACGGCCGGATCGTCGAGCGGGGGACCCACCAGGAGCTCATGCGGCGGGACGGCCTCTACGCCGCGCTCGTCGAGCTCCAGAGACTCCGCAACCCCGCGTGACCGCCTCCCGCTGGGACAACACGGTACGAGACCGACGGCACCGGACCGGATTCTTGATCCCTCCCCACTCCTGCGCTATCTTCTTCACTAGGATTCTTCGGGTCACGGAGACGTGGGGTGAAGTGATCCGCAGGTCCGGTTTGCGTGCAAAGGAGGAGGCGATGAAAGGGAAAGTGTTCGCTGTCATTTTCCTGGGGTGGTGCATCATTGCAGGAACTGGCACCACGGGAGCTGCCGCCGATCTCGGCGGCTATACCGGAAAGGTCCCGCCCCAGTACCGGGACCGTCTGAAAGGGCGGGACGACCGGTTCGGCCCGGGCGTCTCGGTCCGGGCGCAGGGCGGGATGGACGCGTTCGGCTACGCGTACATCGACTCGAACGAGGCGGATGGCCCCACGTTCAACTGGATCGACATCACCACGTCGGGGACGGCCATCTCCGGCCTCGGTGACGACGCCACCGCCGGACCGTTCCCGATCGGATTCACGTTCTCGTTCTACGGCAACGACTTCTCGGATTTCTACGTCTCGTCGAACGGCTGGATCTCCTTCACCTCACCGTCGAGCTCCGATCTCAGCAACGACTGTCCGATCGATGCCGGCAGCCCGCCCGCCAACCTGATCGCCCTCATGTGGGACGACATGGATCCCGGCGACACCGGCGATACGGCGTACTACCAGACGTTCACCTCCTGCCCCGTCGGCTCCGGTCAGTGCTGCGTCATCGAGTTCCCGGGCTGGCACCACTATCCTGGCGGCGGCGATTCCGCCGGAACCTGGGAGGCGATCCTGTACGAGAACGGAGATATCGTCCTCCAGTACCAGGACACCGGGGTCGAGGAGGGGTCCGGTTCCACCACCGGGATCGCCAACCAGGACGGGTCGATCTCCCTGACGTACGCATGCGACACGGCGGGATCGCTGACGTCCGGCCTCGCGATCCGCTTCTTCCGGCCCACGGCCTACGCCGACCTCGAGGTGGCGAAGACGGCGAACACCGATTTCGTGAACGCGGGTGAGACGTTCAACTACCGGATCACCGTGACCAACGGCGGGACCCTCGACGCCGAGGACGTGGTGGTGACCGACGAGCTGCCAGCGGACCTGACCTACGTGTCCGACTCCTGCGGTGGCTCCCTCGCGGGATCCACGTGGACGTGGAACGTCGGGACGCTCCAGGCCGGCGGGTCGCTGACCTGCACCATCGCCGTCACGGCCGCTTCCACGTGCAGCGGGTACGCCAACACCGCCTCGGTGGAGACATCGACCCTGAGTCCACCCAGCGCCCCCGCCACCGCACTGGTCAACGAGGCGATCCAGGACGGGAGCTTCGAGGCGGGAACTCCGAACCCGTACTGGACCGAGGCCTCGACGAACTTCGGCACCCCGCTCTGCACCGTCGCGAGTTGCGGGACCGGCAACGGGACGGCCGGTCCCCGCACGGGCGAATGGTGGGCCTGGTTCGGAGGCACCACGGCAACCGAGGACGGCTCACTCTCCCAGGACGTCACGCTGCCCAACGGGGCCCAGGCGCTCCTGACGTTCTACCTGTGGAGCGGCACGCAAAGCGGCAACGGAACGGACGTGATCCGGGCCCAGGTCGACGGGAACACGGTGTTCTCGGCGCTGGAGAGCGACACGACCTACGCCAACGACTACACACAGGTCTCCGTGGACATCTCGTCCTACGCCGACGGCGGCACCCACACCATCGAGATCGCCTCGTCGACGACGGCAACGACCAACTTCAACGTCGACGACGTCTCCGTGGCGACCTGTCAGGCCAGCGGCCTCGGGCAGGCCCACCTCCAGATGACCAAGACCTGCTCCACCGACCATCCCTCTCTGGGGAGTCCTTTCGACTACACACTGACCGTGACCAACACCGGCCCCGACCCGGCGACCAACGTGGTCATCACGGACCTGCTGCCGGCCGATCTGACCTACGTCTCGGACAGCTGTGGCGGCAGCTACGATGGCGCGACACACATGTGGACCGTGACGATCCCCTCCATCGCGGCAGGGGACACCGTCACCTGCACCATCACGGTTCAGGTTGCGGGCTCCTGGACCGAGCTGACCAACACGGCGACGGCCTACTCGGACGAGACGACCGACCCGGATCCTTCCGAGAGCAGCGACACCGTGACCCTCCTGTCCAGGATTCCCGGGATCCCGTCCATCGGGACGGTCGGGCTCGGCCTGCTGCTCCTCGCCCTCTGCCTGGCGGGGTACGCCGCGGTCCGCCGCCTGTTCTGACGGACTCGAGACTCGACGGTACGGGGGCGTCCGAGACGGACGCCCCCTTTTCTTCGGGCCTCGCAGGAGATTGACGCCCCTGCCACCGGAGGAGGTCCATCCAGTCCCGGACCCGTGCGCTCAGCCCGTGGGGGACGGGCGCTCGGGCGTCCCGCTCCGGACGTCCGCGGCCCCCAGGATCTCCAGGAAGCCGGGGCACGGCCCGTCTCGCGGCACGAGTACCAACCCAGGAACGGGCCCCGCTTTCTCGCGCCCGTGCTCCGACCCCGGATCCCCGAGGACGACACACTCCCGGAGCGCTGACGGGGTGCGGGACGAGACGAGGAGACGAAGCGCCTCCGTGATACGCTCCAGCCGACGGGTCCGAAGAGCCTCGAACGCAGCCCGGGCCTCCGGCGGCGCCAGCGCAGGGTCGGCCAGCCACCGTTCGAGGGCGTCCCGTCCCGGCGGGCGGAACCCGAGCGCGCGCAGGCGCCGGAGCTCCCGGCGGGGCCGTGGCGGCGGTTCCGCGAGATCCCGAAAATGGAGCCAGACGACCGCCGGACCGCCGGCACGAGCGAGAGCGGCCACGGCCCCAGCGGCGAGCTCCGGCGCCTCGGCCCGGGAGAGGACATGGACCCCTCCAAGCCCCTCGATCCTGCGAAACCGGCCCACCGAGGGGTGCTCCGAGAGGAAACAGAGCATGCCGGAGTCCGGACCCGCCGCCGAGGAGAGGACGGCGTCCACGAGACTGGACACCGGATCGCTCTCCGGTACGGCACACGCATCACGGACTGCCCCTCCCGAAAGCCCGAGCATCCCGGCCAGCACCCGTGCCGTCCCGCCATCGAGTGCTTCCACCGTCACGACGATCGAGACCGGCGGGGGGGCGCTCGGCGTCGCCCCGGGACCGGGCTGCGTCTCCTGCGGTTTCGAGCCCGCCCGCACGAGCACGTCGCCGCGCCACAGCGCCACGGCGAGAAGGATCCCCACGACGGCCCACTGGAGAACGCGGTGAGCAGCTCCCACGTCCCTCACATCCGCCCCCAGCGCCCACCGGCGAGGTGGAGGACCGCAACGGCGAGCGCGGCGGCCGCGAACACCGTCCGGTACACCGTCCGGTACCGTCCCGGTTCCAGCCTCCCGGAGAACGCCATCACGGCGGCCGCCAGGTGAAGGGTTCCTCCGAGAAGGAACGGCGCCGCGACGGACGCTTCCACCACGCCTCCGAGCCACCCCGCCGCCAGCGTCAGGTACGCCCCGGCGGCCAGTGCGAGGTTCAGAGCGAGCGCACCACGCCGCCCTCCGACCACGGCCAACGTCCGGACGCCGGAGGCCCTGTCCGCCGCTTCGTCGATCGCCTCGTGGTTGGCGTGGCCCGAGGCCAGCGCAAAGCCGAAGAACACCGCGAGAACGGCGCCTCGAAGGTCGATCGGCCGGACCGCGCAGTACGGAATCGCGAAGATCAACGCACCCGCCGCCACGTGGTGCACCGTGGCGAGCCCCGGACGGCCCTTCAACCCTCGCGGCGAGCTGTACGCCACCCACAACCCCCACAGGACGGCCGTCCAGGGAACCGCCCATCGCGCGAACGCCGCCAGGATGAGGAAGCCGGTGGCGGCCCCGACCCACAGAACCGAGCGGACCGTTCCCCGGCCGATCTCTCCCCGGTGGAACGGGTTGTTCCTGAACTTGGGATCGTGGCGATCGGCATGGTATCCGGCCAGGCTGTTGTGGGCGTAGATCGAGAGCGAGAGCGGGACGGCCGCAAGAAGCACCGCCACGAGCACTGGGGAGAGGCGTGCCTCGCCGGGCGGCATCCCGAGGACCCCGGCGAGTGCCGGGAACCCGACCATCAACCCGGCCTCGCCGAGGCGAAGGGCCCTTCCCACCAGCCCGATCCGCTCCAGTCCGACCCTCACGGATTCCCTCCACGGGGGCCGCGCAGGGTGATGGCATCGGCGAGCGGAGTCAGGCGGGGCAGGATCATCGCGTAGAGGAGACAGAGCGGCCGGTAGAGCGTGGGACGGCCCGAGGCGACCCGGCGGTGCTGGGAGGTGAACGGAACCTGAAGGACCCTGAGCCAGGCCATGTGGACCGAGCGTTCGAGCCGGTCCGCGTACCGGAGGGCGGCCGCCGCGCCGTCCTCGCCCCGCCGTTCCGCCCATACCAAGGCGGCCGCCGCCATCTCACCGCTGGCGGCCGCGTAGACCAGTCCCCCGCCGGTCAGCGGGTTGACGAGTCCCGCGGCATCGCCCACGACCATCGCGTTCACGGAACCGAACGTCCTGGCCGGGCGGAACGGGATGATCCCGCCCCGGCTGCCGGCCACGGGAAGGGTCGCGAGACGCGGATCGCCGGCGATGAACCGGTCGAGCAGCGTCCGGAGCGGCGTCCGCCGTCTCCCGTGGAGGCGTCCCACCCCGACCTGGAGCCGCCCCCCCTTCGGGAACACCCAGTAGTAGCCCGGATCGTCCGCCGCCATCGTGAAGGAGAACGAGATCCACGACCGGTCGCCTTCCGGGATCCGGAGCTCACGGTACATCGCTCCGCCCTCGGGTGAGCCCGGGTCCACCCCGAGGCCACCCGCCGCGGCCAGAGTCCGGGGCCCGTCGGCGAACACGATGGCCCGGAACCGTTCCCGGTGCATCCGCCCGTCTTCCGTCCACCCGAGCTCCCCCGTGGTGGGGTGCCAATCCGTCACCCGGCAGCCCGGCCGCAGGTCGGCGCCTCCGGCAACCGCCCGGAGCGCCAGATCCCGGTCCAGCGCGCCGCGATCGAACGAGACGAACACGGGCCGCCGGAACCGGAGCGTCCGCGGCCTGCGGCCGCCAAGGATGTGGACGGTGTCCACCGGCTGCGACGCCACCTCCCCCATGCCGAGATGCTCTCCGAGCGAACGGAGCATGACGCCGCCGCACGCCGCCTCCGACCCGGGCTCCGGAAGGCGATCGAACAGCACGGGCTCGAGCCCGGCCTCGGCGAGCCGCCACGCGGCCACCGAACCGGCGAACCCGGCGCCCACCACGGCGATCCGGCCCCGGAGCGTCACGGAGCCTCCTCGAGCGGCCGGATGGACGGCAGTGTGGAGCCGGCCGAGCGATCCACGAACCCCA
>JAMOVQ010000049.1 GCA_027067575.1 Thermoanaerobaculia bacterium | reverse complement strand
TCGCCGCGTGGATCAGCGCCGACACCGGCGTCGGACCCGCCATGGCGTCCGGAAGCCAGACGTACAGCGGAATCTGCGCCGACTTGCCCGTCGCCCCCACGAACAGCAGCAGCCCGATCACCGTGGCCGCGCTGGCGTACCGTACGGGATCGGCGGCGGCCATGGGAAACAGTTCGGTGAACTCGACGGTTCCGAAGACGGCGAAGGCCGTGAAGATCGCCAGGATGAACCCGAAGTCGCCGATCCGGTTGACGATGAACGCCTTCTTGCCGGCCGCCGCGCACCAGTCCTTGTCGAAGTAGAACCCGATCAGCAGGTAGGAGCACAGCCCCACGCCCTCCCAGCCGACGAACATGACCACGAGGTTCGAGCCGAGGATCAGCAGGAGCATGGAGAACATGAACAGGTTGAGGTAGGCGAAGTACCGGGCGTAGCCGCGGTCGGTCTCCTCGTGCATGTACCCGATGGAGTAGATGTGGATCAGGAACCCCACGAGGGTGACGAACGACAGCATGACGGCCGAGAGCGGGTCGAGCTGAAGCCCCGCTGCCACCTCGAGCCGTCCCGCGGAGATCCACGTGAAGTACCGCTCCACCACGACGGTGGTAGGCAGGTGCAGGTACTGCCAGAGCGCCGCCCAGGCGGCGACCGTCGCCGCGCCGACGGAGCCGACGCCCACGACCGTCACGAGCCCCTTCTTCACACCCCGCGCACCGAGGAGGATCGTGACGAGGAAGCCCGCCAGGGGAAGGATCGGAATCAGCCAGAGGTTGCCCAGCATTGGTTCCTCCTACCAGCGCAGGATGTTGAGGCGATCCACGTCGATCGTCTCCTTCAGACGGTGGATGGCGATGAACAGTGCGAGCCCCACGGCCGCCTCGGCCGCCGCCACCCCGATGACGAAGAAGACGAACAGCTGACCGGAGATCGCCGAGGAGACGCTCCCGGAGCCTGCGCGCTCCATGGCGAAGGCGACGAACGCAAGGTTGGCCGCGTTGAGCATGATCTCCACGCCGAGGAAGATGACGATGGCGTTGCGCCGGAGCAGTACGCCGAGCGCTCCCAGGACGAACAGCACGGCGGAGAGTGCGAGGATCCAGGGGACGGGGACGGCGATCATGACTCCCTCCTCGCCAAGGCAATGGCCCCGACCAGCGCCGCCACCAGGACCACGCTGATCAGCTCGAACGGGAACAGGTAGGTCGTCATCAGCATCCGGCCGATGGGCGCCGCGGTGCCGCCGGCGAACGCATCCGGCGTCACTCCGCCGGTGACCGGCGCCAGCCCGCGGACGGCCCAGACCACGAGCGCACCGACGGCGATGGCCGCTGCGGCCCCCAGTGCGGCCTGCACCGGCCGGCCGCTTCCGAACCGTTCCACGCGCCGGATGTTGAGCAGCATGATGACGAACAGGAACAGAACGAGCACCGCGCCGGAGTAGACGATCAGCTGGATCGCTGCCAGGAAGTCCATCCCGAGGACCGCGTAGATCGCCGCCAGGAAGAAGAAGACCATCACCAGCGAGAGCACGTTGACCACGGGGCTTCGGTGGACCACCGCCAGAGTGGTGAACACCACCGCGAGCACCGCGAAGACGAGAAATGCCCAGATCACCATGGGTGACCCCCTAGACCGGCCAGCCAAGCGCCATCATGACGCCGACCAGGACGAAGTTGAGCACCGCGACCGGCACCATGACCTTCCACCCGATGGCCATGAGCTGGTCGAACCGGAACCGCGGGAGTGTCCAGCGGACCCAGACGAAGAACCAGAGGAAGAACGCCACCTTGAGGCCGAAGACGGCCACGGAGGTCAGCGCGCCGCCCCACCCCTGGGGGTGCGCCAGAACCGGCCCGATGGACCAGCCGCCAAAGTACAGCAGGACGATCAGTGTCGAGGCCGTCACCATGTTGATGTACTCGCTCATGAAGAACGCGGCGAACTTCATGGAGGAGTACTCGGTGTGGTACCCCGCCACCAGCTCGGCCTCCGCCTCCGGAAGATCGAAGGGGAGCCGGTTCGTCTCCGCGAAGACGGCGATGATGAACGTGATCGCTCCCAGGATGTGAGGGACGACGTTCCATGCCGGAATGAACCCCAGCCAGGCATGGGACTGGTGCTCGACGACGCGGTCGAGCCGGAACGAACCCGTGGTCATCAGGACGCTGACCACGGAGATGGTCATGGCCAGCTCGTAGGAGATCATCTGGGCCGAGGACCGGATCCCGCCGAGGAGGGCGTACTTGTTGTTGGAGGCCCACCCCGCCAGGATGATCCCGTACACGCCGAGGGAACCCACGGCGAAGATGTAGAGAACCCCGATGTTCAGGTCCGGCGCCACAAGGAAGCCGTGGATCGGGTGCCCGAACAGCTCGAGCCCCGGATCGAACCCGAACGGGATCACGATGAACGTCGAGAGCGCGACGACCATGGCGATACCGGGCGCCAGGTAGTACAGGAACCGGTTGACACCCTCCGGCGTCAGGTGTTCTTTCGTCAGCAGCTTGACGGCGTCCACCACGGGCTGGAGCAGCCCGAACGGGCCGACACGGTTGGGGCCGAGGCGGTCCTGGATCAGCGCGGAGCCCCGGCGCTCGACCCACACCATGATCGGCACGGCCGTCAGCATCACCGCGAGCACGACGCCGAGCTTGACCAGGGTCACGATGACGTCAGCCCACATGGGGCACCTCCTCCAGGGCGGGAACGCCAGGCTCCACCTGGAGCCTCCGCCACGTCATGCCGGCGAACGCCGGAACCTCCGCCACGAGCTCCTCGAACACCGTCCGCGCCCGGACGGCGGGTTCCGCCGTCAGCCCCGTGCGGAACGCGAGCAGGGACAGGATCTCCCAGGACGGCTTCGCCTGGTCCTTGGGCGGCTCCCCCGCCTCGGCGAGCTGGACCCGTCCCGTCGACGAGGTGTAGGTTCCCTCGGTCTCGAGCCACGAGGCCACGGGGAGCACCAGCGATGCCGCCGCCGTCAGCGGGGTGGCCGTCCGGGCCAGGACCACGACATCCCTTCCGGCGAGCGCCCCGGCCGCCTCGTCAGTGGTCAGCCAGGGGTGGGCCCGCTCGTCCAGAACGATCACGGTTCCCGTGGAGGAGCCGAGCGCC
>JAMOVQ010000048.1 GCA_027067575.1 Thermoanaerobaculia bacterium | reverse complement strand
GCCCGTCAGGGCCGGAGAGGGCGGGTGGACGGCTTACGACCGTCCGGTCTCCCAAACCGTCACCGACGCCGAAGGCGGCGAGTAACAGGCCGTCCGGGTGCGTCGCCACGGGGTGCAGCCCGAGCCGGAGGAGCCGGGGCGCACTCGCCCCCACGGCCCCGGGGAGCGCAGCGACCCGGGGGAGCCGCGCACGCGGCTCCCGGCCTGCGACCGCCACCCAACGAAGCGATGAGGGGCCGCGCGGATCGTGCCCCGGGGCCGTTCCCGCAAGGGCGCGAGGAGAAACTGACCTGGCGGTCGTGACGACGAAGCGACCGCGGCGGGGGCGGTCCCGGGGTGCGAGACTCGCGGCCCCGTTCATTCAAAGTCGATGACTCGAACACCCTCCAACGAAGCCCAGGCGGCCGGCAGCGACGCCGCAGGCGGCGCCAGCGCGTCGCACGGGCGAACCGGGGGGAGCTCGCTCCCACCGGGGCGCACGGGCGAGGCGCGCAGCCCGCGCGAAGCGCGGGGGCCGGCCGCCGGTTCGCACCACGACCGGGCCCGTGCCCCAGGGAGAGACAAAGAGACAAACAGTGTCCCGTTTTCATTGCAACTCCGGCGGTCGAGATCGTTGCCCGGAGCCGGCGGTTGCAGAACCTTTTCGGGCGAACATCGTAGACTCCGGTGGGAGGGTTCCGTGGAGACAAGGATGACGACGATCGGCTACTCCGGACCGCTCGAGCGTGCCTGGCAGCGAATGCGCCTGATCCTCTTCTCACCGTTCGACCTCGGGAAGTGGATCGTCCTCGGGTTCACCGCGTGGCTGGCCAACCTCCTCGGGGGGTTCGGGGGTGCCGGCTTCAAGGGCAACCTGAACAGCGAGAACCTGGCACACACGTGCCGTGAATCCGGCTCGTTCATCACCGGGATCTTCGACCACTGGTACTGGATCGTTCTGGGGGCGGTCGCGCTCGTCCTCCTCGTCGGGTTCATCCTGCTCTGCCTCTGCCTGAGCTCCCGGGCGAAGTTCGTGTTCCTGGACAACGTGGTCCACGACAGGGCGCAGGTCGCCGAACCCTGGAAACGGTACCGCGACGCCGGCAACTCGCTGTTTTTCTGGAGGCTGGGGTTTCTGCTGGTGGCCATGCTCGTCTTCGTGGCCCTCATGGGGGGGATGGCCGGCCTCTCGTTCCTGGCCCGCGGCCGTATCACGTCGCCTGCCTTCCTGCTGCCCCTCGGCCTCGTGGTGGTCATTTCTGCGGTGATCCTGGCGTACGTCAACCTCTACCTCGAAAACTTCGTCATCCCGATCATGTACGGGTTCGACCTGCCGGCCACCGAGGCATGGCAGCTGTTCCTCGAGTGGTGGAAACGGAACACGGGCCCGTTTCTCGTCTACGGTCTGTTCGTGCTCGGCCTCTCGATCCTCGTCGGGATCACGATCCTGGTGGTCGGGTTCGCCACATGCTGCGTCGGGTTCTTCCTGATGATGCTCCCGTTCGTGGGAACGGTCCTGACACTCCCGATCTGGGTCACCTACCGCGCCCTCGGGGTCGAATTCCTCGCCCAGATGGACCCGCGGTTCGATCTGTTCGCCGCGGCCATCGCCCAGGCAGCGGCCGACACCAACGGAGCGAAGACCGTGCTGGACGGGGACGACACTGGCGGCGAGACTCCGCCGCCCCCCATCACCCCCGGCCCCTGACGGATCCGGGACGACCCAGACTGCCCGGAAGCCACGGGAGTCCCGTCCGGGAGGGCGGGGAGCCCACCGTCCTCACATGGGAAGGACCAGACGGCCGAGGGTCAGGACGAGCACCGTGATCAGCACCGCCGAGAACAGGTTGAGGCGGATCCCCTCGGTGAACAGCTCCCGCGCCGTGACGTACCCCGATCCGATGACGATGGCGTTGGGCGGCGTGGCCACGGGCAGCATGAACGCGCAGGAGCACGCCACGACCGCCGGAACCATCACGAGGTACGGCGGGACGTGGATCGCCTCGGCCACCGCGGCCATCACCGGCACGAGCAGCGTGGCCGTGGCCGTGTTGGAGGTGAACTCCGTCGCCACCATCGCCACCACCGCGATGGACAGGATCGTCAGGGGGAGCGGCAGGGCGCCCAGGCCGTCCAGGTTCCCGGCCAGCCACCGGTCGAGTCCGGAGGCGTGGACGGCATCGGCCAGCGCGAACCCCCCGCCGAAGAGGAGCAGCACGCCCCACGGCACCCCGTGACGGATCTCGTCCCAGGCCACCAGCGCCCGCCGGTCACCGCCGCCACGGGGGATCAGCGCCGCCAGGATCGCCGCGGCGACGGCGGGAACCGAGTCCTTCACCGCGCCGGGATCGGGCAGCAGCGAGGACCAGCCGGGGACGTGAAAGTCGCCGAAATGCATCCCCGCCCGCGTGATCCAGGCGAGGGCCGTCAGGACGAACAGGATCCCCGCCCGGCGCTCGAACGGCGTCATGGGGCCGAGCTCCGCGAGCTCGCTCCGGACCGCCTCGTCCCCCCCCGTCTCGACGGAACCGAGCCCCCGGCCCAGGAAGACCGCCGCGGCCGGGAGCATGAGCAGGACGAACGGGATGCCAAACAGCATCCACTGGCCGAAGCCGATGGCGGGCAGGCCGTCGACGATCTCTCTCGCCATTCCCGCCAGGACGAGGTTGGGCGGCGTCCCAACCAGCGTGCCGAGCCCGCCGATGGACGCACCGTACGCCACCGCCAGCATCAGGCGGCTGCGGGCCGGACCCTCCGGGAGGCGGGTGGCCACCCCTGCGGCGATGGGGAGCATCATCAGGGTGGTGGCCGTGTTGGAGAGCCACATGGAGAGGATCGCCGTCACCGCCAGGAACCCCCAGACCTGCCGCCGGGCGGAACCGCCGAACAGCACGAGGGCCCGCAGTGCGACCCGCCTGTGGAGCGCCGACCGCTCCACGGCAAGTGCCAGGACGAACCCTCCCAGAAAGAGGAACACCATGTGGTTGCCGTAGTTCGGTCCCACGTCTTCCACGGATCGCAGCCCCAGCGCTGGCAGGAGGACGAGGGGGAGCAGCGACGTGACCGCAAGCGGCACGGCCTCGGTGACCCACCAGATCGCCATCCATACGATGATGGCCGCCACCGTCTTCGCCCCGCCGGCGAGCGAGCCCGTCGGCGCCAGCAACACCACGATCGAGGCCAGGGGCCCCGCGACGGCCGGGATCAGCCTCGAACGCGCCCCGTTCGCCGGATCTGCCATGTGCCCTCCCCTTGCCCTGACCCGATCATACCCTCTCTCCATCCTCCTCCGGCCGCCACCGGTACCGGTCGAGGTCCAGCGTCCCAGTCTCCCGGAAGACGATCCCCTCCGCCTCGAGCAACGCCCGCTGGAGCCCCTTCGGAAAGTCCGGCAGGCGGTCCGTCGAACACCCGCCCCGGACGTTGACGACCCGTTGCCACGGGACGTCGTCCGGACACCGGTGCAGGATCCAGCCCACGGCCCGCGGCGAGATCCTGCTGCCGAGGACCGCCGCAACCTGGCCGTAGGTCATCACACGGCCCGGCGGGATCCGCCGGACCAGCTCCCACACCGCCTCGGCCACGTTCCCGGGCCGCTCCTCGAGGTCGCCGTGGACGCGCCGGAGCCCCATGCCCGCCTCAGGGCCGGAACGTCCAGCGCAGCTTGACGACGATGCTGTCGTCCACCGGGTGGAGCGCCAGGAAGTCGCGGCTGCCGAGGAGCCGCTTCCACCCGTGGTTCCAGACGACGAACAGGTCGTTCCCCGGCGTGATGGTCCAGCGGAGGCGCGTGTTGGTGCCGAGGTTCCGGGACTCGGAGTCGTACTGGGCGTAGGAGGAGAGGATCAGGTCCGGGTTGAACGCCCAGGCGACCTTGAACTGCCAGAGCCGCTGGATGAAGTCGCCCTCGGGGAGGCCCCCGAAGTCGTTCTCGGCGCTGAGCTCGAGCTGGAGGTGCCCCTCCCTCGTCGTGTAGGTGACGAACGTCTCCCACTGGGTCAGCGATCCCGTGTAGAAGTCGCCGAACCAGACCGTGCCTCCCACGCGCCACGGGCGGTGGCGGGAGCTCTGGGCCTCCACCCGGTACCGGACGAAGTTGTAGTCGCCGGGCGGAATGATCACGCCGTCGGCGATCTCGAACGGCTCGGTCAGCCGCTCGAACTGCGGCACGACGTTGGCCTCGAGGTGCTCGCCGGACTCGGTCTGGGCATTGAACGGCGCGGTGAACACCCGCCACGACTCCACGTTGCCGTCCAGGTCCTCCACGTAGGTGACGAACAGCTCGAAGTAGAACTGCCGGACCCAGTCGAACGGGCCGCCCTCGGGGCGCGGCTGGTAGGCGCCGCCCCCCTGGTACCAGCGGGTTCCGGGCCTGGGGAGGAAGCCGAGTGCGGGGTCGAGACCGTCGCCGAACTCCTTGAAGATGAAAAAGAGGTCCCACAGGTCGTTGGGGTAGTCGATCTTGAACCCGTACCCGGACCGTTTCCCCTCCGGGTTGTCCCCGCCGGACCAGGCGGCCCAGCCACCGACGGAGAAGTTCTTGTCGCCCAAAAACGTCGAGGTGCGCCAGAGCACGTCGACCCCGCCCAGGGTGTTGTCGTGGACGCCGTCCGGGTCGCCGTCGGTCACGATCGCGCCGACGGTCAGGTGCTCGTCGGCGTCGTAGGTGACGCGCCCGGCGAACAGGTTGGTCCCCCGGCTGACCGAGCTGTCCCCCGTCACCGTGTCGAGCACGGCGATCCCGAACCGTCCCGCGCGGCCGAGCAGCTTGACCCCGCCGAGCAACGGGACCTCCTGCCCGTCGTACAGGCCGATGCGCCGGGAGAAGAACGGGATGAAGTCCACGTGCAACCCCGTGCCGAAGGCGAACAGGTTCGAGCCCTCGAGGAAGAACGACCGCTTCTCCGGGAAGAACAGCGGGAACCGGGTCAGGTTGATCTGGCGCGTGTCCACCTCGGTCTCGGCAAAATCCGTGTTGAGGGTCACGACGGCGGAGAGGTCGGGCGTCACGTTCCACACCACGTCGAGCCCGGCGTCGCCCTGGACCGTCGCACGGTCCGTCTCGAGGTCGGCCTTCCTGCGGACGAGCCCGTACGGGCTGAAGCTGAGCCCCTTCCCCTGGCGGACGGCCGAGATCCCCTTCAGACGCCCCGCACGGCGCAGGTCGATCAGCTGCGCGTCCAGGGTCGTCGCGGTCCAGCGGAGGGTCACACGGTCGCGGGCGACCCGGCGCTGGACGTTGAACCCCCACGAAGGGGCGCCGGGCTTGAACTGGAGCGTCTGGGCCGGGATGCGGATCTCGGCGGTCCACCCATCGGGCGTCCTCGCCACGGCGGCATTCCAGATCCCGTCCCAGTCGTAGGAGAGGTCCTCGGGCCCGGAGATCAGGCCGTCCTTCCGGGCGCCCGCGGCGTTGATCTCGAACGAGTATCCCCTCCGCCCGTCGCCGAAGGTGTCGAGGACCACGGCGACCGTGTCGTCGCCGTACATGTTGCCGTCACGCATCATCGTGTGGATCGCGATCTTCGAAGGGTCGGGGTCGTGGCAGACGAAGGCGATCCATAACTCTTTCGGGCCGGCGAGCACACGGACCTCGGTCCGGTACGGGGTGGGCTCGCCCGGGTGCGGCTCCTGCTGCGTCAGGTTCTCGATGATCCCGGCCGAACGCCACGCCGGTTCGTCGAGCCGGCCATCGAGCCGCATGGCGCCCGTCACCGGCCCCGCGGCCACCGTGGGCCGCTCCGGCGCGCCCCCCATGGCCTGGCCGGTCATTGCGCCCGCGACCGCCATCAGGAGGCCGAACCGCACCACACGGTTCATCTGCACCTCCGGCCCCGTACCGCCACGGTCACAGCTTCGGCGTCTCACAGCCGTAGACGTACCGGTCGAACCACGGCTGCCAGTCCTGGTGGGTGATCTGGTTCAGGATCCCCACGAGGTGGCGCGTCGCACCCCACCTGTACGGGAAGTTCTTGACGAACGACCGCAGCAGGGCGAAGAAGTACCGGTCACCCTCCTTCTCCCCCCCCATCTTCCTCCGAAGCTCGAGCCGGAGGGCGTGGAGTACCAGCGGCCCCTTGCTGTAGAGCAGGCGCGTACGGTCCATCCTGTCGGCGGAATCGTGCATCGCCAGGTGGTTCGCCAGGTAGATGCTGCCCCCCTCGCCGATCATCGCCGTCTGGGCCTTCCAGTGGTCCAGGAGCTTCCGAAACTCCCGCTCGCCCTTCTTCTTGTTCCCGGAAACGATCTGGAGGCACAGCGCGGCGGAGTACTCGGCGAAGCTCTCGGTCAGCCACTGCTCGTCCAGCGAGTCCATCTTCACCAGGCTCCCCCACCACGAATGGGCGATCTCGTGAACGAACCGCTCGTTGACTCCCTGGGAGAACAGCTGACTGACGGTGCTGCCGAGCGGGTTGTACGCCTCCTTCGTGATGAAGATGACCCCGGGGGGCGCCTGGCCGAACCCCCACGTGTTCATCTCGACGATGTTCATCTCGTCGAACGGGTACGGGTGGTGGAACAGCCGGTCGTACACCTCGATCGCCGCGAAGAAGTTCTGGATCAGGCGCCGGCACGCCTTCTTCTTGCCGAAGACGTAGGAGGCAACCTCGCACCGCACGCCGTCCTTCTCGTCCGAGTACGTCGTGTACCGGCCCGCGGCGATGACGGGGAACTGCACCGGGTGGTCGATCCGGGTCTCGAGGACGTTGCGCCCGTCCTTCGAGCTCCGGGAGACCGTGGTTCCCGAGGCGAACGGCGTCAGCTCCTCCGGCACGTCGACCCGGATCCGGACCGTCGCCAGCTCGCCGTCGAGCCCGGGCTGCGGGTACCACGGCCACGTTCCCAGCGACCAGTAGCTGTCGCCCCTGGGGCGCTGGGCGAGCGGCCCCTCGGAGACGACGTGGACGGTCACCGTGCCGCCCTTCCGGGCCACGGGCGGATCGAGGAAAACGAGCAGATCCCCGTTCCGGTGGAGGTACGGCGCCGGTTTTCCGTCGACCTCCAGCGACCGGATCGTGACCGGATGAACCTTCGACCGGACCACGACCCGGTCCATGAGGTTCGTCCGCCAGACTCCCACCCCGTCCCGGGCGGCCGCGAGCTTCATCGTGGCGTCCACGACGACGTGCTCATCCTGGTCGTTCGTCACCCGGAGATCCTCGTCCACGGCGACCAGCGGCGCCGGGAACCGGTCCCACCACCGCCGGCCGACCGGCTGCGCCGCGATCTCCTCGACGGTGAACCGCCCCCGGTCCACCACGCGCGCAGAATCGACCTTGTCCACGACGCCCAGCGTCTCGAGCCGCTCCGTGATGGGATCGACGAGGAGCACGAGCTCGTCCCTGGATCCGTGCAGCAGGCCGTAGACGAGCCCCCGCCCCCCGAGCGCCCGGGCCGTCAGCAGCTCCTCGGAGGGCCGCGGGAACATCGGGTCCTTCAGGATGCCCCTGGCCCACGCGGGGAGCTCCCCTTCGCTCGATGTGCCGCCGCCCGCCTCCGGCAGCTCCCACCCCCACAGGACGGCCCCTTCGAGCGCCTCGACGAGCTCGAGACGCTTCCCGTCGCCCACCGCGTGGAGGTGCGACGCCTTGCGGGCGTTCCGCCGCGCGACGGGCGCACTGACGGGATCGTCCACCCGGTAGCGCAGCGTCAGCGGACCCTCGAGCAGGACGCCGCAGCGGCGATCCCCCGCCCAGAGCGGCCTGACCGTCGCGCCCTCGCCGGGCTCGATCCGGGCACGCCCGATCTCGACCGGCGACTCCAGAGCGGCGCCGGGCCCGGGCACCGGACGGTCGATGCCCGCCGCCTCACGTGCGGGATCGAACGCGGCGGACGCCACGATCGGAAGAGTCATGGCGAGCACGAGATGAACGGTGCCACGCAACGGTTTCATCGGATCTCCCTTCTGCTCGCGCACCGGCCCTGCCGGCCCGCGGCCCTGCATTCTCGCATCACCCGGATCCGGCCGGACCGGCCTCCCCACGGGTACCGCCGAACGCCTCGTCCACCGCCTCGCAGATCGCGTGGATCGCGGCGACGTGGCACTCCTGGATCCGGGCCGTCACCGCCACGGGCGCGACCACCGCCACGTCCGAAGCCCCGGCCAGCCGGCCCCCGTCCCGGCCCGTCAGGGCGATCACCGCCAGCCCGCGGGAACGGGCCGTCTCCACGGCCGCGAGGACGTTGGGCGACTCCCCGCTGGTGGAGATCGCCACGACAGCGTCGCCCGCCCCCCCCAGCGCCTCGACCTGCCGGGCGAACACCCGCTCGAACCCGGAGTCGTTGCCGACGGAGGTCAGGACCGAGCTGTCCGTGGTCAGCGCGACGGCGGGGAGACCCCGGCGCTCGACGCGGAACCGGCCGACCAGCTCGGCGGCCAGGTGCTGGGCGTCCGCGGCGCTGCCGCCGTTGCCGAACACCAGGAGCTTCCCGCCGGACCGGAGCGTCTCGACGACCCGGGCGGCGGCGCGTTCCACCGCGGCGGCGAACCCGGGATCCGCGACGGCCGCCGCCAGCGCCTCCCCCGAGGCACGGAGACTCCCCCGGACGGCGCTCACTCCCCCTCCCCCCGGGCCCTGTCCACGATCCGCGTGGTGCTCAGCCCGTCCACGAGGGGCACCGTGTGGATCCTCCCGCCCCACGAGACCACGTCCTCGCCGCCGACCACCTCTTCCGGCCGGTAGTCCCCGCCCTTGACGATGACGCCGGGCCGGAGCGCCCGGACGAGCTCGAGCGGCGTGTCCTCGTCGAAGAGGACGACGAGGTCGACGAACGGGTACAGCGCCAGCATCGCCGCCCGCTGCTCCTCCGGCACGAGGGGGCGGGAGGGCCCCTTGAGGCGGCGGACCGAGGCGTCGGTGTTCAGCCCCACGACGAGGAAGTCGCCCTGCTTCCGGGCCTCCTGAAGCAGCGTGACGTGACCGTAGTGCAGGATGTCGAAGCATCCGTTGGTGAAGACGACCGTGCCGCCCTCGGCCCGGACCTCGGCGCACCTGGCGGCGGCCGTGGTCCGGTCGACGATCTTGCGCGCCGGCCCCGCCACCGCCCGGGCCTCCCTGCGAAGGCGGTCGAGGCTCAACTCGCCGACACCGAACTGCTGGACCACGACCCGGCCCGCGACGTTGGCCACGGCGCACGCCTCGGCCAGGCCGAGGCCCGAGGCCAGCGCCAGCGCCACGGTCGCGGCCACGGCGTCCCCGGCGCCCGTGACGTCGAACACGTCCACCGCCTCGGTGGGCACGTGCTCGACCTCGCCGTCCTCCGCCCGGAGGAGCGAGATGCCACGGGCATCGCGGGTGACAGCGACAGCGGCGCCGGTCATCCCGGAGAGGGCCCGCATCGCCCGTTCCAGGTCGCCGTCGTCCCGGATCGGGAACCCTGCGCCGACGGAGGCCTCCGCCACGTTCGGGGTGATCACCGTCGCCCCGGCGTACCGGGAGAAGTCGCCGCAGCACGGATCGACGATCACGGGGATCCCCCGCCCCGCGGCAGCCTCGATCCCCGCCCGGACGATGCCGGGGGTCAGCACCCCCTTGCCGTAGTCCTCCACGATCAGGACGTCCGCCTCCGCCACCGCGTCGTGGACGGCCCGGCCGACCCGGGCCGCCGTGGCCCTGTGGAGAGGCCGCCGCTCCTCGCGATCGGCACGGAGCATCTGCTGCCGCCGCGCGATGAGCCGCGTCTTCACCGTCGTCGGACGCCGGCGGTCCACCACGATGCCCCGCGTGTCGATCCCCGCCCCGCGGACCATCCGTTCGAGCGCCCTGCCCTCGCCGTCGTCACCGACGACCCCCACGAGGGCGACCTCGGCGCCGAGTCCGGCCGCCTTGACGGCGACGTTCGCCGCACCGCCCGCCATGGCGTGCTCGTCCTCGATCTCGAGCACGGGGATCGGCGCCTCCGGACTGACGCGCCCGACCCTCCCGCTGATCCACCGGTCCAGCATCACGTCCCCGATGACGGCCACGCGCGCGGGCCGCAACCGCGAGACGAGCTCCTGGAGATCATGCCCCACCGTCGTTCCTCCCGACCGTCCGTTCGAGGATCCAGTCTACCGCCTCCGGAAGGTTCCCGAACACGGCGTCCGGGCCCACGGCCCGGGCCCGGTCCGGTTCGCCCGGAGCGGACTGCTCCGTCACGAGCACGGTTCCGGCCCCGGCGGCCCTCCCCGCCTCGACGTCCCGGGTGCTGTCGCCCACCATCACCGACCGCGCCCTGTCGAGGCCGAGTCCCGCGATTGCGCGCTCGATCATGCCGGGGTTCGGCTTGCGGTCCGGGTCGTCCGGATCGAGCGACGGACAGTGGTACACGGCGTCGAGCGCCACGCCCGACGCGGCCAGCTGCCGCCGCATCTCGGAGTGGACGGCCGCCACGTCGTCCTCCGTGGCGAGCCCCCTCGCGATGCACGACTGGTTCGTCACCACCACGAGGGCGAGACCGGCCCGTTGCAACCGTGCGAGCGCCTCCGCAACGCCGGGGATCAGCCGGAACGCCTCCGGTCGGACGACGAACCCGCCCGGCGGCGGGGCCTCCCCGATGGTCCCGTCCCGGTCCAGGAACACCGCCGGACGGCCCGGCCCGCTCATGCGGAGGCCCCGGCCCCGCCGGCCCCATCGAACACACCCATCGACTCCAGCCGCGCCGCCACCATCTCCGGCGTGAAGTCGGTCAGGCAGCCGTAGTGGCCGAACCGGCAGGTCCGCGCCATGCACGGGCTGCACTCGCGGTCGCTGACGAAGATCTCGGCACGGGGGCCCAGCGGATGGGTGTGGACGGGGTTGGTCGACCCGAAGATGGCCAGGGTCGGGATCCCCACGGCGGCGGCCACGTGCATCGCCCCGGAGTCGTTGCCGAAAAAGGCGTCGCACCGCGCCAGGAGCGCCGCCAGGTCCGCGGGGCTCGTCCGCCCCGCCGTGATCAGGATGGCGCTCCCGCGCGGCAGGCCGCCGGCGAGCGCCACGACCTTCCGGCACTGCTCCACCTCCCGCGGGGCCCCGACCAGGACGAACCGCGCCCCGTGCCGCTCGGCGAGGATCCGGGCGAGCGCCGCGAAGTGCTCCTCCGGCCACTCCCGGGCCCGTCCGTACGCCGAACCGGCCGCCAGGGCGATCACGGGGCCTTCGCCGGGAAGCTCGGCGAGCAGCGCCCCGGCACGCTCCGCGGCGCTTTCCGGAACTTCGAGCTCGACCGGCCCCGGTTCGCCGCCGATCCCCAGCGGACGGAGCAGCGCGTGGTAGGAGCGGACCTGGTGCATCGACCGGATCTCCGGCGTCGCCGGGACCGGCACGGTCAGCAGCGGCCCCCGGCCGTCCCGCGCGTAGCCCAGACGTTCCGGGATCCCCGCGAGGAACGGGAGCAGCGCCGAGTCGAAGCTGTTCGGAAAGACGACAGCGAGGCCGAACCGCTTCCGCCGCAACTCCCCGGCCACGCGGACGCGATCGGCGATGCCCGGCGTGCCGGACCGGATCGTCAGGGGGAGCACCTCGTCGATCCACGGGATACCGGACAGGATCTCCGCCAGGTTCGCGCGGATCTGGACCGCGAGGTGTCCCCCGGGAAACCGTTCGCGCAGCGCCCTGAGCGCGGGCAGGGCGATCATGGTGTCGCCGAGCCAGTTCGTCATCCTGACGACGACCCTCGAATCCCCGGAAAGAGCGGCCAGCTCCACGCCGCAGAGTATACGGCCTCCCGTCCGGTGTCTCCGCCGTCCCCCGGTCCGAGGCCGCCGCGCCGTGGTCCTCGAGCCTCCGGACGCTGCCATCCCCATCGCCACGGGCGAGAAGACACCGCCGAGACCGCTTGGGGACCAGGAGGTCCCGACCGCCACATCGCTCCCCACGAAAAATCGCCGGGAGCGAGGGGCGCTCGAAGAGGTACGAATCGGCCACCGGCGAGTCACTCGGTTCCGCGAAGGAGCTCAATACCCATCTCCGGCTTCTCCCCGCCTCCGGGCGACGTATCCGAAGGAGACCACACGGGCGCGCCCTCCCGGACGGCGACCCCACAATGCCCCAGCGGATCCAACAGCGCGATAGCTTCGGGCCGCACTCACCGGCACGGAAGCCGTGACGCGCCGCTCCGCCCAGCACCCCAAGGAGGAGCGAGGCGACTCCCAGCTCGCCGTCGCCACCACGAGTCCTGGGTGTACCCCACCCAGTGCCCCACTCACCCGCCCGCCCAGGGACGAGCGAAGCAACGTCCCGGCTGGCGCTCCAGAGAACCAAGCCCTCCACGATCGGGACTGTCCCCTGAACCAGCACTCCGCCTCGCCTGAAACGAGGCCCCCCGCCTAGTGCCCCACGCACCCACCGCCCCAGGGACGAGCGAAGCGATGTCCCGGTTGGCGCCTCAGAGAACCAGGCCCTTCACGATCGGGACTGTCCCCACAACGGAGCCTTCCGCCATCCAGCGATCGAGCGCCCCACGAGGAACGGGCCGGCGTGGGGGCGGGGGCGGTCCGGCGACGGAGGCGAGGGCAAGCCCCGTGGAGGCGTGCCCGGGCGGCGAACGCAGACGGCTTGGCC
>JAMOVQ010000047.1 GCA_027067575.1 Thermoanaerobaculia bacterium | reverse complement strand
TTACCCTTCCCCCACCCATCCACCCTCTCGGGCCAAGCCGTCTGCGCTCGCCGCCCGGGCACGCCTCCACGGGGCTTGCCCTCCCCTCCGTCCCCGGACCGCCCCCGCCCCCACGCCGGCCCGTTCCACGTGGGGCGCTCGATCGCTGGATGGCGAAGGACTCCGTTGAGGGGACAGTCCCAATCGTGATGGTCTCGGTTCTCTGGAGCGCCAACCGGAACGTCGCTTCGCTCGTCCCTGGGCGGGTGAATGAGTGGGGCACCAGGTGGAGCGCCATCCTCTCGGCGGGGGTTTCGGCCAGGTTGCGGGGACAGTCCCAATCGTGGAGGGCTTAGTTCTCTGCGGCGCCAACCGGGACATTGCTTCGCCCGTCCCTGGGTGGGCGAGGGATGGGGTACCGCGCGAAGGGCCTTCGTTTCGGCCGAAGGGCAGGAGCAGGGGACATTGTTTTTCCTTCGTCCGGGGCGAGCCCAACGGAGCGCGGGCTTCAGCCCGCATCGCGCTGCTCGAGGGGACAGACCCAATTGTGAAGGGCCTGGTTCTCTGGAGCGCCAACCGGAACATCGCTTCGCTCGTCCCTGGGGCGGCGGGTATGTGGGGCACCATGCGGGAGTGCTTCGTTTCGGCCGGCGGATCAGGCGAGTTGGAGGACCGTCCCGATCGTGAAGGGCCTGGTTCTCTGGAGCGCCAACCGGGACGTCGCTTCGCTCGTCCCTGGTCGGGCGGGTGAGTGGGGTACCAGGTGGGGGCACCTCGTTTCGGCCGGCGGGTCGGTCGGGTTGGGGGCTGTCCAAATCGTTGAGGGCACGGTTCTTCGAGGCGCCGACGGGGACATCGCTTTGCTCGTCCCTTGGAAGGTGGGTGTGGTGTGGGGTACCGGGTGGAGGGCTGCGGGTGGCGAGGCGGGCCGTGGGCTTGCTGTACCCTCACATCTTCCAGCGGCCGAGATCCTCCGCGGGAATCTTCTCGAGGACCGCACGGATGAGCTCGGATTCGCTCCGTTCCCGGAACGCCGCCTCGGAGAGAACTCCGCGGGTGACGAAGAGCGGCGTTTGCATCCTGACGGCGAGGGCCAGGGCGTCGGATGGTCTCGAATCCACCGGGATGTTTCCGTTGGCGCCCGAGAGCAGGAGTACCGCATGGAAGACGTTGTGCTCGAGGGCGTGGATGACGACTCGTTCCACACGGTGGCCCGTGGCCTCGATGATGGAGACGAGCAGGTCGTGGGTCATCGGACGTGGCGTGGCGACGGACTCCATCGCGAGGGCGATGGCGTTGGCCTCGCAGAGCCCGATCCAGATCGGCAGGAGCGTTCCGCCGGCCTCGCTCTCGAGGACGACCACTGGAACGGACGAGACGGGGTCCATCACCAGAGCCCGTATTCGGACGGCCTCGAGATCCTCCTCGCGAAACGGAACATCCGGCTCGTTCATGCCACCAATGTGCGGACAGGCCGGGCCGTTGTCAAGGCCGGGGTTCCCTGGGGCCCGGTTCGCCCCGCTTTGTTTGTGGCATTGCACGGTCGAGCACGGGGAGCGTGCGGGGAACGAACCGGTGGTACGGTTCGGCCGGGATCCGGTCGCCGTGGAGGGAGTGCGCGGCCGCTGCGGTGATCCGGACGGGCACGATATCGCCCGGACGGTCGTCTCCCACCTTGGCGAAGTTGACGACGCGGTTGTCCGCTCCCCTCCCCTGCCATTCCGCGCCGGAGCGGCGCGAATCACCCTCGATCAAGACCTCCTGCACGGTCCCGACCAGGGTCTCGTTGAGCTCACGCTCGATCCTGTCGGTGACCTCGAACAGGCGGTGGAGCCGTTCCTTCTTCACCGGTTCGGGAACGGCGTCGGCATACCGCGCCGCGGGCGTTCGGGGCCGAGGGGAGAAGGCGAAGGCGAACACCTGGCCGAACCGCACGGTCTCCAGGAGGTCGAGGGTCTGAAGGAAGTCGGCTTCGGTCTCGCCGGGGAACCCGACGATGACGTCGGTGGATAGGTTCGCCTCGGGAACCGCCTGGCGGATCCTCTCGATGAGCTCGAGGTACTCGGCCCGGGTGTACCGTCGCTTCATCCGGGACAGGACGGCATCCGAGCCCGCCTGGACCGGCAGGTGGAGGTAACGCGAGAGGTGCGGGTGTGCCGCAATGGTCTCGATGAGCAGGTCGTCGAAATGACGGGGATGGGACGTGAGGAACCGAAGCCGAGGGATGTGCGGTCCCGCCGATGCAAGGCGGTCAAGCAATGCGGCGAAGCCGACGCCGGTTTGCGGACACCGGTACGAGTTGATCGTCTGCCCGAGGAGCAGGATCTCGGACACGCCCCCGGCTACCAGGTGCCCGACCTCGGCGGCGATGGCGTTCACGGGGCGGCTGGCCTCGCGCCCGCGTGTGTACGGAACGACGCAGTAGGTGCAGAACTCGTCGCACCCTTCCGTCACCGTGACCATCCCCCGGTACGGTGTGGCATGGTGGCCGAGATGAGGATCTCCGCCTGGGGTCTCGTCGAACCCCGTGACGACGAGCCGTTCCCCTTGTTCCACACGGTGCAGCAGACCGGCGAGGCGACCGACCTTGCGCGGGCCAAGGACGAGAACGACGCTGGCCGATCGCTCGAGCAATGCGTCGGCCTCCTGTTGCGCCACACAGCCGCAGATGGCAACGGCCGGCGGTCGGGGAAGGCGTGCGAGCTGGTCGATCCGGCCGTGGATCTTCTGCACCGGGCGTTCCCGGACGGCGCAGGTGTTGAGGAGGACGAGGTCGGCCGATCCGGCATCCGCAGCAGGCCGGAGCCCCGAGGCGATCAGCTGCCCCTCCAGCCGCTCGCTGTCGTGGACGTTCATCGGACATCCACGGGTCTCGATGAAATAGGTTCGCAGTCTCATTCGCGTGTCCTGTTCGAGCAAACCGTACAGTCTCAGAGGCCCTGTGACGGAGGATCGTGTCCCACGCTGTCAGACGACCCAACGCGTCCCGATCATTCCCCGGCGTCGAGTCCGCGGAACCAGCCGGGCAGCGCTCCGTCTCGGCGCGCCTCCTCCCGGATCCTGTCGAGCTTCGCCTCCTCCTCGGGAAGCTTCTTCTTCAACGTCTCGGATTCCGCCAGCGCCTTGTCCAGCTTCGGCTTGATCACCGAATCCCGGTAGACCGGGTCGTCCCAGGAGTAGAACTGTGCCCAGAGTCCGGGAATCTCCTTGTCGAGCTCCTTGATCCGCTTCTTCATCTCCTGGATGCGCTTCAGCTGATCCTTGTACCGCTTTTGCCAGTACTCGCGCTTGTCCTTCCCGCTTTTCTGGCCGTCCTCGTGAGCCTCGTCCCCGCCTTCGGAAGCCTCGTCGAGTCCTCCATCCTCTGACCCCGTGGAGGAACCCTTGGCAAAGGTCAAGGCCCCCTTTGCAGCGTAATCCGGGAGGTTCTCGTTGGTGATGACGATCCCCTCCCCTTTCGTCCGGGGCTTCTTGAGCTTGATCCGGCTGGCGGCAGCGGCGAGGGATCCGGGCTCGGGAGAGGGCGTTGGGGCTGCGGTCGGCGCGGGCGTCGCCGTTGCCTCCGGTTCCGCCGACAGGGTTGGGGCAGCGTACGCCAGCACCCCGATGAGAAGGACTGCGGCGTGCAACGGATGGCGTCCGGTCTCTCGTTTCATCTTCGGGCTCCCTTCCCCCATCAGGGGATGTTCGTTCCTTCCCGTCCGTACCGGTCCTGGAGGCGGACGACGTCGTCGAGCTCTGGTGTGGAGACCTCGAGGACGCGCGTATCCTCGAGTGCGATCATCCGGTGGACCGTCCCGGGTGGAACGTGAAAGACATCGCCCGGCTGAAGCCGGTGGCTCTCGAGTGCCTCGGGTTCCGGACCGCTGACGAGCTCCATCAGGCCGTCGAGGATACGGATCGTCTCGTCCTTGCGTTCATGGTACTGAAGGCTCAACGCCTCGCCCTCTCGGATGAACAGGATCTTCCCGACGTACCGCTCGGTCACCGCGAAGATCTCCTCGTGGCCCCATGGTTTCTCGATCCGGCGCGGTTCGATCCTTGGCATCGGCAGAACTCCTATACGTGAATCTTGATCTTCGCGAACAGGATTGCAAGGCGTTCGAGGAGGTACTCCTCCACCTCCGAGGCCGTGGAGAGCCTGAGTGCGGTACGGGAGATATGGGCCGCCTCCCGGTAGGAGAGATGCCGGATGAGGTTCCTGACCACCGGAAGCGACTGGGGGTTCATGCTCAACTTCTTCAGTCCAAGTCCGACCAGAACGGGGACCATCAGCGGATCGGCCGCTGTCTCTCCACAGATCGAGACCTCGATCCCCGCATGGCTGGCAGCCTGAACCACCTCCTCGATCAGCCGCAGGATCGCGGGGTGGCTCGGCCGGTACAGCTCGGCGACCATTTCGTTGGCCCTGTCCACCGCGAGGGTGTACTGGGTGAGATCGTTGGTGCCGATGGAGAAGAAGTCCACCTCCTGCGCGAGCCGGTCCGCAATCAGTGCGCTGGACGGCACCTCGACCATCACGCCGAGCGGAACGTTCTCGGGGATATGGTGACCCTCAGCGCGGAGCTTCTTCGTGAGTCTTCGGAGAAGGCACCGCGTCTTCCGGACCTCCTCGATCCCGGAGATCAGCGGCAGCATGATCCTGACCTGTCCCGCGGGGAACTGCCCGCAGACCCGGAGCAGCGCCCGGAGCTGATCCGCAAAGAAATCACGCTGGCGGAGACAGAGACGGATCCCTCGTAACCCGAGGATCGGGTTGCTCTCCCTGGCCCCGATGACCTCCCGTGCCAGCTTCTTGCCACCGAGGTCGAACGTCCTGATGACCACGGGCCGGCCGTTGGCCCGGGAGACCAGGTCCATGTAGTGCTGGAAGTGATCCTCCTCGGAAGGCAGTCCGGGAGCGAACCGCATGTAGAGGAACTCGGACCGGTACAGGCCCACGCCCTCGGCGTTCCAGCGATCCGCCTCCCGCATTTCCGACGGAAGATCGAGGTTCGCGAGCAGCGTGATCCTGTGGCCATCGCGCGTGACGGGAGGCTGAGCCACGAGCTCCACGAGGTGTTCACGCTGTTCGGCGTACTCTGCGTTCCGAGACTCGTACTCCGCGATCTCGGCCGGGTCGGGATCGAACACGACCCGGCCCTCGAACGCGTCCACCACCGCCATCCGGGCCTCGAGCGCCGCCTGGCAGGCGCCGTGCGCTCCGACGATCGCCGGGATCCCCAGCGAGCGTGCGATGATCGTCGTGTGGGATGTCGCTCCACCGGTCTCGAGAACGAAGCCCAAGACATGATCGAGCGGAAGCTGAACCGCCTGGGAGGGCGGCAAGTCGTCCGCCACGAGGATCACCGGGCGTTCGAGCTCCTGAAGCTTTCCAAAGTCGTATCCCTGGAGGATGTTGAGAATCTGGGATGCAACGTCGAGGAGATCGAGCCGGCGCTCGGCCAGGTAGCCGTCGCCGAGGCCCTCGAACTGCTCCATGTACTCCGCCACGACCTGATCGAACGCCCACTCGGCGTTGACGGCACCCGTCCGGATGAGCTTCTCCACCTTCTCGACGAGAACCGGGTCCCTTGCGATCATGCTGTGTGCCTCGAAGATCGCCGCGTACTCCTCCCCCATCCGTTCCCGCGCTCTCCGGGCGTTGTGCTCGATGGCCTCCGCCGCGCGGCGGACGGCATCACGGAACCGTGCGATCTCGTCATCCACCCGATTCTTCGGAATCGGAACCCGAAGCACCGCCACGGGCCGGGCCAGATGGACCACGGGCTCGCCGATGGCGATGCCGGGACTGACGCCGAGCCCTGAGACGGAAGATGCGCTCATTCGGGTTCCCCGAAACGGTTTTGGAAGAGCTCGACAACCGCCTCGACCGCCGCGTCCTCGTCCCGGCCGTTGGCGCGAATCTTCAGTTTCGACCCCTTGGTCGCAGCCAACGTCAGAAGGCCAAGGATCGATTTCGCATTGACCTCCTCATCGTCCGTGCCGATGGTCACATCCGACTCGAAGCGGCTCGCCGTGTGGACGAGCTTTGCGGCGGCCCGCGCGTGCAGGCCCAGCTTGTTCGAGACCTCGATCTGTTCTTCCTTCATCATCCCGTTCCTGTTCTCCACCGCCGTGGGCGGGCCTCAGGCCCAATCGTACACGAGCTGAGGGAGGCCTGATCAGCCGCGGGAGCCGAGAAACTCGCTCGCGACGTGAATGCTCCGCTGGCCCGCTGCCACCACCCGTCGGGCCAGCTCGTGAAGCTCGAGTCCCCGATCCAGCAGGCTGCCGAGCTTGATCAGCATCGGAAGGTTGACCCCGGTGACGACCTCCACCTTCCCCTCCTCGAGGGATGGGAGCACGAGGTTGGTCGCCGTGCCGCCGAACATGTCGGTCAGGACCAGGACCCCGGAACCTTCATCGAGTTCCTGGAGGCGCCCGGTCACCGTCTCGCGGGCTATGTCGAAGTCCACGTCCCACGGAAGTGAGAGCGGGTGAACACCCCGTGCAAGCTCCTCGTCGATCGTTCGTGCCGCTGCGACGAGCTCGTCGGCGAGGTTGCCGTGGGTGACGATCAGTGTCTTGATCATGAGGGCCTCCAGCGGTTCCTGTCCCTGTGGTGCAACGCCACAGTGTAGCCCGAGGATTCCAGCCCATGGGCGATCCGATCCGCGACGTAGACGGACCTGTGACGCCCTCCGGTGCATCCAACGGCCACGTTCAGACGGCTCTTGAGCTCGGCCGCATAACGTGGCGCGAGGTCGAGAACGACGTCGCACAGCCTCCCCACCGTCTCTCCGACCTCGGTGTGGGACTCGAGCCACGCCACCACGTCCGGATGGTCACCCGGAAGGGGGCGAAGCTCGGGGACGTAGTACGGGTTGGGCAGGAACCGCACGTCGAAGGCGAGGCTGGCATCGGACGGCACGCCGTGGAGGTAGGAGAAACTCTCGACCTCGAGCACCATGAGCTCCCTCAGATCGATCAGCCCGCCGAGCGCCAGCGCCTGCCGGCGTAGCTCCAGTGGCTCCAGCTGGGAGGAATCGATCACCACGTCCGCCAGGCCCCGGATCTCCGCGAGCGATTCCACCTCGTCGGCGATGGCCTCAGTCAGCGACGTCGACCGGATCGGATGGGGCCGCCGGGAGATCGAGTACCGGTGGAGGAGGATCTGGAGGGAGGCCTCGACGAAGACGAGCTTCAACGTCGTGAACCGCTCCCGCAGGCGCTCCAGTACCTCCGGAAACCGCTCGGAAAAGCCGGGGGTCCGAACATCGAGGACCACCGCAACGCGCTCGATACGCGGTTCCAGACACCGGAAGACCGGTTCGATGACCTCCAGCGGCACGTTGTCGACGCAGTGAAACCCGATGTCCTCGAGACCACGGGACAGGACGGTCTTTCCGGATCCCGAGTAGCCCGTGAGGATGAACGGGCCGCCGCCCGGATTCCGGTCCCCTTCACCGGTCCTCATCGTCACCCTGCCCATCGTGACCCCTGGCTGCGCGGATGTCGACCCGGCGCAGAAACTCCTGTTCGTCGTGGATACCCCGTTCGGCGAGCATGCACTTGCGGACGGCTGTCTCCACCATGATCGCAACGTCCCGGCCCGGTGCCACGGCCATGCTGAACCGGGGAATCGAGACACCGAGGATCTCATGGTTCGTGGCAGCCGGATCGCCCCCGGCCCGGAGCCGATCTTCCCACGTACCGCGTTTTGGCCGTCCCGTGCCCTCGAACTTCTCCAGGTGGATCGCGAGGGTGACGTCCACCTCGAGCGAGGCCGCGCTGTTCCCAAAGTGACTCCGGATGTCGATGATCCCAACCCCGCGGAGCTCGAGCATGTACAGGAGGTCGGGATGCGCGGATCCGAGCAGCTGTGAGTGCCGTATCCTCCGGATCACGACGAGATCATCGGCGACCAGCCGGTGCCCCCGGTAGACGAGCTCCAGCGCACATTCACTCTTGCCGATCCCGGGGGCTCCCGTGATCAGTGTCCCCACGGAGTAGACCTCGACGAGCACACCGTGGACCTGGGTCCACGGGGCGAGCCGCTCCTCCAGGTAGTTGGCGATCCGCGCGATGACCTCGGACGTCTGAAGGTGTGTCCGGAGGATGGGCATGCCAACGGTGTCGCAGTGCGCCACGACAGCCGGTGATGGATCGAGGCCCTTCGCGACGACGAGCGCCGAGACATCGGTATCGGCCAGCGCGATCATCCGTGCATCGGCCTCGGAAGGGGGCAGGGTCTCCAGGTAGGAGAACTCGGACTGGCCGAGCACCTGAAGTCTTCCCTTCCGGACGTACTCCAGGTAACCCGCCAGGGCGAGGCCGGGTTTCTGAATCCGTGGGTTCGAGATCATTCGCCGGCCAAGCGCCTGGCTTCCCGCGACCACCTCGAACCCCAGAGGAGCCAGAGCCCTGGCATCCAGCAGTTCCTGCACGGGGATCGGGGCCGGGATCTTCACATTCCCTCGGCCTCCGCCGCCTTCCGGATCTCCTCAAGGATCTGCTCGGCACTCTCGGCTTCGAGGAGCCTCCGCCGGACCTCCCGCCGCTTGAGGACCCGCGCGATCTGCGAGAGCACCTGCAGGTGTGCTGCGGGCTGATCCGGCGGCGACAGGACGACGAAGAGGCAGCGAACGGGCTCGTCTGCCGGGCCGCCGAACCCGACCGGTTCTTCGAGCCGTGCAACCGCCACGACGATCTCGTCCATCCCCTGGCACTTGCAGTGCGGGATCGCGAATCCGTCCCCGATCGAGGTCGACCCGAGTTTCTCGCGTTCGAGCAACGCCTCGTGGATGGTCTTCGCGTCGATCCCCGCGGCGGGTGCGATCAGTTCGGCGACCTGACGCAGGGCGCTCTTGGCGTCCTCCGCCCGGAGACCGGTGAAGATCCGGTCCGGTCCGATGAGTTGCAGGAGCTTCACGGTCAGAACTCGGGAGAGATCAGGCCGAGGTTGTTGTCCCTGCGCCGGTACAGAACGTTGATCCGGTCGTTCGCCGCGTTCCTGAAGACGATGAAGTCGTTCCGCGAGCTCTCGAGCTGAAGCGCGGCCTCCTCGACGGTCATCGGCTTGATCGGGATGGTCGAGGTCTTGATGATCCGCGGCGTTCCCTCACGAATGGAGTCCCGCTCCAGGACCTCCACCGGCCAGCCCGAGGCACCCTTTCCAGGGCCCTCGCCTCCCCGCTTCCGCTCCTTCAGGCGAGTCTTCGCCTTGGCCGCCTGGTTCTCAAGCTTGTCCACCGCCTCCTGGATCGCCGCCGTGATCTCCTTCGAGCGGCCCCGAGCCTTGAGGTCGAAATCTTTTCCGTTGATGAAGATATCGGCTGTAAACAGGTGGCGCTCCTGTTCGAGCTCCACGCGGGTTTCCAGGATGTCGTTGAAGTACTTGAGGACCTTCCGGAGCTTCTTCTCCGTGAACTGCCGGATCCGGTCGGTGAGCTCGACGTCGTTTCGTGCAACGTATTCGATCTTCATCGGTCACTCCTTGAACGTGAGTCGTTCAGAACATTCTCTTCCGCTTCTCGGAGGAGGGGATGCCGACCTCCTCCCTGTACTTGGCTACGGTTCTTCTGGCGAGACGGATGCCCTCCCGCTGGAGCAGCTTCATGATCTTTGAATCGGACAGCGGCTTCGCTGGATCCTCCGTCTCGATCAGTTTCCTGATCCGTTCCTTCACCACCAGCGATGATACGTTCTCCCCCCGTGCCGAGTCGACCCCCGAGTGGAAGAAGAACTTCATCGGGAACAGTCCCCGAGGGGTGTACATGTACTTGTTGCTCACCACCCGGGAGACCGTGGATTGATGGAGGCCGACGTCGTCGGCGACCTGCTGGAGCACCATCGGCCGCAGGAACTCGAGCCCGTGGTCGAGGAAGTCCCGCTGGAACCGGACGATACTCTCCGCGACCTTGTAGATCGTGCGCTGCCGCTGGTCGATGCTCTTGATCAGCCAGAGGGCGCTCCGCATCTTGTTCCGGAGAAAGGTCGCCGTCTCACCGTCCACCTGCCGTCCGTTGAGCAGCGCCAGGTAGTGGGGGTTCATCCGCAGGCGCGGCAGACCGTCGTCGTTGAGGGTGATGACGTACTCGCCATCGACCTTGTGGACGTAGACGTCGGGCTCGACTGCATAGTTCGCATCACGCTGGTAGGCCCGGCCGGGACGAGGATCCAGCCTGTGCAACACATCCAGGAGTGGCTTCAGCTCGGGCACAGGGCAGCCGAGTGCGTCGGCGATCCGTTCCCACCGCTGGCGCAGCAGGTCGTCCCAGTGGTCGCGAATCACGACTCTCAGACGGGCGGTCACCTGACGATCCTCCTCGCCTACCCTGGCATCGTTGGCAAGCAGGTCCAGTTGCAGGAGGAGACACTCCCTGAGGGACCGCGCCGCGATGCCTGGAGGATCCAGGGAGCGGACCACCGCCAGCGCCTCCCGGACCTGCTCCACCGACTCGAGCCCGGCAGCTGTCATGATCTCCTCGTCCGAGGCCTGAAGGAAGCCGTCCTCGTCGAGGTTCCCGATGATGAACTCGCACGCTGGCCGGAGCGCCTCGGGAAACTGGACGAGGTTCAGCTGCCACATCAGGTGATCGAACAGACCCGGCGGAGCGGTTAGCACGTTCTCGAGTGGTGTCAGGTCCTCCCCGCTCCAGGCCATGGAACGGCCCTCGACTCTCGAGTCCGGAAGGTAGTCCGAGAAAAACGCCTCGAGATCGATGTCGCCGTAGCTCTCCTCCGGCGACGGAAGTGGATCTTCCGCTATCTCCTGGGCCGGCGAGGACGGATCCTGTGTTGTCAGGTCCTCGCTGGCCGGCGTCTCGACAACCTCCTCCTCGAGCCCCTCCTGCTCGACATCGAGCATCGGGTTCTCCAGCATCTCCTGCGTCACGGCGTCCTGAAGCTCGAGACGCGACAGCTGCAGCAACTTGATCGCCTGCTGCAGCGAGGGCGTCATCACGAGACGCTGGGCGAGCTTGAGCCGGAGCTTCTGTTCCAGGGCCATCTAGAGTTGAAAATCCTCCCCTAGGTAGATTCGTCGGACGTCCGGATTGGTGGCGAGTTCCTCCGGGACGCCTGCAGCAAAAATCCTGCCATCCTTGATTATAGAGGCGCGATCCGTGATCTTCAATGTTTCTCTGACGTTGTGGTCGGTAATCAACACGCCGATTCCTATCGACTTGAGGTGGCGAATCACGCGTTGCAGATCGAGCACCGCGATGGGATCGATGCCCGCAAACGGCTCGTCCAGCAGCAGGAACGTCGGGGCGATGGCCAGGGCGCGGCCGATCTCGAGCCGGCGCCGCTCGCCACCGGAGAGGGTCTCCGCCCGCTGGTGGCGGTGCCCATCGAGCCCGAGTGCCTCGAGGAGACCATCGATCCGGTCGAAGGCGTCATCCATCCCGACTCCGAGCGCCTCGAGGATGATCCAAAGGTTCTGTTCAACCGTCAGGTGACGGAAGACACTGGCCTCCTGCGGGAGGTACGACAGGCCCATCCGGGCACGCCGGTACATCGGCAGCCCGGTGATGTCCTTCGTCCCCAGTCTGACCACGCCCTCGTCCGCCTCGATCAAGCCGACGATCATATAGAAAGTCGTGGTCTTGCCCGCACCGTTCGGACCGAGAAGACCGACGACCTCTCCTGGAGAGACGGTGAGGCTGACACCGTCCACGACCCGCCGGTGCCGGTACGACTTCCGCAGGTGCTCGGCTACGAGATCGACGCTGGGTGGATTCAGGGGTCACCCCTCCGGATGGTAGATGGTCTCGGTCGGCGCTTCCTCCTCGCCGGCGACCGTGACCGTATCATCGGGCCGGTGCCACGTCAACGAGCGGCTCGTCACGACGTTTCCCTTCTCGTCCACGAGCCGTGCAGGGTTCCCCGTGACGACCAGTTCGCCCGTCTTGCGTGTGTAGCGCGCCGTGTCCCCGGTCATTCGCCGCCGGACGGCCGTCTCCTCGATGACGACCTGGCCCTCGGCGACGAACCCCTCCAGCTCTCCGGTCTCGCCGATGGTCGCCGTGAGCTTGGCGGCCGAGAGCATGTGTTCCGGATCGGACAGCCGGACCCCGCCCTTGAAGACGGCCTTGCCCTCGCGCTCGGAGTAGTGAAGCAATCTTGCGACGATCAGCGCCTCTCCACCTCCACCAGCACCCGGATCGTCCCCGTCGTCCGCCTCGACCGGCAAGGGCATCGTCATCCGGACGTTCCCCACGGCGTCCAGGGTGCGGTGCTCCTCGTCGAACTCGATCTCCTCGGCGAGAAGCAGCCGCGGACCCTGCCAGACCCGCGCGTCCCTCCGGAGCGTGACGCGCCCCCCTGCGGAGGACGCCTCGAGTGTCTGCGCAGCGAAGCGGATCCCTTCCTCCGCCGTCCCGGATTCTTCCTCCAACCCGCCAGCGAAGCCGACGCGGGTCGTCCGTCCCTGGACGTCGCCACGGGCGGTCATTACACGGCCTTCCTCCTTCATCTGGATCTCCTTGGCCCAGACCTCGGTCCCGTCACGGACCACATGGACCCGAGAGGCGTCCGAGGCGTGTCCCGACTGCAGAACCACGGTCCGCACGCTTGCAACGAAGCGGGCTAGATCCGCCGTCGCGCGGAACGGGCCGGCGAAGAGCCGGACCTCCCGGGAGAGCTCCATGTCGGAGAGGCCGTTCCCGTCGAACCGGAACATTCCATCTCGCGATTCCGCGAACCGCACATCCGCGTCGGCAGGGAGATCGGTCAGGCAGGTCATCCCCTTCGTGCGGGCAGATCGTGGGCCGTCCGGCCCCACGACGAACTCGAGCTCCCACGTGCGGATCCTTCTGTAGAGAAAGTCCGGGCCCTCGACGAACTCCAGCTCCACCCACGGCCCCCGGGTCCTGGCGCGTCCCCGCCACGTTCCGGCGCCTTCCCGGGACAGGAGAAGTCGCTCCGCCGTTCCCCGCCCCTCCCCTGGGCCCCGCGGATCGGCCCACACGAACCGGACGCCGTCCACGAGATCGATCCGCTCGGGCCGACCGTCGCGTTCCGACAGAGTGATGGTCCCCCTGCCCGCATCGATGGAGCCCCCGGGATCGGTCAGGACGCACCTACCGGGGACGGTAACGGTCAGCGCCCGCCGGTCGTAGACGACGCGGTCCGTCTGCATCGTCGCGCCATCGGCACCGAACACGCGCACGCCGTTTCCAAGCTCGATCCGGTCCCGTCCGAGGTCGTAGCGGAGCGATCCGGCGCGCCCGATGAGGGAGTGATCACCGAAGAACACCTCGCTCGTGCTTCGGAAGATCCGTCGCCGGGGATCGAACCGCCCGGTGGAGGTGTCGACGAACGATCCGTCATCGAGCTCGAGATGGACGGAACCGTCGAGCTCCGCCGCTCGTGTCTTCGCGTTGAACCGTGCGCGATCACACCGGAGGACCGCCGTACCCCCACCCTTCCGGAACAGTTTCAGCGTCACGCCCTCGAGCGAATACCAGCCGGACACGAGACCGAGCGTCTCGGATGCCCGCAGTTCGAAAACGGGTTTCCCGGCGAGGCTTTCCGTGTGTTCGAAACCGTGATAGACACCGACGGCCGTTCCGTTCGCTCCGGCGCCTGGGCCACCGGTCAGTGCCTCGGGAAGCATCCGGAGTAGCTGGGGCTTGAGAATCCGGTACCGGTGGGCTCCGATGACGGCGAGTGAACCGAGAATGGCCACGAGGAGCACACCGGTCACGCGCCGGATCCAGACCCCTGCCCTCCGCCGTGTCATGGTTTGGTACCTCCCGCTCCGGTCACCGGCCGGACCCGGACGCCGCTACTGAACGAACTCGCCCATCGTCCGGAACTTCCGGTAACGACGGGCCAGCAGGAGGTTCGGTTTCTTCACGCGCCGGAGCTCCTTCAGGTGGCGCCGCAGGGACGAGCTCAGGAGCTCCGCCGCCCGGCTGGGATCGAGTTGCGCGCCTCCCGGCGGTTCCGGGACGATCTCGTCGATCACACCGAGCCGCTTGAGATCGGCCGCCGTCAGGCGGAGCGCCTGGGCCGCATCCTCCGCCCGCGACTGATCCTTCCAGAGGATCGCCGCGCACCCCTCGGGAGAGATCACGGAGTACACCGCATGCTCGAGCATGAGGATCCTGTCCGCCACACTGAGCGCCAGCGCACCGCCGGACCCACCCTCACCCGTGACCACGGCGATGATCGGCACCTTCAGGAGCGCCATCTCTCGCAGGTTCCTGGCAATCGCCTCCGCCTGGCCCCGCTCCTCCGCGTCGATCCCAGGGTACGCTCCAGGCGTGTCGATCAGCGTGATCACGGGACGCCCGAACCGTTCGGCCATCTGCATGACGCGAAGCGCCTTCCGGTACCCCTCGGGCCGCGGCATGCCGAAGTTCCGGCGAACCTTCTCCGTCGTATCGCGGCCCTTCTGGTGACCGATCACTGCCACCGGCTGTCCATCGAACAGCGCGAACCCAGCCACGATCGCCGGATCGTCGGCGAACGTCCGGTCGCCGTGGAGCTCGACGAACTCCGTCATCATGCCGTGGATGAAGTCCAGCGTGTACGGCCGCTCCGGATGGCGGGCGATCTGGCACTGCTGCCAGGGTGTCAGCGACCGGAAGGTCTCTTTCACCGCCTGTTCGAACCGCGCCGCGAGCCGTGCGGCCTCTTCGGATTCTCCGTGTCGCCTCGCCTCCTTCAGCGACTCCGCCAGACGCTCGATCGGTTCCAGGAACGGTGCGGTGGGCGTTGCCATGGCGCGAGGCTAGCAAAGGCCTTCCGCCCGGTCAATCTTCGCGGGAAGAGCGGCGAAGGGGTCCGCCTTCGAGAGGAAGCTGCATGCACCACCCCCCGGGCCGCTCCTTCGGCGGGCGTGACGGCCGGCCGCTGATCAGGCGCCGAACTTGACGAGCTTCCCCGCGTGGGCCAGCGCCTGAGGGAGCAGGTGGCGGAGGTACTGTCGTCCCAGACCGCCCCGCGAGCACTCCCGCTCCCCGAAGGCTTCCACACGGTCCGGGAGCACCGTGGATGGGGCCCAGATCAGCCCCGGCACGGGGTGCCAGGAATGGGCCTTCAGCCTCGCTGGCGTCGAATGATCCGCCGCCACGACCACAACCTCAGGCCGGAGCTCGAGCATCGTCGGGAGCATCGCGTCGACCGTCTCGATCACCTCGCATTTCCTACCGAAGTCGCCGTCCTCCCCAGCCTTGTCCGTGTACTTGACGTGGCAGAAGAAAAAATCGTGGCCGTCCCAGTGCTCCTTCAACGACGCGGGGAGAGCCTCCAGACTCGCTGGTGGCTCGGGAACCTCCATCCCGACGAGCCGTGCCAGGCCCCTGTACATGGGGTACTGGGCGATACAGACGGGCCGCAGTCCGAACCTTTCCTGGAGAGACGGGATGTCCGGCAGCGTGTCAAACCCGCGCAGGAGGATCCCGTTGGCGGGATGGTGATCCCGAAGCACCTCGGTGATCTTCGCGACGATCTCATCGACGATCCGGGCCGTCCGTTCCGAGTCGGGAGCCAGCGCCTTCGCGGGAAGGGGCGCGACGCCCGTTCGCTGCGGGTCGGTGTCCGCAATCCTGTGCCCGAGGTCCTCCCCGCGGAGGACGAGGAGCCCCCGGTGCTCGGCGACGGTTTCGAGGAACAGCTCCACACCCTCCGGGGGGCGAACCCGTTCGCGCAGCAACGCGACCAGCTCACGGTTCTTCTCCGTGGGGATCCGGCCCGCCCGCCGGTCCGTCACCCTCCCCTCGCCATCGAGCGTGCAGAAGTTGAAGCGCGCGGCCACGTCACCCTTCCGGATCGGAAACCCGATGCCAAGCGCCGCCAGCACCCCCCGGCCCACCTCCACGGTCATTGGCTCGTACCCGAAGAGCCCAAGATGACCAGGTCCGGAGCCCGGTGTCACACCGGGTGCCACGGGATCGAAGATGCCGGAGCACCCCTCCCGGACGAGCCGGTCGAGGTTGGGCGTGGCCGCCGCTTCCAACGGCGTCCGGCCGTCCGGACCCGGCAGACCGCCCAGCCCGTCGAGGACGAGGTACAGGATGCGGGTCGGTGTCGTGGTGGCGATTCTCCGGTAGATGCTCTCCTCGAGTTCCCAGCCCATGGCGTTCCTCCTCACGGATGGCCATTGTCCAGCATCCCGGGGTCCAGTGGAAGGGGCGCTCGCCGTGAACCGGAAAGACCATCGTCGTCCACGGCCCGGCGATCGGGGGTACGATGGGGGTCATGAAGGAACGGCACGACACCACAACCCGTGATCCCATGGACTCTCCCACGCACGAGGTGGTGTACACGACCGGCCAACGGGCCACGGTGGTTCATCGTGGCCCGCTCACGGAGTGCGAGGACTGGCTCGCCCTGCACGGGGACCGTTGGCGGGACGGCTCGTTCGAGATCCGGCCCATCCCATCGGGGATCCCGGCCACCTGAACGTTGTCAGGTTCCCGGCTGGAGCTCAACGACCTTCAGCAGGACGACGGTGATGTTGTCGTTCCCGCCGTGCTCGTTGGCCGCGATCACGAGGTTCTGTCCGGCTTCCGGGAGCCCCGAGGCGTCCGCGAGAATCCGCTCGATCTCTTCGTCCGTCAGCATGGTGTTCAGCCCGTCCGAACAGAGAAGGTAGAGATCTCCGGCCGCCGTATCGGTCTCGAGGATGTCCACGGCGGGTTCGGCGCTTCCGCCGAGAGCCTGCGTGACGACGTTCTTCAAGGGATGCGTGCGTGCCGCCTCCTCCGAGAGGTTTCCTTCCCGTACCTGCTCGTGAACCCACGAGTGGTCCTCCGTGAGGAGCTCAAGCGTTCCCTCCCGGAACCGGTACGCCCTACTGTCGCCCACGTGCCCGATGATGAGCCGTCCCTGCCTGCGATCGAGCACTGCCGCGACCACGGTCGTCCCCATCCCCTTCAGATCCGTGTCACGTCCCACTGCGGCGAGAACGGCCCTGTGCCCCGCCACGATCGCGTCGGCGAGAAGGTTGCCGGGTGCACTCCGGTCCGTGTCCCAGTGATCGGGCCACGTGTTCTCCCCAACGCGAGCGATCCGCTCACGCAGGTACCTCACGATGGCGTCCACGGCCAGTCTCGATGCGACCTCGCCCGCCGAGTGGCCACCCATGCCATCCGCGACGATATAGGCGCCAACGGTCTCGTCGATCTCGAACACATCCTCGTTGAGGCGCCGTTTCATCCCGACGTCGGTCGTGCCCCATGACTCGATCTCCAGCAGGCGCTCGTTCATCCTATCCCTTCCGTCGCAGCACGCCGCCAAACAGGCCGCCGCCATTCCTCGTGCCGCCCCCTTCACGGAGCTCGGCGAGAACGGCCCCGGCCTTCGCGTTCGTGGGATCGTACTCGAGAGCCTTCTCTGCAAACCGCTCCGCCCGTGCCCGAAGGCCAGCGCCCAGGAACGCCTGTGCGGTCTCGGCCTGAATCGCAGCGTTGGTCGGTTCGAGGAGCGCCGCCCGCTCGAGATGCCGGAGCCCCTCTTTCTGCCGCCCCGGAATCTTCAGCAGCGTCAGTCCGAGGAAGTAGTGCGCCCGTCCGTTCTGATCGTCGTGGTGAACGGCGAGCAGCAGGTTCTCCGAGGCCTCGACGAAGTTCCCGGCCTTGTACGCCCTGGCGCCGACGGCCGCCAGCCGCTGGGCGATCTCCCGGGGATCGCTCAACGTCTCTGCACCGCCCTCGGCAAGCTCCTTGTCGTACCGCTCCCTCGAATCGGGCCGGGAGAGGACGTTGAATGCCTCGGTGATCTCCTGAAACCGGGCCTCGGCCCGCCGGCGCTCCTCACCCTGGAACAGGTCGGGGTGGTGCGTCCTCGTCAACTCCCGAAACGCCCCGCGAATCTCCTCGACGGAGGCATCTGCATCGACGCCGAGCACCTCGTACAGCGTCCGTTTCGCCATCGTTCCGCCGCCTCCCCTCCTGCGCTCTGAACTTTCATCCCCCCCCCACCCCCCCACTCCCGCAGCTCACCGACTGTCCTGTCTTCGAAGACGTCTGTGCCGGTGCCCTCCCCTCTGTCTACCACAGCCACAGGCGATCCTGCAACGCCTCACCGTCTCCGCGCGAGGAGCCGTCCTGCCATGGTTCGGACGGGGCCGGCGACGTTCCGGTCCTTGGAGATCCGTTTCAGATCCCTGTGGTTGAGCCGCGGGAGGAGGTTCAGAGCAACCCGGACCGGGGTCTTCGGATTGCCGGCGAGCGCGAGAACGACGGGGTACCGCCGGAGCCATCGGGGATTCGCCGCGATGGTCCGGATCACCTCGTCCGAGACGCTTCGCGAGGATGCAAACCGCTCGATCTCGATCTCGCTCAGCTTGGGGGATCCTAGGACGGCCCTGGCAACCAGCCGGTTCCGAGAGTTGATCAGGATCGCCCGCTCCTCCCGCGATCCCTTCAACGCCCGCATGATCTTCTCGTGGGTCGTCAGGATCAACAGCTGGGCGTAGATGCTCTTCCCGGCCTCCTCGGCCTGCCGGGCGAGCTCCTCGTCCACGTCGCCCGGCGGAACCAGCTCCTCCTCCGCCGGAAGACGGGCTCCGATGGCCCGGAGCGCCTCCAGCGCGTCCTCGATGCTCGGGCCGGGCTCAGGCGTCTCAAGCGGCTCGCCACGCGTCTCGGCCGCGACGGCCTTCTCGATGAACTCCTCCTCGAACTCCTTGACCCTTCGCAGGATCACCTGCGTCACCGCCGGGTTCGAACGCAGATCCTCGAGAAGATCGAGACAGGCCAGGATCCGGACCTGGTTCGTCATGATGACGTCCTGGACGAGCGGATCGCCGTACCGTGCAAGGATCCGAAGGGTCTCGTCGGAGGACTCCGGGCGTGCCGCAATGGCCATCCAGAGCTTCTGATCCCGGCGAATTCGGGCCAGAAGGTCGAGTTCGAGAGCGGAGAGCTCTCCCGTTCGAACGAGATCGAGAAGAACCTCCTCATCCTCACCTGCGAGTGTCTCGCTCGCCAGCCTCGCGACTTCCTCGTCCGGATCGGCGGTGAGCAGGATCTGCATCCGGAGAAGGTCCTCGCGGGCAACGGGGAGAAGCCCCTGCGCGGCGAACAGGCGTACCTGCCGTGCGACCTGTCCCTTCCGGATTCCATCGAGAATCTGTTCGGCCGTCAACGGTTGATTCATCTCAGCCGCCGGCCTCCACCATCCGGTTTTCCGGACGTGTCATCCCGTCCGGATGGAGCTCGAGGTGCACCACCTCCCCCGGACGTCCGGGAGCCCGGTACACCTTCCCGCCGACGGTGAGAACCACTCCCCCACCGTTTCCGAGGGTGAGCTGGACTAGGTGCTCGACCGGGATCTCCACGCTCTCTCCGGCCGTGAGCAGCCGTTGGCTCAACATGCCGTGTTCATCCCTCCAGCGGATCCAGCACTCGTTCCCGGGAAGCACACGGATCGTCGCGGCGGCGGTCCGAACATCCTCGCGGTCCACATCACTACTCTCTCTCAGCGGTACAGCAGACGGGCTGATCGGCGGCGGGGAGCTCTTCAGGGGAGTGCTCCGGGGTGTCGACGTAACCGGGAGGCTCGGAACCGCTCCGTGACGTGCATCACCCTCTTCCTGGCCGTGGTGCCGGACGACGAGCGCCAGGAGCACTCCCAGGAGAACGATGATCCCGATGGCGACCGGGATCCAGCTCCACAGCCGCCTGCCAAGGCGCGGCTCCGGGGTCTCGGCGAGGGCGATGGCCGGATGGGAACCGGATCGAAGCGTGTGGGCCTCCCACGCGACGTCGAACCACGCGGCAAGCGTGTCGGGCGGGAACCCAACCACCTCGCTGAACTGCCGGACGAAGTTTCGGGTGAAGACACGTTCCGGAAGGCGGGAGAACCGTCCGGCCTCCAGATCGCGAAGCACTCCGATTCCGATCTTCGTCTCGGCGACGATGTCCTCGAGCGAGACCCCTGCGTTCTCGCGCAGCCGTCTCAGTTCGGCGCCGAACGCCTCCGGCGTCCGCGGGATGCCAGCTTCGTCACGACCCACGGAGGCGAGTGTAACACCTTCCCGAGCCGTTGAGGACGCAGATTCCTTCCGCCCCGGCCCCATAGCAGCCGGCTCGTCCTGGAAAAGGGAAAGAACTCCGCGGCGGGTTCAGACCGGGCCGCCGGGCGGCTCTGGCTTCCGGGCCGCATGACAGACCGGCGCCGTCTCCGTTCTCGCCTGGCGATCGAGCAGGGCCCTGGCGGCGTTTCTGACGGTAGGCCCGGCTCCCGCATGGCCGCCGGCGATCTCCTCGAGATCGGCGAGCTTCAGATGCACGAGCGAGGAGATGGCGAGAGGGGATGGAGCGTGGGGCGCACGGGCGATGGCGTGCTTGACCCCGTAGCACGCCCCCCACCTCCGGTGCCGAAGCGCCGCGGCGAACAGGGGCGATCCCTGCTCCGCACGGAGCAGCAACAGCACGACGTCGTTCTCGATGGTCCGTGGGTTGTCGAGGAGCGCCTTCAGGACCTCCGGGTCGGGAAGCTCCAGAAGGTGCCGGTAGAGCTCACGGTGCGCCAGGCGTGCCAGGGCGATCCGCTCCCCCAGCGCCATGCGCTGCAACCGGGAGAGGATCTGCCGTTCGGCGTGCCGCCGGATCACGGGAGGTGTCCGCGGCTCTTGCGCCACGTGGAGCAACGAAAGCCACGGCAGGGTCGGCATGATGTTGAGCACGGTGCCCACCGGCATGCCCCGGAACGAGGCGAGACGCTCCCGGACGAGGTGCGATGTGGTCCAACCCCGGTTCGCCGCGATCCGGCGGGCGATCTCCACGGTGCAGTGCGGGTTTCTCAGGACCTGGACGACCTGGATCTCGTCCAGGTCCCCTCCCGCGACCAGCGCCATCAGCTCTTTCGGTCCGAGGTCCGCGATCCCCATGGATCCAATGTACGGTACGGGGGCCGCGGCGTGGCGCCGCGGCCCCAGGGTTTGACACAACGTTGACGGCGGATCAGAGGCCGTCGAACAGGTACCGGAGGATCGCCGCCGGGTCCCCTGCGTCCACCGAGCCGTCACGGTTCGCATCCTCGGCGGCGCAGCTTCCCGGCGCCGCGCCGAAAATCACCGAGACGACGGCGGGGATGTCCGCCGGAGCCAACGTTCCGTCGCAGTCCGCGTCCCCGTCGGGGCCTGTCCCCTCCGCCGTCACGGGACCGGCCTCCACCGTGTTGGAGTCCACGTGTCCGAGCCCGTCCCGGGCACGGACACCGAAACGGTACTCCGTTCCCGGTGTCAGACCGTGCAGCCGGTGGGCCAGCGCCGTGGTGGACGCCACGGGAGCGGTCCAGTCGACGGGGTTGCCGCCGGCGCCGGCATAGATCAGGTACTCGATGGAGCCGGTATTGCACGTGTCGTCCGCCGCGTTCCATGCGAGGTCCGCCGCGGGTTCTCCGGAGACCGCGGTGGCCGAGACGATGCCGTCGAAGTCCGGACCTGTGCAGGGACAGGGGCCGGGGGTCTCGAGCACGATGTCGTCGATCCACCATCCGGTCCGGTTGACGGAGCCGTCGCATCCGACCCGGAACCGGAGCGTCACGTCGCTCCCGGCCAGCGCCGAGAGGTCCACCCGGACCTCGGAGAACGAGCCCGAGGCGTCGCCCGTCCAGGCGTCCCGTCCGGCAAGCGGATTGCTGCTGGAGCGCAGGGTGTTGGTGTAGCCGCCCTGCGAGAACGTTCCGCCGGCAGCAGTGACGTCCTGCCACGTGGAACCGCCGTCGGTGGAGATCTCGAGCACGCCGCCGTCCCACGAGCTCTCCAGGTTGTAGGTGTGCCAGAAGCTCAGCGTGGAGGTTCCCGTCCCAAGCGTGAACGGCCCGGCCACGAGCCGGTCGTCCTTGATGTTCGGCTCGTCTGCAGAGAACCAGGCGTGGGTCGGCGAGTGTGCCGTGCCGTTCGCCACGATCGACCAGTTGTTCGTCGGATCGCCGTTGTTGTCGGCCGCCGTGTCCACGGTCCACGGCCCGGTGCCGGACTCCACGTCATCGTCCACGGCCAGCGTCTGGTCCAGGGTACTGAACGGAGCCGTGGGCCCTCCGGTTCCGAGGTTCCCCGCCTCGTCCCGGGAGGCGACCGTCACGGTGTAGACGGTGCAGGGGTTGAGTCCGGTCAGCAGCAGGTCGTGGGCCGTCACCCGCTCGGTCTCCGAAGCCGTGACGCCCCCGGGCGAGACCGTCGCCGAGGAGTCCGCAGGCTCGTCCGTCGACCACGTGACCCGCGCCATTGTGGCCCCGATCTCCGTCACCTGGAGGTTCGAGACCACCGGCGCCGTGCAGTCGACTGGAGCCGAGGCGGTCCTGGAGACGTTGGTCCCGCCGTTACCGTCGTCGGCATCGATGTACTCGACCTGGAGTGTCCCGCCGTCCGCGACCTCCAGTGTCCCGTTGTTGGTCGAGGGCGCGTTCCCGGAGGTGCTGATGGTGCCCTCGAAATGCCCGCTCGAGGCCGGCGTCTCATTGACGGTGAGGGTCTCCGAGTCGCCCGCCGAGCTGGTGACGGTCACCGTGGCCGTTCCATCCCCCAGCAGGTCGGCGTCCTCCACGGCGACCCCGACGGTCCCGTCGCACGAGTAGATCTCGGCATCAAGGGTGACCTCGCCAGCGTGGCGGGCACACCGTCCGGGGCCCCGCACGCCGGTCACCGAGATGTCATCGAGCCAGAACCCCTCAAACTCCGATCCCGGGTCGGTGGAGAGGTGCCAGCGGACCTGCACGGTCTGGCCGTCCCACGCCGAGAGGTCCGCGGTGTACTCGGTCCACGCCGTTGGCGCCGAGTTCCCCGAGGGACCGTTGAACGCCCCGTGGCTCGCATCGTACCCGCAGGCGTTGATCGGTGGGTTCCCCGTGGAGCTGAAATCGTTGGGATAGCCGCCGGCCGGTGGCAGATCCTGCCAGGAGGTCCCGCCGTCCGCGGAGATCTCGACCACCACGCCGTCCCAGTCGCTCTCGATGTTGTACCGGGCCCAGTAGGTCAGGGTGTGGGCCTGGCCCGCCACGAGTTCGAGCGGTGGCGTCGTCAGCGCCGCGCAGGTTCCCGCCGGATAGTTCTCGCCCTCGAGGGCCGACCGGTACGAGTAGCTCCCACCGGCCGTATGGTTGTCCGAGGCCGTGATGGTCCATGGGGACTCGTTCTCGAGCCAGGCGGTGGTGTCCCCGCCGTCGTCCACGAAATCCGATACCGCTGTGTCCATCCCGGTCCAGGGCACAGCCTTCCGGCGGATCGTGTTCCCCTCCTCGTTGCCGCCGTTCGGTCCGGTCCCGTCCGAAGTGGAGTCCTCCGCACGGACCACGTAGTAGTACGGCTGCCCCGAGACCACCGCGTCGTCGTGGTACGTCAGGCCGGTCGTGGTCGTCAGGAGATTGCCCGGGCCCGGCATGAAGAGCGGGGCGGTGCTGCGGTAGACGTTGTACCGGGCCGTGAGGCCAAGGGGGCAGAACACCTGCGCGGCGCTCCAGGAGAGGTCCACCGCGCATTCACCGACGGTCCCCGCGTTGGTTGCCGCCTCCAGTCCTCCAAACCCGGGTTCGAGACCGCACGGTCCGGTGTACGTCACGGAGGCGCACGCCGACCAGTCAGACTGGCTGCACCCGCCGTCCGCAACGATCCGGTAGGCGTAGGTGTAGCCACCGTAGGCCCTGTCATCGGTATAGCTCGTCCCCGTCGTCTCGCCGAGCAGCGTGAACGCGGAGATGTCCGACGAACAGCCACCCTCCGCCTTGTAGACGAGGTACCGCACGGCCCCCGCCGCGGCGGTCCAGGAGAGTTGCACACCGTTGGGTGGATCGTCCGCCGCGGACAGGCCGGTCGGCGCCGAAGGAGCCGTGCCGGTGCACTCCCCGAACCGCGCCACCACGGCGAACCCCTGGCGGTCTGAGTTGAGCGCGATCCCTGTCCCCGGCACGTCGTACCCCGTCACGCGGATCGTCCACGTTCCCGCCGCAGGGTTCTGGAGCCGCACACCCTCCACCGGGTTGAGCCGGTCGAAGTCGCCGCCCGTTGTGGACCAGCCGTTCGAGAAGACGTTGCCCCGGTACGTGGTCCCGTCCGGCGCCATGACCTCGAGGTCCAGGTCGTTGACCAGCGCCACTGCTGCCGCCGTGGTAGCCGGCGGATCGGACCAGACGAGGGTCACCGCGAGCACGGAGGAACCGGCGGGCACATCGACGTGCAGCTCCCGGGTCTCGCCGGTCTCCAGTCCGTCCCGGTGCCGCACGTCCCAGTACCGGACGCGCTCGGCGTCCCCGGCGAAGTAGCACGCGCCCTCGAGCTCCGTCCTCCCCCACCCCTGGTCCATCGAGGGAATCGTCGACACGTCGGTCCCAGCCAGCGGATCGTAGCCGCTGACGGAACCCAGCGGCATGGCGCCGTTGATCAGGGCGGCCTTGAGGAGGGCGCCCGACGGGTCGACCCCGTCCGTCGCATCCTGGACGCCCGTCTTCCAGATCCCCTTGACGAAGTATTCCCGCAGCAGCGCCACGGCGCCGGCCGTCGTGGGCGTGGCCATGGAGGTCCCGGAGAGCGTGGTCGTGGAACAGGTGGAGCCACCGTAAGCGGAGACGATGCTGGAGGCCGGGGTCACCACGTCGGGCTTGAGCCGCTCATCCTCCGTGGGGCCTCGAGAATACCGGGTCATGTCGTCGGCCCGGGTGGACGATCCTCCGTTGGTCACGCCACCGACGGAGACCACGTTCTTCGCCGTGGCGGGGGCGCCGATGGTGTGGTCGGCCGGTGCAAGACCCGAGTTCCCCATCGCCACCGTGAAGATCATGTCCTCCCGGCGCCACATGGCCTCGTCCATGTCCTGGGCGTCCGAGGTGTACGACGGAGTGTTGGCACCCCAGGAGTCCGTGTGGATCCGGGCCCCCGCCTCGTACGCCTGGTCGAACATGTCGGTCAGGTCGCCGGAGAGACCGGAGAGCCCCCCCGAGCTGCCCACGTCCTGCATGACGAGCTTCGCCGCCGGGGCCATGCCGTCGCCCTGGTCGTGGTTCGGAAGATCCTGCGCTTCCACCGCCAGGTTGGCGTAGTTGTCGCCCGCCACGGACCCGGAGACGTGGGTGCCGTGGTACGACTGGCTCGAGTGGTCGTACGCCTCAGCGCCGGGCTCGACGTAGTAGGCGATGACTTTCTTCGTCGTGTCGATGGTCCCGAGGTCCGGCGGAGTCAGCTCCTGCGGCGTGGGAAAGTCTCCATCGGCGTACTCGAAGAAGCACATCCGGCTCATCCCTGAGTCCGCCACGGCGACGATCTGGCCCTCGCCCATCAGGCCGTGGTGCCAGATAGTGGCCGACTGCGGGTACTGCCGCGGCACGCTCGCCGACGCCTCCGTCGGGCCGTTGGTCACGTCGTAGTTCTGGATTACCCACACCGAGTGGTCATTGAGCAGCTCCGGCTTCGGGTGGTGCATCACGGAGAGCACGTCGCCCCGCGCCGCCAGCGCCCGGGCGACCATGGCCGCATCGGCGAGCACCGTCCGGAACCGGACCCGGTACCGGTGCGGCTTGCGGAACACGCCGGACGCCGCCGTCCGGCCTCCGGTGGCCTCACGGATCTCCCGGATCACGGAGGTGGCGTCGGCCCACGGGACGAGCTCCACGTCGATCTCCACCGGTTCCTTGGAATCGCCCTCGAGCGACAGCACCGCCGGATGGATCTTGTACGCTGCCCGGTACTCGCCCACCCACAGGACTCCCGGGACACCGAGGAGTGTGCCGGCGTCACGCTGCCCGCCGTCGAACCTCGCAATGAACGTGTCCCTCGGAACGTAGGCCAGCAGCTCCGCACCCTGCTTCTCCACGGCACGTTTCATCGCCCGCGTGACCGGCCCCTCGAACTGGATCAGGATCAACGGCGGGTTGCCGCGGACGCCTGGGTGAGCGCCATCCGCCGGATCGAAGGAGGCGCCCGCGAGATGGATCCTCTCCGCGGCCAGCTGACCGGCCGACAAGACGAGGAGGCCCAGAAAGACGGCGATGAGACAGGAAAGACGACGCATCGAAACCCTCCATACGTTCCACGCCAGCCCCACCGCCACCTCCCGCGGATCCTGCCCGTGGAACCGTTTGAGGCAGTCTAGCAGAGCGTCACGAGAGCGTCTCCCCGTCGGGATCCTCGCCGAGAACCCTCCGAACACGTTCCCGGAGCCGAACGACCTCCAGACCGGCCAGTTGCGCCTCCGCCTCCGGGAGGTGTGCGATGGCGTGCTTGCGAAACGCCAGACGTGTGAGGAGGCGTGCGATGACGGTCCGTTCCTCGCGCGAGGGCCACCAGTCCGACCGGATTCTGAGGCGGTACCGGGGGATCACTTCGGCGACCCAGACGGGCAAGACGCCAAGCTCCACCTCCTGTGAAAGCTCCCGGACAAGCAGCCGGTGCTCCCAGTGAAGGAAGGCGGCCAGGACCCCGAGATAGAGGATGTATACCACCGGCAGGGAGAGGAGCGCTGTTGCGAGGGAGTGGCCATCGCCGTAGAGAGCCCACCGTTCGGCGGCGAGGTTCCAGGCCGTGTGGATACCCGCCGCAACGAGGAAACCCGCGACGGCAACGACGATCCGTGCGCTCCACCGGCGGGAGAGGTAGGCGATTCCGAGAAACCCGCCGAGCGCCGCCGATGCCACGGCGTGAACACCGGCGCTCGTCACGGTCCGGACGAGAACGAGCAACCCGACGTGCGCGGGCCCCTGTCCGAGCGCTCCGAGGGCGTAGAGCGCGTTCTCTGCCATGGCGAAGCCAAGGCCGACCGCGGTACCGTAGACCACCCCGTCCGTCGGGTTGTCGAACTGGTCCGACAGGATCACGACGCCCAGCACCGCCAGACCCTTGAGCAGCTCCTCGATCACCGGCGCCACCATCACGCTCTGGGCGAAGCCGAGCCAGGGGCCGCGGCCCACGGCGGCCATGACGTGACCGGTGAGACCCTCAGCGATCACGGCGAGGATCGGAACGGGAATCGCCCCCCACAGAAAGACCGCCGCCACCAGTGCCAGCGGTTCCCGGTCGTACCGGTCGAAGAACCAGACGGCTGCCAGGACGAGCAGCAGGAACGCCGAGGAGACTCCGAGGGCGATCACGGCGACGAGGAGCGAGGCGAGCGTCACGGCGTCACGAGCTCCAGACTCTCGGGAGGATGGGTGAGGAACCACATCCGCGCGGCCTCCACGTCCCGCCGGATCTGAGCCACCAGCTGCATCGTCGAGGCGAACACCTTCTCCTCACGAAGCCGTGCGAGGAAAAACAGCCGGACCGTCTCACGGTAGACGTCCGCGGTGAAATCGAGCAGGTGCGCCTCCACGGTGGTTCGGTAGTTCTCGTACACCGTGGGCCTGACGCCGATGTTGGTCACCGACGGAAAGTTGCGGCCGAACGACGGGATGTGGACCACGGTCACGTACACGCCATGGGCCGGAAACAGCTCGTTTTCGACCTCGATGTTCAGTGTCGGGAACCCGAGCTTTCGCCCGAGACGCTCGCCGCGGAACACCGACCCGTCGACGAACAGCGGCTGGCCGAGGAGCTTCCATGCCGCCTCCACCCTGCCGTGGGCCACGGCGCGCCGGACCCGCGTGGAGGAGACGACCTCGCCGTCCAGCACGACCGGGGGCACGCCGTTGGCCTCGAACCCGAGCTCCCGTCCCATGCTGCGCAGCAGGTCGACGCTTCCTCCGCGGTCCGCCCCGAACCGGAAGTTCGCCCCGATGTGAACCTCCCGGATGGCGAGGCGCTCCACCAGGACCTCCCGGACGAACCGGTCGGCCGGCATCCGGGCGAACTCACGGGCGAACGGCATGACGAGCGTGGCGTCGAGGCCCATGCGCTCCAGCAGCTGGAGCCTCTGCGGCATGGTGGTCAAGAGCCGAGGTGCCTCCTGGGGGCGCAGGACCTTCAACGGGTGGGGATCGAATGTCATGGCAACGGCGGGAAGCTCGAGCTCTCGCCCCCGGGACACGACGGTGCGGAGGATCTCCTGGTGCCCGAGGTGGACGCCATCGAAGTTGCCGATGGAGAGGACCGCCCCGCGTGGCGGATCGTCGCGCCCCATGGGATCCCAGAGAATCTGCACGCCGCCTCCCCTACCCCACCACCGGGAGGGCCGCTGGCCGCGGCGGGGCCGGGTCGAGCACGCCGGTGATCCGGCCGACGAGGTCGTACGGATGCGCCTCGGTGATCTCGACTGCCACCAGCGCGCCGGTCTCCGCGAAACCGTCGTTGATCAGCAGACGCCCGTCCACCTCGGGGGCGTGCCGGGAAAGCCTGCCCCGGAGCAGCAGCGGCATCTCCTCGAGCGGTCCCTCCACCAGCGCCGGGAACCGGCGTCCGACGAGCGCTTCGTTGATCTCCAGGGCGATGGCCTGCTGCCGCTCCATCAGGATCCTTCGGCGCTCCTCCTTCACTTCGGCCGGGACCGGATCGTGCAGCCCCGCCCCCGGGTTCTCCTCCTGCCAGGAGTAGGTGAACACCCCGACGTGGTCGAAACGGACGGCCTCGACGAGCTCGACGAGCTCCTCGAACTCCGCCTCACCCTCCCCCGGATGGCCGACGATGAACGCCGTGCGGACCGTCAGTCCCGGCACCCGTCCCCGCGCACGCTCGACGAGCGCCCTGAACGTTCGGCCGCTCCCACCGCGCCGCATGGCGCGCAGCACCGTCCGGCTCGCGTGCTGGAACGGGATGTCGAGATACGGTACGAGCCGTGGCTCGGCCGCCATCAGGTCGAAGAGGCCCTCGTCCAGTGTCGCGGGGTAGGCGTACAGCACACGGATCCACGGGAAGCCCGTCGAGCCGAGCAGTACCTCCAGGAGACGGAGCAAGCCGCGGTCCAGGCCGATGTCCTCGCCGTACCGCGTCGTGTCCTGGGCGATCAACACGAGCTCACGCGCCCCGGCCAGTTCCAGCGCGCGGGCCTCCGCCACCAGGTCGTCGAGGGCCCGGGAGCGGAACCGTCCCCGCATTCTGGGGATGTGGCAGAAGGCACACGGATTGTCGCACCCCTCCGCGACCTTGAGAAACGCGTGAACGCCCGTGGAGAGGAGCCTCGGGTTCGTGTGGTCGTACAGCCGCAGCGCCCCGCGCTGGTCCGGGAGGTGACCGCTGGTACGCCCGGAGACCGCATCCCCGATGGTCTCCAGTTCGTCGAGACCGACGAACGTATCGATCTCCGGGATCTCCGCGGCGAGCTCCTTCGCGTACCGCTGCGACATGCACCCGGCGACCACGAGCCGTTCGATGACGCCCTCACGCCGCAGCGCCGCCGCTTCCAGAATCGCGTCGATCGACTCCTGCTTGGCGTCGAGGATGAAACCACAGGTGTTCACGACCACGACGTCCGCCGCTTCGACGTCCGCGACGATCTCGTGGCCCTCCCGGGTCAGCCGACCGAGCATGACCTCCCCGTCCACGAGGTTCTTCGCGCACCCCAACGCGACCATCGCGACCCGCTTCCGACCGGTGATGCCGCCCCCCCTTCGCTGCCCGTCCATCGAGCCTCCGGGCGCCGGATTCTACCACCGCCGGCCCGCCCCGAGGTCAGCGGCCGCCCCCCCGGAGATCCTCCGGTTCTGCGGCCCGGCCGGGCATCCTGAGCTCGGGGATCGTCGCCCGTTCGTCGGCCTCGGGGACCCGCACGAACCGGCCCGCCCCCTCGGCGAGAACCTTGCCCTCTCCGCCGAGGATCACCGCACGCCCCGTCGAGATCCTTCGCCTGCTCTCCAGGCAGCTCGCCTCGAGCCGCAGGGGAGTGTCCCCTGGAACGGGGCGGCGGAAACGGACGGTGAACTCCACCGTGAACAGGAGGTGTCCCGAGGCCATGGTGCACGCCCATCCGGCCGCCTCGTCGAGCACCGCCGTCACCACGCCGCCGTGAACGTGGCCCGGGTACCCTTCGAACGCCGCATCGATGACAAGCGGGTCGATCACCACCGTCCCGTCCGGTTCGACCTCGAACCGCAGCCCGAGGCCGCGGGGGTTCTCCGAACCGCAGACGAAACAGCCGTCGGACCATGGCAGGACCGTTCGTGCTGTCATGTCCCCTCCCCGCGAAGGATCCCGGCAACGACCCGTGCCGCCCTGGCCGACGCCCCGGGCTCGCCGAGCGCCCGCCGGACCTTCGCGAGCCCGGACCGCTGAGCATCCAGGCCCCCGGCGAGAAGCCGCCGTGTGGTCTCCGCGAGCTCCCCTGCGTTCCATCGCCCCTGGATCAGCTCGGGAACGAGTCGTCTCCCGGCGATCAGGTTGACGAGCGCCACGTGGGGCACCCGGACCAGCATCCGGGCGAGGAGGTAGCTCGCCGGATGAAGCCGGTACCCAACGACCATCGGCACGCCGAGCAGCGCGCACTCCAACGTGGCCGTGCCGGAGGCGGTCCAGGCCAGCTCGGTCCGCGCCAGGACACGCCGGCGTTCCGGTCCGCGGACGCGGCGAAGGGGAACCCCGGTGCGGGGGGCCTCCTCCAGCACCTCGTCCAGGAACGGTCCCATGCCCGGAGCCTCGATCAGGCGAACCTTCGACGGGGCGGGATCGAGCCGTTCCAGCGCCGCCAGCATGGCCGGCAGCAACGACCGCACCTCCATCCGACGCGATCCGGGCAGGAGGGCGATCGTCCCGGGCTCCACCGTCCCCGCACCGCCGAGAAGGCCCTCACGCTGGAAGTCATCGACCAGCGGGTGCCCGACGTAACGAGCGTCCATGCCGTGCTCCCTGTAGAACGACACCTCGAACGGCAGGATGCACAGCATCTCCTGCGCCACGCGCCGAACGATCCGGACGCGCCCCCGCCTCCAGGCCCAGAGCTGTGGTGAGACGTACAGGACGACCGGAACGCCGAGCCGGTTCAGCCTTCGCGCGAGGCGCAGGTTGAAGTCAGGAGAATCCACGAGAACCGCCGCCCCCGGCCGTTCCCGGGCCGCCCGATCCACGAGCCGCTTCATGATCCCCCGGATCCGTGGCAGCTCCCGGACCACCTCGAGCAGACCCATGTGGGCGAGATCCGAGGTCCTCGCCTCGAGCTCCAGACCTTGGGCCTCGAGCCGCTCCCCTCCAACGCCGAACGCCCGCACGCCGGGCAGAAGCTCGCGCAACGCTTCGAGAAGGTTGCCTGCGTGGATGTCGCCCGAGACCTCACCGGCCACGACCAGCAGCCGGGGACCCTCGCCGGTCATGTCCCGTGCTCCATCGCCCCTCAGGAGGGGAACGGGTACATCAGCCACCCGAGCGCAACCGCACCGACGACCATGATCAGCAGCGCCTTGACGATGAACCGCTTGCGGGCCGGGCCGTCATTCTTCCAGAGAAAGGCGAAGAAGACAGCGATCAGCACGGCGTCCCAGACGAGCAGAAGGAAATGGTCCACCATCACCTTACTCCTTGACGCCGCGGGCGATGTCGGAGACGTCGAGCACGACGAGCCAGTTCATCAGGCCCGCCGTGTACAGGAACGTGTCACCGAAGGCGAAACCAACGGCGGTGGGATCCCCATGCCCCAGACCGGCCAGCCGTGCCAGGACGAATGCTATCCCGCTGCCGGCGCTGGCAAACGCCTTGAGCCAGGAGAACGGAGAACCGCCCTGCGGGAGCGTCAGCTCGCCATCGAGCAGGATGCCCGTCACGAACGCCGCCAGGATAACCGCCGCAAAGACGATGGCCCGTGTGCGCTTCCCGAGGACGAGGTGCCCCAGCCCCGGTACGAGCCAGGAAAGGACCAGCAGTCCCCACGGCACGGGCTTGCCGGGTTCGGCGGCCCGCTCGTCGTCCTTCCGTTCAGCCATCCCGTCCCCCCTCCGCTGGGTCCATCAGGGCGTCGTGCAGCTTCTCCCAAGCGCTCTCGAGGGACTCGGGGACCACACGGAGCTCGCCCGTGGTCGTCGTGAAGTTGGTATCCCCCCTCCAGCGTGGAACCACGTGAAGGTGGAGATGTTCCCGGATCCCCGCGCCGCCCGCCTCGCCGACGTTGAGCCCGACGTTGTACCCGTCGGGCCGATAGACCAGGTCGAGCGCACGCATCACCGTACGGGCACGCTGCATCATCTCGCCGAACGTCGCATCGTCCACGTCGAACGGCGTTCCCTGGTGCTCGACCGGAGCGATCATCACATGCCCCGAGGTGTACGGATACCGGTTGAGCAGCGCGAAGGTCCGTTTCCAGCGCCACAGCGTGAGAGTGGCCCGGTCATCCTCCGAACGGAACGCCTCGCAGAAGATGCACCCACCTCCGCCGCCTCCCGTCTCCCCGGAAACGTACCGCAACCGCCACGGTGCGAACAGAACCTGCACCACCAATCCGGCGACCCTACCGGGCCAGAAGCTGCTCTCGAAGATCCTTGCCCGGCTTGAAGTACGGTATCTTCTTCGCCGGAACATTGACCCGCTCTCCCGTCTTGGGGTTGCGCCCGATACGGGAACCCCTCTGGCGGATCCGGAACGACCCGAACCCTCGAAGCTCGACCTTCTCACCGTTCTGAAGCGCCTCGATCACACCCTCGAGAATCACACGCACGGCCTCGTCCGCCACCTTGTGCGAGACGTCCGCCCGCTTCGCGACCAGGTCCACGAGATGCGCTTTCGTCACCGTCATCGGGCTCCCCCTTCTTCCCCCAGGGCTCCACTGGCGCCGGTAACGCCAGGTCGCTCCGTCACGACTCCGTACTCTTTCCGGCCTCGTCGTCGTCCTCCGACTCCTCCTGGCCGTCCCCGGCGTTCTCGGCGGGCTCCGCGGCTGCCTCGGCCTCCGCCTCCTCCCGGGCCGTCCCTCCGTCCTGACCGGCACTCTCGACCTCTTCCGCGGTCTCCTCTTCCGTCACAACATCGGACTCCGGAATGCTGCCCTCGGCGTCACCGGCATTCGTGTCCGACTCGGCCGCGTCCGCGGCAATCTCCGTCTCGGTATCGAGATCCTCCGCCTTGGTCTCTGCGGCCACCTCGGCCACCGGCTCGGTTTGCTCCCCGCCACCGGCCTCCGTCGCGTCGTCCTCGGACTCCTGGACGAGCCCGGACGCCTTGAGTGCGGCCGCCATCGCCGTCACGGGACCGGCTTCATCCGCACCCGCACTGGCAACCACGGGCTCGGTCCCCGCGTCCTCCTGGGAAACACCGTGCATCGACAGGCCGATCCGGTTCTCGTTCCAGTCGATCCGGAGGATGCGGCACCGCACCGGCTGGTCCGGAGCGAAGAGCTCGGTCAGCTCGACCCCTGGATCGCGGTCGATCTCCGAGACGTGGCACAGTCCCTCGACACCGGGCGCCAGCTCGATGAACACACCGAAGTCCGTGATGTTCGTGACCTTCCCGTTGACCTCGTCGCCCACGTGGTGGGAGTTCGCGTACTCCTCCCACTCGTTCGGCATCAGTTCCTTCATCGAAAGCGAGATCCGCTGGTTGACCACGTCGATGGCCGTGATGATCGCCTCCACCTCCTGGCCCTTCTGGACGACCTCGGAGGGGTGGTGGATCCGGCGCGTCCAGGACATGTCCGAGATGTGGACCAGCCCGTCGACCCCGGGGACGATCTCGACGAACGCACCAAAATCGGTCAGGTTCCGCACCACGCCGCGGATCCGGGAGCCGATCTGGTACTTCTCCGCCACCGTCTCCCACGGGTTGGGCTCCGTGGCCCTGAGGGAGAGCGACAGACGGCGCTTCTCCGGATCGACCTCGGAGACGACGACCTCGACCTCCTGGCCGACCTCGAGAATGGAACGGGGGTTCTTCACCTTGCGCGTCCACGACATCTCGCTGACGTGGATCAGCCCCTCGACGCCCTCCTCAAGCTCCACGAACGCACCGTAGTCGACGATGCTGACGACCTTGCCCTGGACGCGCTTCCCGATCGGGTACTTCTCGGGAACGAACGTCCACGGATCCTCGAACCGCTGCTTGTACCCCAGCGAGACCCGTTCCCGCTCACGGTCGAACCGCAGCACGACGACATCGACCTCCTCGCCGACCTCGAAGTACTCGGAGGGGTGGCCCACCCGGCCCCAGGAAATGTCGGTGATGTGGAGCAGACCATCGAGCCCGCCGAGATCGACGAACACTCCATAGTCCGTGATGTTCTTGACGACACCGGTGATGAGCTTGCCTTCCTCCAGCGTCTCCATCAGCTGTTCTTTGAGGTGGGAGGTCTCCTCTTCGAGGATCGCCTTGCGGGAGAGAACGACGTTGGAACGCCGGCGGTCGAAGCTGATGATTCGCGCACGAATCTCCTGGCCGATGTACTCTTCGAGCCGGCGGTTGGGCCGCAGGTCCACCAGCGAACCCGGCAGGAACGCACGGACACCGATGTCCACGGCAAGACCGCCCTTGACCCGCTCGAGGACCTTCCCGGTCACGGGCGTTCCTTCCTTGTACGCCTCCTCGATGGTGCGCCATGTCTTGAGCCGCGTAGCGCGGTCCCGGGAGAGCCGAATCTCGCCGGAACCCTCGTCGATCCGCTCGACGAACACCTCGACCTCATCACCGACAGCGACCTCGAGCTCGCCCGTCTCCCTGTTCCTGAACTGCGAGACGGGGATGATCCCCTCCGACTTGAAGCCGACGTCCACCATCACGGTGTCGTCCGAGACCGCCACCACCGTGCCGGTCACGAGCTCCCCCTCGCGAAGGTGCGCGAGGGAGGAGTCGACGAGCTCCGCCATCGACATCTGCTCGAAGTCGCCGTTCTGTCCGTTGTTTCCGTTGTTCCCGTTGTCCGTTTCCGATCCGAAGTTCAAGACCGTTCCTCCTGGCGGACACGCCATCCCGGCGCGCCCGAATCTTCCGTGGTTCCGCGACTTTAGGGCTCCCCCATCGGGAATGTCAAGCGTCCGGCGCCAATTTCTTCCAGCCGGGCGACGATCCGGTCGACGACGGCCTCCGGTCCGATGTCCGAGGAGTCCAGCACCCAGGCTCCGGGAGCCACCATCAACGGCGAGTCCCGGCGGGTCGTGTCGCGCAGGTCGCGCCGCGCCTGCTCCTCCCGGACGGTCTCCAGCGTCGTCTCGATTCCGCGCCGCTGGAGGTCTTCGTACCGGCGCATCGCCCGGACCGACGGCGTCGCCGTCAGGAATACCTTGAGGTCGGCGTCGGGGAGGACCACCGAACCGATGTCCCGCCCCTCCATGACACCGCCGGATGCGGTGGCCATCGCCCGCTGGAGCGGCACCAGCGCCCGCCGCACCGCGGGAACGGCCGATACCTCGGAGGCCATGGCGGCGGCCTCCGGGGAGCGGATCGCCTCGCTGACGTCCTCACCGTCCACCAACACCCGGACCCCCGCGGGATCGGGGACGAGCTCGATCTGGTGCTCACGGGCCAGTGCCTCCAGCCGCGCCTCATCCTCCTCGTCGAACGGCGGCTCGATCCCGGCGCGCATGGTGAGGAGACCCACGGCCCGGTACATGGCGCCGGTGTCGATGTACGGCACGCCGAGGCGCGCCGCGAGCATCCGAGCCACCGTCGACTTCCCGGCCCCCGCCGGCCCGTCGATGGCGACCACGGGCCTCCTCCGTCTTTCTGCTCCGATTCCGTCCATTCCCGGCTGACACCTCCCCGCGCGGGAAGGCGATTCTACTGCCTCCGGGCGGCGTTGCAAGCGCACCCCGCTCAGACCGCACAGCCACAGGACGTCCGCACCCCCCGCCGGACCCGGCTCCGAAAAGCGCAGAGCACGCCGATCACCCACATCCCACGGCAGTCCCCGCCACCCATCAACATGACAAGGGGTGGCAAGGGGAGTGTCCCCTGGAGCTGAGCAGAGCTGAGCATGGCAAGGCAAGGGAGTGTCCTCTAGAAGCAAGGTAAGGGAGTGTCCCCTGGAGCCAAGCAAAGTATGGGAGTGTCCCCTGGAGCCGAGCCGGAGAATCTCCCTCAGAGCCCAAGGGGAGTGTCCCCTAGAACCGAATCGAGCGGAACCGAACTGGAACCAACATCTTGGCAAGGGGAGTGTCCCCTGGAGCAATCTCACAATCTCGAAAGCAAGGGAGGGTCCCAAGTCTCGGGAAGTGTCCCCTGGAAGTCTTCTGAAGCCTTCTTGACTTATGTCTCATTTACGCCTACCTTGGATTGCTGGGGGTGCCCGTGTCGGAGCAGAGAACCGTCGAGTCGTTCATGGAGTCCCTGCCATCCGATCTCCGGGGAACCCTCGTGACTGCGGCGGAGCTGGGACACCGCCACACCGTCGAGCTGCGGCGTCACTCATTCCCTATCGGCGTTCCATCCCTCGACCGCGCATTGGGGAGCGGCCTTCCCCGGGGCGTTCTGGTAGAGATCACGGGGCACGCCTCCTCGGGGCGTCTCTCGGCGACCCTCGCGGCTCTCGCGGCCGCCACAGCTTCGGGAATCCCAGCCGCCTTTGTGGACCACGGCGGTTCCCTCGACGCCGACTCCGTGATTCGCCTCGGCATTGTCCCGGAACGCCTTCTGTGGGTTCTTCCCCGGAGCGTTCCCGACGCCGCGCGCGTGGCGGAGGAGCTCCTGGCCGCGGGGTTCCCGCTCGTCGCCATGGAAGCCGGCCTCCCCCCGTTGCCGGACCGTGTTCCGACGGCCACGTGGCTCCGTCTCGCCCGGCTCGCCCGCGACCGCGGCGCGACGCTGCTCCTCTCGTCGCCGTACCGCCTGTCGGGGCCCGCGGCCGGGGTCGTGCTCCGGTTTCACGGCGTCCGGGGGATCTGGCGCGGCCGTTTTCTCCGCGTCCTGGCCGGCCTCGAATCGTCCGTCACCGTCGAACGGCACCGCGGAGGAGCACCGGCCCACGGCGCGACCCACCGGTGGCCCCTCCCCGACGCCGTGCTCGCCGATCCGGCCGCGGCCCCCCCCGGGACGGCCGTTCCCGAGGTGCTCCATGCGGCGGGCTGACACCGGGCACCGTGGCGGCAGGGTTCTCGCCCTCGTCGTGCCGGCCTTCCCCCTCGCCGCGATCCTCCGGAGGGATGCCGACCTCGCCGGGCGCGCCGTGGCCGTCGTCGACGGCCGGGGGACCTCATCCCGTATCGTGGCGGCCTCGCGTCCGGCCCGGCACCACGGCGTCCACACAGGGATGGGCGTCGCGCGGGCCCGCGTCCTCCTCCCCGGCCTCCTCGTCCTTCCACGCGACCCCGAGGCGGAACGCTCCGCGGGCGAGGCCCTGCTGGAGGCCGCGGCGTCCATCTCGCCCCGGGTCGAGGACGGAGGCCCCGGCCTCGCCCACGTGGACCTCCAGGGAACGGAACGGACGGCACCTTCGGAGCGTCACCTCGCCCGGAGGGCCCTTCGTGCCCTCCGGCGGCGTACCCTCCACGCCCGTGCCGGAGTGGCCTCGACCCGGCTCGTCGCCCGTCTGGCCGCCTCGAGAACGGACGACGTGGTGGTGATCCCTCCCGGCGAGGAGGCGGCGTTCCTCGATCCGCTCCCCGTGGAGCTCCTCGGTCCGTCCCGGACGGCGGTGGAGCGGTTCCGGCAATGGGGTGTCCTCCGGATCGGTGACCTGGCCCGCCTCCCCCTCCCCGACCTCGTCGCCCGGATCGGCCGCGAAGGCGTGACGCTCCACCACGCCGCCCGGGGGATCGACCCGGCCCCCTTCCTGCCCGTGCCGCTGCCGGACACCGTACGGGAGGGGTTCACGCTCGACTGGCCCGTCGACCGGCTCGGCCACCTCCTCGCCGGGATGCAGGACGCCGTGGAGCGGGTCGCCTCCCGGCTCCTGGAGCGGGGCAGGGGCTGCCGCCTGCTGGAGCTGGAGCTGGAACTCGAGACGGGCGAACATCTCAGGCGGGCCATCCGTCTTCCCAGGCCGACGGCCGAGGGAGCCCCACTGCTCGACCTCGCTGGACTCGAGCTCGAGCGGCGTCCGCCCCACGCTCCCGTGACGGCCGTCGCCGTCATCGCCCACCCCGCGGGGCTCCCCCACCTCCAGGGTTCTCTCTTCGGTCCGGAGGAGCTGGCCCCACAGCGGACGGCCAGCGCCCTCTCCCGGATCGCGGCCACCCTCGGCCCGGGCGGGGTCGGCTCCCCGGCGGTCCCGAACACCCCGGTCCCTTCCGCACCGGAACTCGTACCGTTCGACCCGCCCTCCACGGCGGCGTTCGCCTCCGGTCCCGCTCCCCCACCGGGGTTCCTCGCCTTCCGGCGGCTCGACCCGCCTCGCCCAATCGAGGTCGCCACCGACGACCGGAACGGACGTCCTCTCTCGGTCAGGACCCCGTCCGGCTCCTTCCCCACCTTCCGGGGGACCGTCCGGGGCGCCACGGGACCCTGGGAGTTCGACACCGGCTGGTGGGAGACCGGAACCGTCCTCACCGCCTGGGACGTGGAGCTTCCTCACGGGGTGCTCCTCCGTATCTTTCATGACGCATCGGGAGCATGGCACCTCGCCGGTATCTACGATTGAACCACCCGGCCGGTGCCGTCAGGCCCTTGTGACCGGTCCGCCCCCGGTCATTCCCTCGGAAGGACCGGATACCCGCAGGGACTCTCCACCGCTCGATACCACTTTCCGGCCGGACAGCGTACGAGATTCACCCGGCCGATGAACTGACCGAGCCTCTCGAGGTGTCTCCGGGCCTTGGTGATCTCCTGCCGGTGCTGGTCGATCAGCTTCTTCTTCTGAGATGAGGAGATCCGCTCGTTGCTCCATGGAACGTAGATGTAGACCAGCGTGCCGTACACGCTGTCGGTGACCTCCCTGGCGTTCTTCAGCTCTTCGATGCGCTTCTCGAGTTTTCGGATCCGGTAGAGCGTGCTGTCGTAGTCCTCGCACAGCGTCCTCCACTCCTCCTTCTCCAGCGCCGTGTACGCCTCGGGATCCGGAATGAATGCGGCGATCCGGCGGACCGAGTTGTTGTCGATCACGATCGAGCCGCCTTCGGTCTTCCGGAGTTTCAGCTTCTTCGCCATGCCGGAAAGCGAGTTCGGAGACTCCCCGGCCGCCTTCCGGCTCTTCAGGTAGTCCCTGATCTCCATGTCGTTACCGAAGAGGCGGCGATCCTCCATCATCGATCCCGGGTCCCGTTCGCTCCGGACGAGACCCACCGCCGTCTCGACATGCTTGAGACGGTACCGTTTCCGGAAGATCCGCATCCCGCCCGCATCGACGAGTTCCACCACCACGATGTAGTGATCCGGAGTCTCAGTGCCAACGATCCTCTCCGGAAACGGGATCGTCACCTCGACTCCATCGCCGGCCTCCGTGAACTGCGCCGTCGTGTTCGGGATGTCGGCCCCGCGGAGCGTGGCCGTACCACCGACCGGCTTCTTCGAGGCAAGGAGCGGGACGATCGAGATGTGGATCGGCGAGGGCGGCTCCCCGACCGACACGGGCCTGAAGCGGACCTTCAGGAGCTGATCCGAGAGAAAACGCCGGATGTGTTCCGGGGGAACCGCCAGTCCGAGCCCTTCCCCCTTCGTCCACTTCGCGAACACGATCCCGACGACCCGGCCCTTCTCGTCGAGCATCGGACCACCGGAGTTGCCAGGGTTCACGGGCGCGTCGATCTGGATCGCCGCGATGTCGCCCTTCTTGTCGTGCCGGATCGACGTGACCATTCCCGAGGCGATGCTGACCTCGGGGTTCGCCTTGGGCTCCAGCGTGTCCGGATCCTTGAAGCTGGAGAGCATCTGCCCGTAGGGGAACCCGACGATCCAGATCCTCTGGGCGAGGCTGACGTCCGGCACGGTCGACAGGTCGACCCAGGCCTTCGGATGGTAGCCGGTCCGCAGCAGCGCGAGGTCGAGCTTCCGGTTCCGGGCGACCACCACCGCCGGGATCTCCTTCTCCTGCGTCGTTCCGCTGTCCACCACGACGGAGAGGCTGAGAACCTTGCTCGTGATCTCGTGCTCCTTGCCCCAGATCCAGCCCGAGAACTGGTCCGCGATCACGTGCCAGTTCGTCAGGACGTACCCGTCGGGGGAGATGAACACGCCGCTCCCGGACGCGGGGAACTCCTGACGCTGGAAGACACGCCGTGTCTTGACGAAGACCGTCGCATGGATCACCCGGTCGAGCGTCTCCCGGGGAAGGGTCGGCCCACCGTCATCCGCACCAAGGAAACTTGGAATGCACGCAAGAACGAGAACAACGCCGTACACCATTCGCAGAGTGCGCACCATCCGAACCGTACCTCCGAGGGTCACGCTGTGCTCGATTCTACCAGCTCCCAGGCCTGAAATGGGGACACTCCCCACGATGCCACGAGATGACGATGAAATGGGACACTCCCCAGAACACTCTGCCTCATGTCATACCATCCGGCAACGCCAACGAGTTGCCGTGGCCTCTGGGAACCACTTCGGATCCGATCCGACCGAACAACCTCCAATCCGAACGCACGAATCCACATCGGCCCCCATGTCGGCCCGCCGTCTTCCTTCTCGAAATTGTCGCGACGCGTGCCGTTCAGCTCGGGAACCGCTTCCCTCGCCCTGCCCTCAGTGACCAGTGGACTCCATCGAGCTGTGGGATCGGATGCCGTCTTCTCCTGTAGATGCCCCCCTCCCGAAGTGCCGCGAGCTGCTGTCGGATGAACCCCTCGGTCCCCACAACCACCCCGTTCACCCAGTACGCCACCCGCTTCCGGTATGCTCCTCTCGCCTGGAACCCCCGCGCCGTCTCCTGCTCGAGCACCTTTTGTGGGATTCTCGCCTGGCCCTCCCGGGTCGGCACAGCCCCCCGGTGGTACAGCAGCTGCCGGAACTCCACCATCGCACTGCTCCGTCCTTGCCGATGCATCAGCCGCTCAATCGGCACCAGCCATCCGTCTTCACCAGCTTCCCGTAGAAACACCGATGAGCCGTCGAACGTCTCTGGCCTTTCCACCAGCCCGGCCCGCACCGGGTTCAGCTCCACGTACAGCACGCAGTCCAGCACTGCCCGCTCATCCCCGAGCAGGACCGACTTGAACCGGTCTCCCCACAGCCGTCCTTGGCGCTCGTACGTCCGATTGTACCAGCGGGCGTACATCCCCTGTACGTTCCGCATGAACTCCGAGACGTCGAACAGCCGTCGCCGGTACCGCTCCCACTCCCCCTTCCCCCAGGCGTCCACGATGGCTCGCATTAGCTTGCCGCGATACATCGTATACGCCCGAGCTCTGAGCTCCTTGCGGTCCACGTCCCGTTCTGCGTCGAAGCGAAGTACGAGGTGATAATGGTTGCCCATGACGCAGAACGCCGCGACCTCGCAGAAGTAGATCGACGCGTAGTGATGAATCAGCTCGATCAACTGCCGTCTTGGTAGCGGATCGGCCAGCGGATACTCACCCTTCCTGCCCGCGAGACGGGCGTACAGGTGATACCACGTATCGTGACTCGAACATTTCAGTCGGGGTAAACGTCCCATGTACGCGCTCCCTTCGCTCGTCGTTGCGCGGAACGGGACACGCTCAGTCTAGCACACCGCACACCGTTGGGGACTGTCCCTCTACGTGGTGAGTGGTGAAAGGAAAGTGTCCCTTGGAGAGGTTTGCTTGACATCGGTCATGGAATGGAGTAATCAGCCAATGACGGTCGTTCCCGGCCGAGTCGAGGGAGGAAGAGCATGGAATCGTACATGACCGCCAAGGAAGCCGCCGATTACCTCAAACTCGCGGAGCGAACCCTGGTCCGTCTGGCCCACGAGGGTCAGATCCCCGGTGTCAAGATCGGTGGCCAGTGGCGGTTCCGCCGTGCCCTCCTCGACGAGTACCTCGATACGCTGGCGACGGAGACCGTGACAAAGACGGCCCCAACCGGCCAGGTGATCGATACCCCGATGGAGGAGATCCTCAAGCCGGAAGCGATCCTGCCCGATCTCTCGTCGGACACTCGCGAAGGCGTGATCCACGAGATGGTCGAGCACGTGACGGAGCTTGGCCTTGTGCGGGACCGGGGGTGGTTCGAGTCGGCCCTCGCCGCTCGCGAGCGTCTGGTGCCGACGGCGGTCCCGGAGGGCGTGGCGTTCATGCACGCGCGGCGCCGCGCACCGGATAAGTTCCCGACCCAGTTCATCGCTCTGGGACGATCGAAGGCCGGTGTGGTCTTCGGGTCGCCGGACATGGGGCGGACGCATATCTTCTTCCTTCTCGCGCTGCGGAACGACGCGCTTCACCTCCGCTGGCTCTCCAGACTGGCGTGGATCGTTCGCAACCCGGCCCGGCTCTCCGGCCTGACGGAGGCCGCGGACGCCGCCGAGATGCACGCGCTTCTGCTGGAGGCCGCCGCCTCCCTACCCGCCTCACTCAGACCGACGGGGAAGCCCGCAGGACGCTGATCCCGCCGGGCGGCGGTACAATCGGGGCATGAAGGTCGCCCTGATCGGGACCCACGGGGTCGGGAAGACAACTCTGTGCTACGAACTCGCCGCCCGCCTGAAACGGCTCGACGTCAACGTCGAGATGGTGCGGGAGGTCGCGCGCCGCTGTCCATTGCCGATCAACCGGGAGACCTCCGCCGCGGCGCAGGAGTGGATCCTCCACACCCAGATGGCGTGGGAGATCGAGGCCACGGCAACCCACGAGCTCGCCGTGTGCGACCGCTCGGCGCTCGACAACTACTGCTACCTCGTGCATGCCTCCGGAACCTCCCGGATGTGGGAGGACATCCTGGACCACTGGATGCCGACCTACGATCTCCTCGTCTCCGTTCCGATCTGGCGCCGGCCCGCCTACGACGGTGTCCGCGCCGTCGATCCCGGGTTCCAGGAACGGATCGACGCCCTGCTGAACGGGATGCTCGCGGCCCGTGGGCTCGAGCCGCTGCGGCTCGACCCGGGTCGCCACGACCGTTGGTGCGACGACATCATCGCCGTGCTCGAGCCGATGGTTCAGCCCACCCCACCGCTCTTCGATCTCCGGGAGCTCCAACCGTGAGGATGCGCCCGGAACAGGCGCTCGTCCCCTACGCCCCTGGCCGGCTCGAGGGCGATTCCGTGCTCGTTCTCGCACCACATCCCGACGACGAGGTGTTCGGGTGCGGCGGTTTTCTTGCCCACGCGGTCGGCGAAGGGCGCCGGATCGAGATCCTCGTCCTGACGGACGGGGCAGCACAGGGCGACGCGGCCACGCGGCGCGAAGAGTCCCGTGAGGCCGCCCGGAGGCTGGGGACCCCCGAGCCCATGTTCGGAGCGCTCTCCGACCGGGGCCTCGACCCCGCTCTTCCCGCTCTGCTCGATGCGATCCGCAACGCACTGGAACGCTCCCGGCCGGACCTTCTGCTCGTGCCCTCGCCCGCCGAGATCCACCCCGACCACCGCGCCGTGGCGCTGGCCGTGGCCTCCCTCGCGGTCTCCAGTGTCATCCTCCCGGATACGACCATTGCCGCCTACGAGGTCTCCGCGATGCTCCGTCCGAACCTTCTCCTGGCCATCGATTCGGTATGGGAACGTGTGCTTGACGCTGCCCGGGCGTTCACTTCCCAGCTCGGGACGCACCCCTACCTTGACGTCCTGGAATGCGCGGCGACGATCCGGGCCCTGACGCTGGGCCGGGAGGTCTCACGGGCCGAGGGATATCACGTCCTCACGGCCGGAGAAATCCGCCGAATGGGGCCCCTTCGGTGGGCTACACGGCAGGGTCCGACGGAGGGACTGGAGCTCCCCCGCACGCGTTTCGGTCTGCTGGGCCGTCTGATCGACCGCCGCCACCGCTGACGACCGCACTCCCCACCACCCTCCACACGTCCCCCTCGGACACGGCAACGGCCAGACGTCGTTCGCCTCGAGCGGCGGGCAGGGCGTACCCCTTCACACGGTCGGGCAGCCACGGAAGCCTCCCGAGACCGACGACAGCTCCCACCACCGCTCCCGAACCGTCCAGGAGCAGCGCAGGGCGCCCTCCGGACAGGTCCCGCCACCGTTCGCTAGCGAGGACCAGTATGTCGCCCACCGTCCGCGAGACCGTGAGCGTGTGGGCCACAGGCGTTTCCGCTGCTCGCACCAGGGGGCCGTCCCCGGTCCCTGGTGCGTGACTCTTGGGGAGTGTCCCCTGGAGTTCGGGGAGTGTCCCCGGGGCCGGCAGACTGGGACCGTCGAACGGAACGTGCCGGAGCCGGATCGCCAGCGGCCGGACACGCCACAGCTGGTCCGGAACGAGGCAGATCGTCCGCAGCGCGTCGTCATCGCGGATCCCGGCGGTCCAGGCGAGCGCACCAAGGGGCTGTTCCGCTGCTTGTTCGAGGTACAGCCGAACTTCCCGGGCGCCGCGGACCCATGTCGCGGCCACGAGCACCGCGATCACGGCGACGGGCCACGCCGCCCGCCGCGTCCGTTCACGCCGTACCGTGAGCCACACGACCACCAGAGCGAGCCAGAACAGGCCGGCCAGCGTCGCGTAGCGGGACGATCGGGCACCCCCCAGGCTCGCCCGTCCCACCGCCGTGACGACCGCGTTGACGAGTGCGAAGCAACCGATCCCGTACCACGGTGCGAGGAACCGTCTCCCCCGTTCCGCCCCGCCCAGTGGGCGCAGTACGAAAGCCGCCGCCGCGACGAGCCCCCCTCCGCCGACCGCCGCCGCCAGCCAGAGCGGGCGGCACAGGACGTGTCCGATGTAGACGGCGACGTATCCGGCGAGCAACGGCAGGTTCCCCGTCTCCGGCGGCGGGATCGACGGAGGACGCACGTAGGTGGCCATCTCGAACGCCAGGTCCGCGAGGGCCGGAAGTGCCGGAATCAGGAACCAGCGCCCTGGAGCACCTGCGGCGAGCAGCACGACGGCCAGCGCAGGCCAGACCGCCAGACCGGTGCTGTACGTCAGCGAGGCCGCGAGACCCACGGCCGAGGCCGCGACGACCCAGCCGATCCCCGGCCTCCAGGGGACACTCCCTTTGCGGACCCCTTGCCAGGCGAGCGAGATCGCGGCGATGGACAGCGCGTTGGCGCTCAACCACATGGCTCCGGAGAACCCGTAGACCACGTTGTGGGCCGCCACGGGGGTCATGGCCAGCGTCCCGGTCAGGGCGGCGAGCGCCGTTCCCGTTCCCGGCGCCTCACGAACGCCCACGGGGACGAGACGCCAGGCGAGCGTGGCCGTGACCATCATGCAGAGGACCGCCCACGCCGAGAGTGCGCGGTTGTCACCGTGGGTCAGTCTCACGTTGGCGGCGTAGAGCAGCGCGGGAACCGCCACGGTGTGCTCGTTCGACTTGACCGTCAGCCACCGAACGGGATCCGTCGTGAACCCACCCTGATCCACCACCGAGGCCAGGACGCCCCAGTAGTCATTGTACTGGACGCGCCCCGCCCGGGGAACGACCCACATCCAGAGGATGAGGGGGATCAGGAGGACCGCGGCGTGGAGGACCGCCCTCCGGAAGTGTGTCCCTTGCATCTCTTGGAGAGTGTCCCTTTCATCCCTTGCATCCTCTTCTTGGAGAGTGTCCCCTGCCTGTCGGGGGTGTCTCCTCCATCTTCCCTGCATCGGAGGGTGGTGTCCCTTTGTGTCAATCTCATGGCTCATGGGCCAACCTGCCTCGTGCGTTCGAACTCGCCCACCCCGCCGCCCAGGAGGATCGTCCTGCCGACCGTCACGACGTCCTGGAGCCACGCTCCCGCATCCCGACACCCAGGCGGTGCCGGCCGTTTCATGCAGGAGTACGGCTCCCCCACGTCCGGCACGACGAAGAACCCCTGGGGCACCGGCCGAACGTGGATCCCGTCCGGAGGCCGGAGGAGCTCGAGCCAGTACGGCACGGGACGGCCGAGGAGCTTCAGCACCAGCCGCGGAAGCTCGTACTGGGCGACGGTCCCGACCGGAAGCGGACCCCTCCGTCCGTCCACCACGAGGAGCGGGACGGCCGAGAGCGTCACGAGGCCCTCGCCGGAGAGATCCGGGATCCACGTCGTGGAGACGAGGCCGGATTCCATGTACCCAGCGAGGGCCGTCCCCAGGACCGGAAGGTGGTCGCCGAGTGCGACGATCACGGCATCCGGATCCTCGCGAAGCACCGTGTCCACGAACTCCGCGAGCTCCTTCGAGGTGTGCCTGGCGAGGCGCGCGTAGGCGCAGACGTCCTTCACCTTCGACCGGCAGGCGATCTCCGGGCGGTGCCGCGGGGCGAGATCGTACGGCCAGTGGCCCGTGATGGTCATGGCGTACCGGAACACCGGACGCTCCCCCGGCCTCCAGGCCAGGAGCTGCCGGTAGAGCGAGGCGTCGTCCAGGTACGGCCCGTTGAGATCGTCGAGCTCGAGGTTGCGCTTCGAGAAGAACCGGCCGAACCCGAGCCGCGCGTACGCCCAGCGTCGGTTCCAGAAATCGGGCACGTTCGGGTGGAACGCCGCCGTGGCCCAGCCCTGTCCGGCGAGCTGCCGCGGAAGGCACGGGAGATCGCCGGTGACCGCTCCCTTGAACGCCACGCCCGGGAAGATCGCCCTGGCCGGAAGTCCGCACAGGATCTCGAGCTCCGGGTTCGCCGTGGCGCCGCCGAACTCACCGGAAAGGGCATGACTCTTCCCGGCGCGCTCCCAGAGCGAGAGAAACGCCGGATCGAGGGGCGGGGCATCGAACCCGGCGGCCCGGAGAGGAGCTGGATCCCAGAACGACTCCAGGACGACGATGTACAGGTTCCGCCGCCCGGCGGACGGCCCCTCCCCTACCCGGCCCGTCTCCGACGCCCGTTCGGCGAGCCGTCGGACCGCCGCAGCAAGCTCCACCTTTCCGGGCGGATGCGGCCGCGCGAGCCGCGCGTGGCAGACCGCCGTCACCAGGTAGAGCAGCGGGCCCCTCGTCCGGTAGTTCTCCGCCTCGTTCCAGGCCGAGTGCGGGATTCCGGCATCGGCGATACGAACCACGACGCCCGGTGCGAGGACGATGCCCGCGATCAGGACGGCGACGAGTCCGAGTGCCACGACGCCGGCCCGGCGGAACCGGACGTTCACTGCGAGCACCACGAGCAGGGCCACGAACGGCGCAAGGAGCGCCGCCCGGACGAGCGGCGGCACGATCCGGACGAGCTCCGGCAGCGCGAGGATCTCCTCCGGCCGCGGAGGCCACCCCCAGACCGCGACCTTGGCGGCGCTGCCCAGCATCAGGACCGCCATCAGGATCGCCTGAGCGGCGACGAAGAGTGTCCCCTTGCGGGAGAACGCCAGGAGCACGTACCCGAGCAGCAGCTCCAGCACCAGATCCCCGATCCACCCGTGCCCGGACAGTGCGACACCGAACGCACTCCCTGCAACGAGCGTCATCAGCCCGTACAGCACCGGCGTCGAGAGGAGTGGAAGCAGCCAGAACCACCGCCCTTCCCGCCGCAGCGCCCATCCTTCCCGTCCCGTCCGGACCGTCATGGCGCATCGCTCCCTTTCGAAAACCCCAGCTCGCGCCACCACCTCGCCTCCCGCCAGGAACAGGACGCGGGCGCGGGCGCCGGGGGAACCGGAACCCCCGAGGCCACGTCGGCGCCTGGCACCGTGACGGTCTCCAGCCCCAGCCGGTCGAGCCCTGCCGCCAGACGCCACGCCATGGGGACACTCCCCAGACGCCACGGCATGGGGACACTCCCCACGGCCTCCCACCCCTCGAGCAACGCATCCCGCCGGGCGACCCAGGCCGTGGGCGGCGGCATCAGGCGCGGCCCCGGCAACAGCGCGAGGTTGAACGCCCCTGCGGCGCCACGCCAGAGCCCGGCCCACGGGTCGCGAATCCCCCCACCCTCCACGGCCCACCACCCGCTCGCCGTCACCCGCCCGCCGTCCACGCCCCGGGCCGCCACCACCGCCGTTCCCGGAACGAGGACGCGCGCGAGGAGCCGCTCGACGGCCTCCGGCGGCACGTCCCGGCCGGGCGCCACGAGCACGAACGGCTCCCCGGCACGTCCGGCGGCACGCACGATCGCCTCGGCGGACCACGAGTCGAGGGGGATCCGCTCCCGGACGCGCGGCCCACCGGTTCCGGGACTGCCGAGCAGCGACATGCCGATCGACGCGTCGGGCCGCCAGCGGGCGTCGAACAGGCTGGCGTGGGCGAGCGCCGGGCGGACGGTCACCTCCGAGACACCTTCGACCCCGGTGAGGAACCGCCGGAGCGCGGTCACGGCCGCCCGCCGCGCCGCCGGCTTCTCCCCCGCTCCCCGGGCCATGGAGCCCGGAACCCGGCGCCAGTGGTACAGCACCCCAGGAAGATGCACGAAGCGGGCCCCGGCGGCCAGCGCACGCAGGGCGAGGTCCCAGTCCTGGGCGCCGTCGAGGCCCCGCCCGTGGCCGCCGAGCGCCTCGAACAGGTCGCGCCGGAGGATCCGTGCGTGGGCGACGAGGTTGAAGCCGAGCAGCAGGTGCCGGGAGAACCCCGGTTTCAGTACCGGCCGGCCGTGCCGGCCCTCGCTGTCGATGGTGTCCTCGTCGGTGAACAGCCATCCGGCGTCGGGAACCTCTGCCAGCGTCCTCGCCGCGATCTCGAGCGCGCGGGGGTGCAGGCGGTCGTCGTGGTCGACGAACACCAGCCAGTCACCCCGGGCCACCCGGACGCCCGCATCCGACGCCGCCGCGATCCCCCGGTTCTCCGGCAACCGGACCGTGCGGATCCGCGGATCGGCCGCGAGGCGCTCCAGCGCCGCGGTGACCGCGGGGTCCGGGGCCCCGTCGTCCACGAGGACGAGCTCCAGCGGCGGCACGGTCTGGCCGAGGACGGACGCCACCGCGGCCTCGAGGTGCTCCGGGAGCACCCGGTGGACGGGCATGATGACGGAGAACGCGACATTGGCCGGCGGGGAGGACGGCACGGATAGCAGTTCCCCGGCCTCGAGCATCCTGCGGTAGAGCCCGGCGTACCGCCGCCAGGCGAGCACCCTCCAGCAGCGCTCGAACAGGAACGCCGGCCGCCGGACCTCGTCCGCGAACCTGCGGAGAGCGGAGAGAGCACCCACGCCGCGCTCACCTCCGCCGGGCCGCCGCCCGCCGCCGCCCCTCGAAAAAGCCGACAAGGAAGTGGGCGGCGAGCACGCGGCGCGGGATCGGCAGGCCAAGACCGTCCAGGAGCGAGAGCATGGGGACACTCAGCGGCAGGAACGGCCGGAGTACCCGGACCACGGCGGGGGGGCGGGCCGGCGGCATCACCGGATCGGTCTCGAGTCCCGGGTGGATCGCGAGGAGGGTGTCGAGGCTCTCCCCCACCCGGATCTGCCGCCGGATCAGCTGGGAGAACGTCATCGGGTGGGCGTGGCGCGTCCTGGCGTTCGCCGCGTAGACGATGGGGAGGCCCCGCAACGCCAGCCTGTAGCCCAGCTCCACGTCCTCCCACCCGTAGACGCGGAACGTGGGATCGAACGGCTCCCCGCCGAGGACCTCCCGCGGCAGGGACACGTTGGAGGTGTAGAAGCAGGTGTACGGCACCTCCTCGCCGTGGCGCATGTGCCCGTACCCGAACTGGGGACCCTCCTCGTTGGCGTACCGCAGCGCCGAGGTCTCCCGCACCGTCTCCGGGTCCCACCCCGTGTACCCCACCACCGCGCACGGCCCTTCGGTCCTCCGGTGCATCGCGACGTGGGCCTCCACGAGCCCGGGCTCCGGGATGGTGTCGTCGCCGAGGAAGAGGACGAGGTCGCCCCGTGCGTGGGCCAGCCCGCGGTTCCGGGCGATTCCCTGACCCGAGTTCTCCTGACGGAGCGCCACGAGATCCAGCCGCCCGTTCCGGCTCCACCGTTCGAGCACCTCCGGCGTCCCGTCCGACGAGCCGTCGTCCACCACCACCACCTGAAAGTGTCCCCACGTCTGGCCGGCCAGCGCCTCCAGCGTCCGTTCGAGAACCGCCGCCCGTTCGTAGGTCGGGATCAACACGGTGACGAGCGGCTCCTCCGTGGTCCGGACCGGCTCGTCGGGCACGAACCGGACGGAGGCGACGGCGCAACCCAGACGGCGGAAGTCCCAGTTCCCCTCGAGCTCGTGGGGGATCCACTCGGGGACATCGATCTCCACCGTGACGATCCCCTGGGACGTGGAGGCCGTCCACACGGCCACCCGTTGCCACAGGGAGCCGTCCAGCGTCTCGCGGACCTCCGCGCCGTTGGCGTGGACCGTCAGCGTCCGGCCAGCGGCCGACGGCGGAACGTGGACCTCGAGCTCGATCCGCCCCGTCACCGAGGGCGCGACCTTCAGCCAGCAGACCGCACGGCCGCACGTCGGCCTCGCCCTCCGGCCCGACACGTTCTCGGCGGCATACCACCCCGGCCCGAGACGGCCCACCGCCGAGGCCTCGCCGGGCCGGAGCACCGGGTTCTCGATCCAGTCCGTCTTCCTCCCGGGGCCGCCGGACCGCGGCAGCTCGGGCGCAGGCGGCGGCCACGGCCCCGGAAGGATCAGCCACCGCTCGAACAGCTCGCGGTCGCGGATCCTCCGGACGCGCTGCACCCTCCACCGGCGCGCGAGCGTCCCGGGGAGGTGGAGCAGGTTCCAGGCGAGGGCGTGGAGGGCCCGTCCGAACGCCCGCCGCCGCCACCAGAGGCCGAGCAGCCCCTTGAGGGCGCGCGCCAGCGTCATGGGCTCGGAGCAGACGAGGAGGGAGCGCAGCGCGTGCCGCTGCCCCAGGCGCTCCCGCCACGCCAGCGAACGCTCGGTCCGGGTCGTCCCCCCGAACAGGTGCCGGACGACCGAGCGGCCGCACACCACGACCCGCTGGCCGGAGAGCCAGATCCGGAGGCCGAGGTCCACGTCCTCGTGGTACATGAACATGGCCGGATCGAACCCGCCCAGCGCCTGGAAGTCGTGCCGGCGCATCAGCATGGCGGCCGCCGTCGGGAACAGCACCTCCCGCTCGGCGGTCTCGGCCACGTACGGCTCGCCGAACCGGTGGTCGAAGCCGAAACCGAGCTTCGTCATCCCGCCGCCGCGGGCGTTGAGGATCTCCGGCCGCTCGAGCAGCCGCAGCGTGCTGCACGCCGCCCCGATCCCCGGGTCACGTTGCATCGTCTCGAGCAGCGGAAGCAGCCAGCCCGGCTCCACCTCGGTGTCCGTGTTGAGCAGCGCGATCCACTCCGACGACGCCGCAGCGACCCCGATCGCGTTCGCCGCCCCGAACCCCAGGTTTCGGCCCTGGGGCAGCAGTACCACCTCGGGATGGGCCTCACGGAGCCACTCCACCGAGCCGTCCGTCGATCCGTTGTCCACCACGATCGGCTCGAGCGGCACGCCCCGCGTCGCGGCGAGAGCCGGCAGGCACCGCTCCAGGTGGTGGCGGCCGTTGTAGTTGACCATCACCACCGAGACCTTCGGCAGCCCACCCTCGGGGAGTGTCCCCTCCACGGCCTCACTCCCGGGGAGTCTCCCCAGCGCAGGTCCGCTCGAACCTGGTGCTTCCTCGCTGCCGGGGAGTGTCCCCTGTTCCGCGCCGTCAATGGGGAGTGTCTCCTTCACATCTACCCCGCCCTCGGTGGATCGCGCCCCAATCCCAATTTCTGAGGGGACTGTCCCTTGTGTTTCTGAGGGGAGTGTCCCCAGCGTTCCCAGCAGGGTCTCCTCCGCGGTGCGGGCGCGGTCGCGCCAGCCGGAGGCCTCCTCCCGGAGCGCAGCGACCTGCGACCTCAGGTACGCGATCCCCTCCTCCATCGCCTCGAGCCGCCGGTCCCGTTCCGCGTCCGCGAGCTCCAGCTCAGCGGGAACCAGGCGCTCCTTGACCGCGACGACCATCCGGCTCAACGCCTCGGGGGTGTACCGCTCCCGGTGCTTCTCGTAGATCCGCACCCGGCCGCGGTGCTGGAGTCCCGCCCCCCCGGCTCCGGTGATGAACCCTTCGCCGAAAATGCGGTACCGCGCGACCTCGCGGTCGACGAACCGGAACTCCAGGCGGTCCGACAGGCGGAGGAACAGGTCCCAGTCCTCGAACACCTCGAGCGAGGCGTCCAGTCCGCCCACCGCCTCCAGCGCCTCCCTCGGAATCAGGCAACCCACGATGGGGATGAAGTTCTCGAACAGCAGCAGGTCGGGGTCGAACGGAATGCCGAACGTCCGGATCGTCCTTCCGGCCTCCCCGCCCTCCGGCGGGTAGCGCACGGCAGGAACCCGGCCGTACGCCACACATGCCCATCCGCCCGTGGCCCCCATCAGCGCCTCGAGACCCTCGGGGAGCAGGAGGTCGTCGTCGTCGAGGAACGCGATCCATTCGCCCCGTGCCCCTGAGATCCCCGCGTTCGCCGCCTCGACACGGCCCCGGCTTCGCTCGTGCTCCAGCAGCGTCACGTCGAGCCGGCCCCCGAACGCCTCCACGATTTCGCCTACCGCGGAACCGCCGTCGTTGACCACCACGGCCTCGACCGGCCGCCAGGTCTGGACTGCGATGCTCTCGAGCGCCTCCCGCAGCACCCGGGGGCGGTCCTTCGTGCGCACGATCACCGAGATCAGGGAGTGATCCCGTTCCATGCGGGCATCATAGCCCAGCCGCCCGCCCCTCTCCTCCGCGCCCCGACACTCGGAGGATCAGAAGTACCACCGGCACGAGCACGGCAAGACCGGCCAGGGCGAACTTCGGGACCGCGCACGCCGTGGCCAGCGTGGCCCACGGCCGGGCCGCGCCGCCCAGGATCACGTGGGCGAGCGCCATGTTCTCCACCGTGTCCAGCGCTCCCGCGCCGGCCGCCGCCACCGCCCCGGCGAGCCCGATCCGTTGCGTCAGCCTCCCGCCGCGGGACAGCACGAGGCACCACCCCCCCCCCCCC
>JAMOVQ010000046.1 GCA_027067575.1 Thermoanaerobaculia bacterium | reverse complement strand
GCCGTCGCCTGGGCGCCGACCGACCGTCTCCACGAGGCCGACGCCATCCGCCGTATCGTCGAGACCCTCCCCGACGCCCGTCCGATCCCCTGCCCGTCGAACCGGTTCATGCACTCGCGCGAGATCGTCCCCCACCTCGACCGGTTCGTCGGCTCCCTGCCCGCCGGTGCACATCGTGCTCCAGCGTAAGGACGAGAAGGGGACAGTGTTGATCAATTGGAGACCCAACCTGTGAGCGGGCAGAGGGACGCCGCGGACCGTTTCGAGACCGCCGACGTCGCAGTCCTTGGCGTCGCGCACGCCCTGCACGACACCTACACCGCGTTCCTCTCGCCGCTGATCCCCGAGCTGATGCGCCGTCTCGTGCTCAACCGCGCCGAGGGCGGCCTCCTGACCGTGTTCCTCCAGGCCCCCTCGCTCCTCCAGCCGCTGATCGGCCACGCCGGGGACCGGCGCGACCTCCGATGGCTCGTGGCGCTCGCGCCCGGCCTGACCGCCGCGGCGATGTGCTTCCTCCCGCTGGCGCCCGGTTTCCCCGCCGCCGCGGCCCTGCTGGTCGCAGCGGGGCTCTCCGCCGCCGCGATCCACGCCCTGGCGCCGCCCATCGCCGGCCGGCTCTCCGGGACCGCCCTTGGCCGCGGCATGGGGTTCTGGATGGTGGGCGGCGAGCTGGGGCGCGCCCTTGGACCCGTGATCGTCGTTTCGGCCCTGGGTCTGCTCGGCGCCTCGGGGACGCCCTGGCTGATGGCCGGCGGCGCGGCGACGAGCCTCGTGCTCCTCGGACAGGTCCGCAGGTGGCCCCGTCCGGAACCGGCTGGCGACGGCGGAGCCGGGTTCCTCGAAGGTGTCACCGCACTCCGGCCGCTGATCGTGCCCCTCGCTGGACTGATCGCCACCCGTTCGTTCCTGATGGCAGCCTCGACGACGTTCCTGCCCCTCTTCCTTCGTGAGCAGGGCGCGAGCCTCTGGCTCTCCGGAGCTGCGCTGTCGATCCTTGAGGCCGCGGGCGTCGCGGGGGCGCTGGCCGGCGGCACCCTGAGCGACCGGTTCGGCCGCCGGCGCGTCCTGGCCGGTTCCCTTGTCGGCGGCGCGGCGCTCCTGACCGCCATGGTGCTTGTCTCCGGAACCGTCCGGCTCCTGCTCCTTCCCCTCCTTGGACTCGTCACCCTCTCGCTGAGCCCCGTGCTGATGGCGGTGGTCCAGGAGGCGGACCCGGCCCGCCGGTCGCTGGCGAACGGGCTGTACATGGCGCTTGGGTTCACCGTCCGGTCCGTCGTGGTGGTGGCGGTTGGCGCCACGGCCGACCGGATCGGGATGGTCCCCACCTTCCTCACCTGTGCCGCCATCGGCCTGCTCGGGGTTCCGTTCGTCTTCCGCCTCCCCCGCCCGGCCGAGACGCCAGACCCTTCCCAGGCAGCTCGTCGCTGAGAGCCACTGCACCGGTGAGCCGAGGACACTCCGTTCTCACGACCATCGGCTACCACCGGGAACCGGTCCGGCCCGCAGGATGCCGGGGTTCGGGGGGGACTGCCACGGCCACGATCCGATCCACGTGGATCCACTCGACCTGGTCCGGCTCGGCACTGAACCACACGTCGCGCCCCGTCTGGTACCGGACCGGCATCTCCGGGAACTCGAACACGTGGTAGGCGCCGTCGGCCATCTGCGAGACCGTGGGCGAGATCCAGCCGCCCGGCTCCACGCCCATGTTGAACGCCGGCGCGCCGGGGTCGGCGTCCGGCCGGACCGCCACGCGCACGGCCCCATAGAGCCTCCACCGCGTGCCGGGCGGCAGCACGTCCAGCGGCAGCGTGATGGCCCACTCCGCGTTGTCCAGCTCCAGCGCGCCGTGATCGGAGGCCTGGCCATCCCCGACCATGGCCGCGCCGCAGCAGAAGCTCATGTCCAGGTCCTGGAAGTCGATCCAGCGGTCCCCCGGCGCCACGAGATCCGGCGCCGGCGGATCCACCCGTTCGATGTCCATCGCCTGGAGCAGCTGCTCGAGGGAGCCGTCCTCGGAGTACTCCGTCACCCCCGCCTCCGCCGCATACGCCTCGAACCGCGCCCGGCGCTCCGGATCGTGCTCCCAGCGGACTCCCCGCCGCGCGGCCTCCGCGGCGTACCGGTGTTCGGAGAGCAGGATCGTCATGTCCACGCCGAGCCGGACCTCATGGACGTGCCGCGCGTACGGCCCTTCCGCCACGGCGTCGGCCGCGGCCAGCAGCCGGTCGGCCTCCAGGATGAAATCGAGACCGAGGTACGGCGAGGTGATCCGCTGCTTCGAGGCCAGCCGCTCGCCGCTCGCCTCGAACGACGTCCGGAGCCTCGCCAGGTACTCCTCGACCAGCGGCCCCGCCGCGGGACCGTAGTACCCCTCGCAGAACTCGTGGACCAGCGCGCGCCAGTCCTGGTCCGGGTTCCAGAGCAGGCGCGCCGCCACCCACGCCCGGAGCTCGGCGAGCTCGGCCCCCGACGTGTTGTACGCCCCCTCGCCGAAGTACGACCGCATCGGCCCAAGCGAGGCGAGAAACCCGATGTTCCCGAACACCGCGTCCAGGTTGGGGAGCGGCTGGAGGTAGTTCTGGAAGTTGGCGTGGTAGTCCCACACGCCCAGCGAACCGGCCACCGCGGCCCACCCGAGGAAGGCGTCCCGCGCCGCGCCGTTCCGCACCGGGTCGTCGTACCGGTAGCCCAGGTCCGCCTCGATGGGCGCGATCTCCACCATCACCCACGCGGGGACCCGCATCCCCTCGGGTGGAGCGAATGACCACTGGTACGCCGACGTGGCCAGGCGCGCCCCGGGAAACGTCTCCCGGACCTGCCCCGCCACGTCCGTCACCATGTCCGCGACGGGCGCCGACAGCGCCCCCCCGTGGGCGCGAGCGAAGGCCAGGCTGTCCTCGTCGGGATCCCAGCCCCGGTCCTCCTGGGAGAACGCATACCACCATGCGCTCCCGTCCGCGGCGACCCGCGCGCGGAAGTGCGCCGCCGCCTCCTCGCGCACCGCCGGCTCCATCGCCAGCACCTGTCCGCCGTGGTGGTAGGCGGGATCCACGATGTCGTGGAAGTTGTGCCCTCCCGAGGGGCCGTCCATCGACCAGGTGTCGATCTCCTCCGGGTACTCCAGATCCTGCCGGTGGGTCTCGCCCCGGTTCCCGTTCAGCCGGTTGTGCTGCCGGAAGTACGCATCGTCCGTGTCCCCGCTGAAGATCTCCCGGTAGGCGAACCGCGGGTTCTCGGTCACGTCCAGCGGCCCCACATCCACGACCTCCCGGGACGGCACCACCTCGAACTCCGGCGAGAACCACCGCACCCCGAGAACCACGTCGAGGAAGTGGTACACCGCGTACAGCGTGCCCCGGTCCAGGACCCCGGCGAGATGGAGGTTGCCATCCCGGATCACCATCCGGAAGCCGTCGTCCCGGACCTCGCCGAGCCCGAGCCCGTCCACCGACCCCTCCACCAGCGGGTTGTGCCGCCCCACCACGATCTTCGGCCTCGGATCGCCGGCGTCCACCGTCACATCGAACTCGGCCCCCGACATGGCATCGAGCCACTGCCCGAGCTCCAGCGCCGCATGGCGGACCACCTCCCCCTCGGCCTCCCCGCAGTAGATGACGAACCGTGCCTGGCTCCCGCTCGCCAGCACCAGCGGTCCCTCACCGGCCCCGGCCACGACCGCGATCAGCAAGGCCACCCCGGCGATCGGCCAGGACCTCCGCACCTTCATCATGCCCGGTCTCCCTGCCCGCGCTCCGTTCATTTCATGATCCTGACACGGCCCAACCGCCACTGCCATGACCGGTGTCACCACCAGGAGAACACCGCCCGCCCACCCACCCGCAGCAGCCTGATCTCTCCCCGGCCCAGGCCACGCTGCACTCACATGGAGCGAGGAAACTGAGTATCTCGTGAGGAACGGAGAGGCTCCTTTCTTCATCATGGCGTTCGTCAAGATCGGTCGCCCTCCTTCCGGCAAGACCGACCGGGTAGAATGTTGCGATGAAGACAGCACTCTCACCGAAGGTGGCCCGCTGGCGGAGACTGGTGGTTTCCCTCGCCGGGATCGCGATCCTGGGAACCTTTGCCGCGGCGGTCCTGATCCTCATGATTCTCGCGGCACGTCCCGGACCGGCGCTGATCCTGTTGACACTGGCCTGCATCGCCGCGGCACTGCTCGCCACACTGCTCCTCGCCGCCGGGCTCCTGGGCGACCCGTCGAACCGCGAGCTCGAGGCGCGTCTCGAGGCGATCGAAGACCGGCTCTCGCGGATCGAGGCGGGGTCCGTCCCGATGAGCCCGGCGCCTGTGCCTCCGCCGGTGGCCGCCGTGGCCATTCCCGGTGCGGAGTCCACTCCGCCGCAAGAACCGGCACCTCCGGCAGGGGTCCCCCCGGCACCGCCGGAGATCCCGATTTCCGCGCCCCCGCCACGATCCGCGCAGCCGGCACCCGTCCCGCCGCCCTTCATCCCAACGCCTGCAGCCGGGCAGACCTCCGGTACGCGGGAGGGATGGGAGCTCGCCCTTGGACGGCGGTGGCTCGGCCGGATCGGGGCCATCGTGCTCGTCATCGCCGTGGCGCTCTTTCTCAAGCTCGGATGGGACCAGGGATGGCTGCGGCCAACCGAGGCCGTTCGCGTTCTGCTGGGTCTCGCGCTGGGCGCAGGCCTCCTCGTGCTGGGCGAGATCACCAGGCGCCGGCAAGGGTACGTCCCCCAGTCCCAGGCGCTCGCTGCTGCCGGGCTCGGGGCCATGATCCTCTCGCTCTGGGCAGCCACGACCCTCTACCACCTTGTCTCCCCATCCGCCGGCCTCGCGGCGCTCTTGCTGGCCGCGGCGGTGGTCGCGGCGTACGCCGTGGCGGTCTCCGGAGAGCCGCTGGCCGCTCTCGCCGTGGCCTCCGGTTTTGCCGCCCCGCACCTCATCCCCTCGTCGCCCTGGGACACGCCGGCGGCTCTCGCCATCGCCGTGGTTTTCGCCGCCGCCGCACTCGCCGCCTCCCATCACAGACGGTGGTGCTTCCTTCCCTGGGTCGCCACTGCGGGGACGGCGCTCGTCCTCGTGCCGATCCTCGACACCCGCACCGGTGCGGCGTTCGCGCGAATCGCGTGGTCCGCCGGCATCCTGACACTGGCCCTCGTTCAGCTCGCCGCGGCGGCCCTCACCACCAGGAGACCGTCCGCGGAACGCAGCGTCCGTTCACTCGTGGCGGCCTCCGCGGTCGGCACCTTTCTGGCGTGGGTGACCGGAGCACTCATCCTGAACCGGGTTTCGGATCACGCCACCGCGGTCTGGTCGGTGCTCATCCTCTTCCTCCTGGCCACCACCGCCGCGGCCACCCGGACCACTCCGGGCCGCGGCACCTTCGCCTCCGCGCTCGGCTTATTGGCATGGCTCCCTGCGGTTACCCTCCCGGGCCTGCTTCTCGACGGAACTGCCGTGGGGCTCGCCTGGGCCGCCATGGCCCTGGCCGCCGGGATCGCCGGGCTTCGTCTGCGCTCCGGAGGCTGGTTGCTCGCCGCCGCCTCCCTGTCGGTCCTGGCCGCGATCCAGCCGTTCGTCGCATCCGAGGGTTCCTCGGCCGCTGGAGCGATCCGCGTTCTGGGCCTGACCGTGTGCCTGACTGCGCTGCATGCCATCGTGGAGCGGACCGGAGAGGGAGCACACTCCCGCGCCCTCGGGATCCTGCGGACGCTCGCGGGACCGGCGGCCGCATTTGCGGCCGCTGCGCTGGCAGCCACCGCGGCCAGTCCCCTGACCGCGGCCATCGGCGGCCGAGCCGCCGCCGGGACGGTGGAGCTGCTGATCCGCCTGACGATCCTTCTCGCCGGCGGCGTCGTCCTCGCCCTGCTCTCGTCGGGTTCGGCGTCCCTCGCAACCCGCGCCGCATCCGCCACGCTGCTGGCGGCCGGGCTCATACCACAGGGCGGTCCACCGCGCGACCTCCTTCCCGCCGCCCTCCTCCCGGCGATCCGCATCCTGGAAGCAGGTGCCGGCGTCCTGCTCCTTGCGTTCGCCGCGGTGCGGGACGGTGGGACGGCATGGCGGCGATGGTTTGCGGCGGTTCTCGCCGGTGGATCCTCCCTTCTCGCGTTTCTCATCGCCCGGTCGTTCTGGCTCGAGCGACAGACGCCTCTGGCCAGCGTGTTCCATCCGATCCTGATCGCAGCGGCCGGCCTGCTCATTCTCGCCGCGGAACGCCCTGCCAGGCGGTGGCGGCCCCAGGGAGCCCTTGCGGGCTGGATCGGAAACGCCGGATGGTTCATCCTCGTCATGGCCGCCTCGCGGGCGACGACACTCGTGGTTCGGTCCGGTCCGGTGATATCGATCCTCTGGGGGCTCTCCGGGCTCGCGCTCCTCGGACTGGGCCTGGCGACCCGATTTCCGGCACGCCGCCACCTGGGGTTGATCCTGCTCGGTCTGACGGTAGGGCGGATCTTTCTCGTTGATCTGGCGGGTTCGAGCACGTTAGTGCGCGTCCTCGCCTTCGCGATCACGGGGCTGGTCCTGATCGCCGGGTCGTTCCTCTACGCCCGATTCAGGGAGATGTTCGACCGGGAGGGCGAGACGGGCGCACCTGGGGACGACAGGGACCTCGAGAGCTGGTAAGTCCCGCCATCTCGGTGGGCTCCTCGATCTCGCCCCGGCCAGCACCGAGCCTCGGGGACGGCGGCCTGCGTGCTGCCCATGGGTCCGTCAATCGAGGCTTCAGAGGGTCTTCGTACCGACCGCCGAGCTCACCGGTGGAGGTCGAGTACCTCGATCTCGGCGATCCCTGCCGTGACCTCGTCCCGGGCCTCCTGTGCCGCCTCGAGTGCCTCCGGGTTCAACCGTTCCGCCGTCCCCTCACAGAACCGGAACCGGACAACCCCGGAACCGAGATCGAACAGGTACGCCTTGCCTGTCACGTCCCGTTCCAGCACGTCCACTGCGACCCGAACCAGCGCCTCCGGGAGGTCCTCCTCGATCACCGCGCACCGGAGACCGTCGGTCCCTTCCACCGTCGCCGGATCGAACGCGACGACCAGGGTCTCCGTCCCAACCAGCGTGCGGACGAGCTCCCGGTTCCCGGGACCAGGGCAGAGGACGGCCATCGCGGCACCCGCTTCCCAGCCGTTCCCCGCGAGCGCCGCGGCGCGGTGAACCGCCTCGACCGACGCCCGCCGGGCGCGCGAACGGAGGCCGTGTTCCAAGGCATCCCGGATCTCTCCGGAGCACCCGGGACCGTCGACGAGAACCACCGGCCTCCCCCCACCCATCGCCCCTGCCACAGCCCCTGCCACGTAGGCGGCCTCGTTCTCGGCGAACGAGACACCGACCACATTCCGCTCACCGTGGGCACCCGGAACAGCGACGAACCGAACCCCCGGCTCCACCGGTGCCACGGTGAAGACCGCCTCGTCACACCCGGGTCCCAGGCAGACGACGAGCCGCATCGCCTGCTTCTGGGACTCCGCGAGGAGCACGTCCTCGAGCCGGTCGGTCCGATCAACGGTCCGCCCGGACGCCTCGAGCTCCGACCGGGTCTCCAGCGCAGCCAGCACCGCCCCGAGCGACGTCCGCCAGGCAGGTCTCACACCGTCGGCCAGCACGACGACCGCACGGCTCCGGGCCTGCTCCACCGGTTCCTCCCGGTGGCGCCTGCACCCCTCCCATGCCACGGCCAGCACCGCAGCGAGGAGCGTGCACCACGCGACGAGCCTCGGAACCGTCACCTGACCATTGTAGGCCGTCCACCCGCGTTACACGGAGGGGCCGTCGCACCATGCTGGCGTGGCGACGGACGTGCGACGGACACGCCGGGGTTGTAGAATGCGCGCATGGAGCTCGACACCCTGATCGCCGCCCTCGACGGTCTCCTCGAGATCGACGGGATCCCCGACTACTGCCCCAACGGGCTTCAGGTCGAAGGACGGCACGAGGTCGCCCGCGTCATCACCGCCGTCTCCGCCTCACGGGCCCTGTTCGTCCGCGCGGCGCAGGAGGAGGCGGACCTGATTGTGGTCCACCACGGCATCCTGTGGAACGGTCCCGAGGCGCAGCGGATCACCGGGTCGTACCGGGAGCGGGTGCGCCTGCTGATCGAGAACCGGATCTCGCTGGCCGCCTACCACCTGCCCCTGGACCGGCACATGGAGCTCGGCAACGCGGCGCGTCTGGCGAGGCGGCTTGGGCTCGAGGAGCTGGAGCCGTTCGGCGAGCACCGCGGCGTCTCGGTGGGCGTCTGCGGGGTGTTCCCCGAGCCGGTCCCGGCCGAGGAACTGTTCGACGCCGTGGAGGAGGCGTGCGACCGGGAACCCCAGGTGTTCCCCGGGGACCGGGAGCTCGTCCGGTCCGTCGGGATCGTCACGGGAGCCGCCCAGCGGGAGTACCACCAGGCCGTGGCCTCGGGTCTCGACGCCTACATCACCGGCGAGGCCACCGAGTGGGTCCTCCACCAGGCGGCCGAGGATGGCGTCCACTACGTCGCGGCGGGCCACCACGCCACCGAGCGGTTCGGGGTCGAGGCCCTGGCGCGGTGGATCGGCGCGCGTTTCGGGCTCGAGGCGTCGTTCGTCGACCTGCCGAACCCGGTGTGACCGCCGTGCGCCGCCCCTCGCCCGCCAACCAGTTCTCCTTCTCCAAGGTCAAGGCGTTCCAGCAGTGTCCCCTCCGCTACCGCTACCGGTACGTGGAGGGCCGCACGGAGGCGTTCCGTTCCATCGAGTCGTTCGTGGGCACCGTGGCCCACGAGGTCCTGGAGTGGGCGTACCGCGAACGCGACGGCGGACGGACGCCGGAACCCGCCGCCGCCGCGGAACGGTTCAGCGCCCTCTGGGACGAGCTGTGGGACGGGACCGTCGCCATCGTTCGCGTGGACGGCACCGCCTCCGACCACCTGCGCCGCGGGCGCGAGATGGTGGAACGGTTCGTCCGGGAGGTGCTGCCCCGCGACGCCAGCGAGACGCTCGGGCTCGAGCGGCGGTTCACGGTCCGCCTGGACGGCGGGGTGGTATTCACTGGGATCGCCGACCGGGTCGGCCGTACCGCGAAGGGCACCCCGTTCGTCGTGGACTACAAGACCTCGGCCAGCGGCGGCTCGTACGACGAGCCGGAGAACGGCCTCCAGGCCCGGCTCTACGCCGCCTGCCTCCTCCGCGAGGAGGCGGACCGTCCCGTTGCCCGCGCCGGTTTCCACTACCTGGTGAGCGGACGGACCCGGTGGGAGACCGTCCGCCGCATCGACGGCGACGGCATCTGGAGCCGGTTCCTCGCCCTGGTTCGCGAGGCCTCCGGGGCCGACGAGTACCCGCCCCGGCCCGGCGTCCTCTGCGCCTGGTGCGGCTTCAACGCGATCTGCCCCGCCGCCCGCGTCCCCGACGAGCTCTCGGGCGGTCTCGAACTGGCCCGGCGCCCCGGTCCCGCCGGATAGCGAAGCCCCCCGGCCGATCCCTCAGCGCAGGAGAACGAGCCAGGCCGCCACCCGACGATGCCACCGACTGCCCCCTCTCGAGGAGGCCGCGCGCCCGACCCGATCTCCGCCTGCCGGAGCTCCTCACGACCCGAGCGGAACGGGAACTGGCGTGCCGTCGGGTTCGAGCCGGAACAGCTCGTTTCGGCCCCGGGCGACGAGGGTTCCGCCCGCGCCCCGGACCGGATGGAAGCCCGCCCCCAACGGCCGGAGACTCCCGTTTTCGAGGTCCACGAGGCAGGCCCCGGTCCACCCCTGCGCCGAGAATGTCGCGGCCAGCGCCGTCCCGGGGCCGGGTCCGGGAGTGATCCAGACGGTTCCCGGGCCGGGGTACGGCCGCCTCCAGACCTCTCCCCCCGGGGTCAGGAGCGTGAGGACGCGGACGTTCCCGCCATCCTCCGGTTTCAGGGCCACCACGAGCCTCTCCTCGTCCGAGAACGCCTTCCCGGTCACGCGATAACCGGACGGGACCGGCGCACTCCACTCGAGCGAGCCGTCGTCGAGCCGCCGGACCTCGACCGTCCCGCCGCCCTCGCGGTGATCCAGCACGAGGGCCACGTGGGTCACGCCCCCGGTCTCGTGGATGGCCGGCCTCACACTGTCCGCCGCCAGTTGGTCCGAGGCCCACACCGGCTCGATCCCGCCGCCGCCGATCCGCTCTCCTGAAAACCGCCAGGTGTTGCCTTCTGAGGCGATCAGACGCCCGAGGATCGCCACACCATCGTCCTTCACCCGCGCCACTGCGGTCCGCCCCTCTTCGACCGGTCCCCCGGCCACCGGACGTCCGCTGCCGACCTCCCACACGGTCACGCGAGCATACGATGCCACGAGCAACCGGCTCCCTGAGGGCGAGAGGGCCAGGAACGATGCATCCTCGGCCGGCACCGTCGCGAACCGCTCCGGAAGGCCATCGCCCCCCTCGGGGATCCGGTACAGCGCCACGAACTCGGGACGCCCAACGCCGCTGCAGACGCCGATCGCCACCACCGAACCATCGCCCGAGGCCGCGGAGGCCGGCATCCAGTGCGGCGTCCGGGGAAGGCGCATCCACCGACCGGACGCACCGTCCACGAGGAATGGTGTCCACCACACATGGGACCATCGCCTTACCTGCCCGGCGAGCACCAACCACTGCCGGTTCGGAACCGGACTCACCACGGCAATCTCGTCCACGTCGCCCGGCCTGACGGCTGCGGCCCGGTGGGCCAGGAGAAGCAGGCCCGACGCCGCAACGAGGAGGAGGCCCATCGCCGCTGCGGAGCCGTTCTTGACGCCGCGCCGCAGGTCGATCCGGCCGGAGAACGCCGCCACGGCGGACCCCACGGCGAGGGCCACCGACCAGGCCACCGCGACGAACGGGAGGAACGGCGTGACCAGGAGGAGATCGGGCGCTCCCATCTCACGAAGCAACGTGAGGATTGCACGCAGGAGCACCGGTGGGCCGGCCAGTGCCGTGAGGAGAAGGCCGACGCTCCAGAACGAACGGATGGCGAGTCCCATCCTGAGAAGCGCCGCGAGAGCCGCCAGTCCCGCCGTCAGGACACCGCCAACGACGACCGCCCAGCCCAGCCCGGGCCCGTCCAGTCCGGACTCCCGGGCCACGGTGAGCAGCGATGGCGCCATCACGAGCACGACCGCTGCGAGCGTCAGCGTCTCCACCGCCCCCATCCGCCCCGCCCAAAGCGCGATGCTCCCGACGGGCCGGGCGAGATAGAACCCTTCACGGTCTCTCGCCGCCGGCCCGGCCAGGACCGAGGCGCCGCCGCCCAGCGCCCCGGCGAGAAACAGCCCCACTCCTCCGACGAGCGATGCGGCGAGGGCCACATCCCCCCGGCTCCAGCTGCCGTACGCCGGAAGCGCCGGCAAACACGCTGTGACCAGGCCGGTCACGGCCGACACCGTGAGGAACGGCCACCCTCCCGTCACCTCATACCACCACACGGTCAACGCCTTGTGCATCACACACCCCCCATGGTCACGCCGGTGAAGATCGCCTCGAGCGGCGCAGGGCCCGGACCCGTTCCGGTTCCACGGGTACGGATTTCCTCCAGGGCGCCATCCAGGACGATCCGGCCTCCGTGCAGGATCGCCACCCGGTCCGCGAGCCGCTCGACGCCATCGAGATCATGGGTCGTCAGGAAGACCGTCGTCCCGCGCAGGGCGAGCTCCTCCACGATCTCCCGATACAGCTGCCCCCGAGCCACGGGGTCGAGCCCCAGCGCCGGATCGTCGAGCACCAGCAGATCGGGCTCTCCGGCGAGGGCGAGGGCGAGCTGGAGGTGTGCCCGCTGCCCGCGGGAGAGCTCGCCTACGCGCACCCTACTTCCGATACCCGCCTTTCCGAGCCGATCCAGTGCGGCATCCCTGTCGAACCGATCCGACAGTGCCCCGCAGAATGCGATGACCCTGCCCACCGTCCAGGACGGCGGCGCGTCAGGGGTTTCCGGAACCACGCCGACCCGCTGCATCAGACGCTTCCTCGCCTGCCAGGGATCGCACCCGAGAACCTCCACCCGGCCCTCCGCAGGCCGGACCTGGCCGAGAATGCACCGGACGAGGGTCGTCTTGCCCTCGCCGTTACGGCCCAGGAGCGCCGTCACCGACCCGCGGGGAACCTGCAGGGCTGCCCCGCGCAGAACCTTCCGCCGTCCCCACCTGAACCGCACACCCTCCAGAACGATCACATTCCCCTCAGCCATCGTTCACTTCCTCCCATGCCGTCTCGATCGCGCCGGTCGCCTCGCCCAGCGTCGCCCCGAGCGCCCGCGCCGCCCGGACGTACTCCCTCGAGACCATCCGAAGCTCTGCTTCACGCAGCCCCGCGACGGCCTCGGCGGACAGCGCCCCCACGAACGTCCCCTCGCCTCTCCGGACCGTGAGGACGTCCGCGTCAACCAGGTGCCGGTACGCCTTCGAGACCGTCGCCGGATTGACCTGTAACCGCACGGCGAGCTCCCTGACCGACGGCACCACACTCCCGGGCGGGAGCGCTCCGGAAGCCACCGCCCGGCGAATCCGGTCCTCGATCTGGCGCCAGATCGGAACCGGGCCAGAAACGTTGATGTCGATCTTCATTCGCCCCCCGGACTATTACTGTCGTACACCACCAACACACTACAGCCCCAGTTCCCTCTTGTCAAACACATACTGTCAAACACATACTAAG
>JAMOVQ010000045.1 GCA_027067575.1 Thermoanaerobaculia bacterium | reverse complement strand
CTCCAGCGGCAGGTTGAGGGTGAGGCCCCTCCCCATGCCGCGTCCCATCTCGTGCAGCCACCCCGTTCCGGGGAACAGGTACTCGCCGGTCTCGTGGAGTGAGAGGGTCAGGACGCGGTCGCTGGCGTAGAAGATCTCCTGGACGCCGTCGCCGTGGTGGACGTCGATGTCCACGTACGCCACGTGCCAGCCGGCCGAGACCATCTCGTGGATCGCCAGGGCGAGGTCGTTGTACAGGCAGAACCCCGAGGCCATCGCCGGCCGGGCGTGGTGGAGCCCGCCTCCGAGCTGGAGCACGCGGCGGGTCTCGCCCCCGACGAGGAGCCGCGCACCGAGCACCGTGCCGCCGGCGATGGCGCGGGCGCCCTCGGCCATCCCCGGCACGATGGGGTTGTCCGCCGTCCCCAGGCCCCACCGGCCGGGGTCGTCCAGGCTCTCGCCGCGGCTCGCGGCCTCCACGGCATCGACGTACGCCTTCTCGTGGACGGCGAGGAGCGCCTCCGGGCGGAGCGGGTCCGGCCGGACGGGGTCCAGCTCCACCCCGAGCGCCTCGAGCAGCTCGAGCAGCATCCGGCCCCGGACCGGACTGAACGGGTGCTCCGGGCCGAGGTCGTACCGGCCGTACTCCGGGGAGTGGATCACCCGGCACATGACGTGTGGGGCGGCCAAAGGACCTCGAACCCGGCGTCGCAGATCGCCCGGGCCAGCGGCCGGATCTCCATGGTGCCGACCCGGAGGAGGATCCGCTGGCGGTCGGTGTCCTCGGGGTAGGTCAGGATCGAGTGGATGTTGACGTTGCGCTCGGCCAGGAGGGCGGCCAGCCGTGCAAGTGCGCCGGGGCGGTCCGGCAGCCGGATGTCGAGCCGGCCCGAGGGCCGGTGGACGCCCACGAGCCGGAGGACGGCGTCCAGCAGGTTGGCGCCGGTGACGATCCCCACGAGACGCCCTTCCTCCACGACGGGGAGGCAGCCGATGCGCCGCTCCCGCATCAGGGAGGCCACGCGCTCCACCGGGTCGCGGGGGCTCGCGGTCTCCACCGGGTGGCTCATGACCTCGCGCACCCGCGCCTCGGGCGGGAACGGCCGCTCTGCCAGCCGGCTCGTGGCAAGGCGGAGGTCTCGGTCCGTTACCACGCCCACCAGCTTGCCGCCATCGAGCACCGGCAGGTGGCGGATTCCCTTCGCCTGCATCAGCTCGTAGGCGTCGCACAGCGTCGTCTCCGCATCGACGGTGATCGGATCGGGGTGCATGACCTCTTCGACGAGCATCGGTTCCTCCCTCAGTCCGGCCGCGGCCCGCGCGGCCCGCGCGGGCCGGCCGGGCGCAGCGTTATGGCGACGGGACCCGCCAGCGCTGCTCCGTCCCCCAGGGCGGCCCGGCCCTCGAGCGACCACAGCCACGGCAGCTCCTCGATCATCTGGGAGAGCCGGCCCAGGACCTCCCCCAGGCCGGTCTCGCCGGGAAGCCCCAGCGCCTCCAGGACCTCGGCCACGTCGCGGTCCGTCAGCGGCGTGATCCGCACCGCTCTGCGACCGGCCTCCGTCTCCACCTCGATCAGCGGGCCGAACAGCGGGTCGTGGCGGATGGCGACCCGGGCCGTGGCGCCGTTCCCCTCGAGGTGGCGGAGGCCGAACAGTCCGAGCAGCTTCTCCGCCTTCTCCCCGGGGACGGGAAGCGCCTCCCCGGCGGCGGCCTCGCCCAGGAGCTCCTGGACCAGCCTCCGGGCCGCGGCCCCGTCGGCGTCCTCGTACCACGCGACCTGGCTCGGCGGCCGCTTCCGGTACGCCGCGTACCGGGCCACCCGCCCCAGGGCCCGGGGCGCGGACTCGGGGAACCGGAACGCCGGGAAGACGCGGCCGTCCTCCGCCCCCTCGGTCTCCTCCACGAGCGACACCGTCCCGGCCGCGCCCATCAGGCACAGCAGCACCGGCTTGACCGTTCCCGTGGCCCGCTCGGCCTTCCGGACGCCCCGCCGGATCGCCGCGGCCACCGGCTCGGGGCCGCAGTCGCCCACGCAGGCGAACGCCACGAAGATCGCGTCCACGGCCTCGTCCTCCAGGCACCGGCGCACGGCGTCCTCGTACCGGTCGGGGGATGTCAGGGCGCCCAGGTCGACCAGGCCCGGACCGGCGAGCTTGAGCCCGTTGGCCTCGCAGGCGTCGGCGAACAGGGTGGCCATGCCCGCGGAGTTGGCCACCACGGCGACCCGGTTCCCGGCGGGAAGCGGCTGGGTCGCCAGGATCACCGCCACGTCGAACAGCTCCTCCAGCGTCTCCGCCCGGATGATTCCGGTCTGCCGGAACAGCGCCTCGATCTCGGTCGCCTGTCCCGTGGGCTGGCCGCTCTTGGCCTCGGCGGTGAGCCTGCCCGCCCGGCTGCGGGCGCTCTTGACGCACAGGACGGGCTTCTTGTGGCTCATCCTCCGGGCGATCCGGACGAACCGGCGCGGGTTGCCGAACGTCTCCAGGTAGAGGATCACCATGGTCGTGTCGGGATCCTCCTCCCAGTACAGCAGGAGGTCGTTGCCCGAGACGTCCGCGCGGTTCCCCGCCGAGACGAAGGTGGAGAACCCGATCCCCCGCCCGGCGGCCTCCTCCAGGATGACGAGCCCGAGAGCCGCGGAGTGGGAGAAGAACCCGGCCGGTCCCTTCTTCGCGAGCTCGGGGGCCAGGCTGGCGTTGAGGCGGACGTCGGCCGCCGTGTTCATCAGGCCCAGGCAGCTCGGGCCCACCAGCCGGACCCCGTGGGACCGGACCAGCTCCACGAGCCGGCGCTGGCGCTCGATCCCCTCCTCGCCGGCCTCGGCGAACCCCGCCGTCACCACCACGAGCCCCTTGGCCCCTGCGTGGATCGCCTTCTCCGCCACGTCGAGGACCAGCTCGGCCGGGACGGCGACGACGGCGAGGTCGATCGGCTCCGGAAGGTCGGCCAGGGAGGCGTACGCCCGGACGCCGTTGACCGAGTCCGCCTGCGGATTGACCGGGTAGACCGTGCCCGCGAACCCGGCACCGAGGATGTTGCGGAACACCATGTTCCCGATGGAACCGCGCTTGCGGGACGCACCCACGACGGCCACCCGCCTCGGCCGCAGGAGCGGGATCAGTGAGTTGGCCACGGCGATCCGCTCCCGGAGCTCCGCCCGTTCCCGGAGCGCCGCCGCCCCGGTCACGGGGA
>JAMOVQ010000044.1 GCA_027067575.1 Thermoanaerobaculia bacterium | reverse complement strand
GATGGGGGGGGGGGGGATGGATTGGAGTGTTGGGATGACAAACCGATCTCCCTAGTGAGTGGTTTACGTGAATTCAACAATGTCCCCTGGAGTTCCGTTATGGAAATCGAGGCGGGCCCGGAGGCCCGCCTCGGCCCGTCACCGCCGTCTGTGGAGCGGGCTCGGCTCCCGGATCCGGCGGGTGGAGGGCATGCTCACGGCCGGTCGCCCAGGATGGTGGGCGTCTCGAACACGGGGTCTCCCGTCAGCTGGTCCACCACGGAACCGTAGGCCAGTACGGCTCCCGCGGTGACCCGGAGCTCCAGACGCCCTCCGGAGAACTCCGATGTGGTGAACCGTTCCACCACCCGGTTCATCTGGAGGACCCGGCCTGGTTCGAGCGTGATCCCTACGGCAGTTCCGATCTGCTGTCCCGAGCGATCGCGCAGAATCAGCACCACCTCGCTGACGGCGTCCTGGAGACCGTTCATCAGGCCGAGGTTGGTCCGGAACGACTCGTCCTGCTCGACCATCGCCAGGTACCCCACGTCCCCGGGGGTCAGGACGTTCCACGAGCCGTACCCGGGGATGTTCTGGCCGAAGGTTCCTGTGGCAACAAGGTTGTACGTCCGGGCGGCGGCCAGGATTCCCCGGTCGAACCGCAGCACCAGACTGGCCGCGCCACGATCCAGGCCGAAGAGGGATTCCAGGAGATCGGCGGCAGTGTAACAACGGCCGGGATCGAGGAAAAGGGAAGTCGTGGACGTGGGCCCCGCGCCCGCATCCCGCTCCCAGAGGTCCCCTTCAAGGGAGACGGTGGTGCCTCCCGGGTTGAGGAAGACGGCGTCGCTGACCCAGTTCGTTCCTGCCGCTCCCGCGACCTTGGCGAGACCCATCAGCACCACCTCGCCCTCCTTGGAGGAGAGAGGACGGGCCATCCGGTAGACCGGATCGCCGGAGGCGTTGTCCACCACGGAGACGTAGGCGATAAACCGCCCACCGGCTGAGAGCTCGGCCCAGGCCATGGGAACGTCGGCGTTCGTGACCTCACGGAGGACCCGGGTCCTCTGGATGTACTCCCGTGCCTCCAGCGTGTACCGGCGGGCCGTTCCGAGAGGGTTGCCATCGGCATCGTGGAGCTGGACCGTCACCGAGACGGGATGATCCTCCAGGTTGACGAGTCCGAGGTTCGACCGGTATCCGGTGTGCTCACCATACTCCATGAGACCTGCCAGGTACGCCTTGGTGCCCGGCACGGTGGCCTGCTCCACCAGAACCCCGGGGATGAACTGTCCATAGGTTCCGCTGGCCACCGAGTTGAACGTCCGGGAGACGACCACGAGCGGGTGGTCCGCGGAGATCAGCAGGGCGGCGGCCCCGGATTCAATTTCGAACGCTCCCAGCACGTCGGCGATCCGGAGCGTTTCGCCGGGAGCCAGGTCGTACCGGACCGTAGTCGGCGAGGGGTTCGCACGATCGCGCACCAGGGCGGCCACGGTGGCGTGGATGGGTTCATCGCCCGGGTTGGAGAGGACGAGATCGCTCGACCAGTTGGTATCCGCCACCCCGGCCAAGCGGGCGCTGGCCGGGACGAGGTACCGGAAGGTCTCGTCCCCCGATGAGCCGCTCTCGGCTGAGACGACCAGCTCGTACGGGCCCGTCGCACCGGTGGCCTCGGCCACGCGGATCGTGTAAGCACGGCCTGAATCGAGCACGGCCTGGACCCTGGCGTTCATCCCCGACCCGCCGTCATCCGCGATGGCCACGGTAGCCCCGCCGGGGCCCGAGAGCTCGATGGTCGTGTCCATCGCTCCCGCAGTCCCCACCGTGTGCAGCGCGGTCCGGTCCGGAACGAACGTGAAGTAGTCCACGTCGCCCGGGCAGTCGAAGGCGGCACCGTACGTCCCGGTTCCTGGCAGCGGGGTGGCCCCGGCCGGCGTGCCACCGTCGGCATCTCCCACGCAGTCCGACACACCCGTGATGATCAAGTCGTAGGGGCCGGTCCGCCCGTCGTGCTCGGCAAGCTGGACGAAGTAGGCCTGGCCCGCCGTCAGGGCTGCCGAGACCATGGCGTTCAGCCCGGTCCCGCCGTCGTCGTCGAAGACGATCAGTGCCGCACTCGCGTCACGCAGCCACAGCTCCGTGTCCATGCCCCCCCCGGTCTCGAAGATGTAGGTGCCGTCGGTGGCCGGAATGAACCGGAAGAAGTCGATGTCCCCGGGACAGTCGAAGGCATCGGACCACGTCCCGGTTCCGGGAAGGTCCGTCGCCGTGGCCGGGTCGTCGTTGGGGATCTCGCCGCCGCAGGAGGCCACGGCACATCCGGAGACCGTCAGGTCGTACGCCCCGGTCAGACCGAGGCCGCTGAGCACCGCGATGGCGAACGGCCCGTCCGCCGGATCCAGGTACGCCGTCAGCTCCGCAGACGACTGGCCCAGCAGGGCGCCCGAACCGTCGTACAGCTCGAACCCTGCCTGGAACGACACCCCGAGAACGATCTGGTAGTCCCCGGCCGCAGCCGGCGCGAACCGGTACCAGTCCTCGTCGGTGTCGCAATCGAGGGCCGCCGACACGGTGCCGCACCCGCCGAGGTCGGTGGCGTGGGCCATGTCGTCGTCGCCCGGATCGGCGCCGCATCCGCCCGGGGAGCAGCCGGAGACGGTGAACGTGTAGTCGTAGGTGCTCGTGCCGTCGGAGGCGGAGAGGCCGATGGCAACGATCTGGCCCTGGGCGAGGTCGTGGGAGAGGGAGCCATCGGCGGAGTCGATCGGGTTGCCCTGGTCGTCCTCGAGGTCGATGGTCGTCGTGGCTCCGCCGCTGGCCGAGAACGTGAAGGTGCCGTCGCTGGGGGCGGTGAACCGGAAGTAGTCGTGGTCCCCCGCACAGTCGATGGAGCCGCCGCGCGACCCGCAGGAGGAGCCGATGTCCGTGGCGTGGTCCGCGTCGTCGTCACCGGGATCGCCACCGCATCCGCCCGAGGAGCAGCCGGAGACGGTGAACGTGTAGTCGTAGGTGCTCGTGCCGTCGGAAGCGGAGAGGCCGATGGCGACGATCTGGCCCTGGGCGAGGTCGTGGGAGAGGGAGCCATCGGCGGAATCGATCGGGTTGCCCTGGTCGTCCTCGAGGTCGATGGTCGTCGTGGCTCCGCCGCTGGCCGAGAACGTGAAGGTGCCGTCGCTGGGGGCGGTGAACCGGAAGTAGTCGTGGTCCCCCGCACAGTCGA
>JAMOVQ010000043.1 GCA_027067575.1 Thermoanaerobaculia bacterium | reverse complement strand
GATGCCTGCGTTGACCGCCCGGGCACGCCTCCACGGGGCTTGCCCTCGCCTCCGTCCCCGGACCGCCCCCGCCCCCACGCCGGCCCGTTCCTCGTGGGGCGCTCGATCGCTGGATGGCGGAGGGCCCCGTTGTGGGGGCAGTCCCGATCGTGAAGGCCAAGGGTTCTCCGGATCGCCAATCGGAACATCGCTCCGCTCGTCCCTGGATGGGCGGGTGGGTTGGGTACCACGTGGGAGGTCCTTCGTTTCGACCGAAGGTGAGTAGAGGACAGTGATTTTCTTTGATCGGTGCGGAGCCGCGAGGGAGCGCGGGCTTCAGCCCGCATCGCGTTGCTCGAGGGGGCAGTCCCGATCGTGAAGGTCGGTGGTTCTCTGAGGTGCCAACCGGAACGTCATTTCGCTCGTCCCTGGGTGGGCGATGGATGGGGCACCAGGTGGGGCGGTCTCGTTTCGGCCAGCGGGTCGGTCGAGTTGGGGACAGTCCCGATCGTGAAGGACCTGGTTCTCTGGAGTGCCAACTGGAACGTCGCTTCGCTCGTCGCTGGTCGGGCGGGTGAGTGGGGCCTCGGTGGGAGTACTTCGTTTCGGTCGAGGAGTAGGGGACAGTGTTTTTCATTCGATCGATGCGTGGCCACGATGGAGCGCGGGCTTCAGCCCGCATCACGCTGCTCGAGGGGACGGTCCCGATCTGAAGGCCGGGGGTTTCCGGATCGTTGACCGGGACGTCGCTTCGCTGGTCCCGGGGGGACGCGTGCGGCGGACGCGCGTTTGTGAATCCGTGGAACCGGGTGGTGGGAGTGCTTGGTGGGCGGGAAGGGTGAGGGTTCTCCGGAACGCGAGTTGGGAGGTTGCTGCACTCGTCGCCTGGGGGGGGATCGGTGCGCTGTCATCGCCCGGCCTCCCCCCGGCGTTCGCGGCTCGAGTCCCGTTTCGCAAACGGTACGGCGGGCCATCCGCGGGGGTGTTACTGAACGGTAACCAGTGTGGGTTCCAGGGAGGGGTATGCGAGCGCCCTGGCGCAGGGAACCTCCTGGTCAGACGGCACTTCTTCGTCCCGTCGTCTGGCAGCTCCTCTGGCATAGCGGTTGCACCGTCCTCGGCGGAAGAGGAGGGACCGGAGGTGAGGGAACCAGAGGCGATCGGGTGGAGGGGGCGTCGGGGCGGTGGGAACGGCGGGCCGGCGAGACCGCCGATCCGTCCTTCCCGGACCGCCGAGCGGGTGGAGGGCCGCGGATTGTGGATGCGTGGTGAACGAGGACAGGAAACAACCATCGAGGAAAGGAGATGCCATGGCTGAGAAGGAGCTCAAGACGCCGTTGCTCGACGAGCTCGAGAACGGACCCTGGCCGAGCTTCGTCCGCGAGATCAAGAAGAGCGCGGCGAAGAACGCAATGGCCAGGGAGACGCTCGGGCAGCTCGAGCGCTCGTACGAGGACAGGATCAGTCACTGGAAGCACGGTGGGCTGGTCGGCGTGATGGGGTACGGCGGCGGCGTCATCGGCCGCTACTCGGACCTCCCGGAGGAGTTCCCGGAGGTCGCCGAGTTCCACACCTACCGCGTCAACCAGCCGTCGGGGTGGTTCTACACGTCGGAGGCGTTGCGGACGATCTGCGATATCTGGGAGAAACACGGGTCCGGCCTGACCAACATGCACGGCTCCACGGGCGACATCATCCTGCTGGGGTCGAAGACCGAGGCGCTGGAGCCGTGCTTCGCCGACCTGACCGAGGCCGGCTGGGACCTGGGGGGCTCGGGGTCCGACGTCCGGACGCCCAGCTGCTGCGTTGGCCCGGGCCGGTGCGAGTGGGCCTGCTACGACACGCTCGCGGCCTGCTACGACATCACCCAGACCTACCAGGACGAGTTGCACCGCCCCATGTTCCCCTACAAGTACAAGTTCAAGTTCGCGGGGTGCCCAAACGACTGCGTCGCGGCCATCGCGCGGTCGGACATGTCGATCATCGGGACCTGGAAGGACTCGATCCAGATCGACCAGGACGAGGTCCGCGCATACGCCGCGTCCGGCGTCGACATCGAGGCCGAGGTGGTGGAGCTCTGCCCGACGGGGTGTATTTCCTGGGACGGCGAGAAGCTCGTCATCGACAACTCCGAGTGCGTCAAGTGCATGCACTGCATCAACGTTCTGCCCAAGGCACTGGCGCCCGGCAAGGAGCGTGGCGCCACGATCCTGATCGGCGCCAAGGCGCCCATCGTGGGCGGCGCGCTGCTGTCGTCGGTGTTCGTGCCGTTCATCGAGATGGAGCCGCCGTTCGAGGAGATCAAGGAGCTCGCCGAGGCGATCTGGGACGTGTGGGGCGAGTACGGCAAGAACCGTGAGCGCGTGGGCGAGTTCATCCAGCGCGTGGGCCTGGGCAACTTCCTCGAGGAGATCGGGCTGGAGCCGGTCCCCGAGATGATCGCCCACCCGAGGACCAACCCGTACATCTTCTTCGACGAGGAGCTCGAAGAGGACGAGGACGAGTGAGGAGGTGGGAATGGCCGTCGCACAGCGCAAGACCGACATCGGACCGCCGGACTACAGGCAGTTCCTGCATCCGGTGATCAAGAAGAACTACGGGAAGTGGAAGTACCACGAGATCCCCGAGCCCGGCGTCATGGTCCACGTGGCCGAGTCGGGCGACCGGATCTACACGGTCCGGGCGGGGACGCCCCGGCTGCTCTCCATCGAGTCGATCCGCCTGTTCGCCGACCTGGCGGACCGGTACTCCGGCGGGTACCTCCGGTGGACCAGCCGCCACAACGTGGAGTTCCTGCTGGACGATCCGAAGAACATCGAACCGCTCAAGAAGGAGTTGAACGATCACGGGTATCCGATCGGTGGTACGGGCAACTCCATCTCCTCCATCGTCCACACCCAGGGGTGGGTCCACTGTCACTCCTCGGCTTCGGACGCCTCGGGCGTGGTCAAGGCGGTGATGGACCAGCTGTACGAGCGGTTCACCACCATGGACCTGCCGGCCAAGCTTCGCGTGGCGTACGCCTGTTGCCTCAACATGTGCGGCGCGGTGCACTGCTCGGACATCGCGATCCTGGGTGTCCACACGAAGCCGCCGACGATCAACCACGAGGACCTGCCGAAGATGTGCGAGGTGCCGACGCTGGTCTCGTCCTGTCCGACGGGTGCCATCCGGCCCGCCACGGTGGACGGCAAGCAGTCCGTCGAGGTCGAGGACGAGCAGTGCATGTACTGCGGCAACTGTTACACCGTCTGCCCGGCGATGCAGATCAACAACGCCGAGTCGGACGGCATCTCGATCTGGGTGGGCGGGAAGGTCTCCAACGCCAGGACCGAGCCGAAGTTCTCCAAGCTGGCGATCCCGTATCTGCCCAACAACCCGCCGCGCTGGCCGGAGGTCGTGGACGCGGTGGTCAACCTCGTCGAGGTGTACGCGAAGCACGCCCGCAAGCACGAGCGGATGGGCGAGTGGATCGAACGGATCGGCTGGCCCCGCTTCTTCGAGCTGACGGGCATCCCGTTCACCAAGTACCACATCGACGACTTCAAGCACGCCGGGGAGACGTTCAAGCGCTCGACGCACTTGAAGCACACCCACTAGGGAGGACGCCATGTCCGAGGTCACAGTCGAGCAGGTCGCCGACGCCATGTACGAGCTGGTCAAGGCGACCAAGGGAAAGAAGAACCTCAAGGCGATGGATCTGACGAAGGCCATGATCCAGCAGTTCGGGGACGCCGTGGACAAGAAGCTGTGCAAGCAGGCGATCCGGCAGCTCATCGATTCCGGACGGTGCATCTACAGCTACTTCGGCGGCTCCTACATCACCCTGCCCCCCGAGGAGGGACAGGACGGCTGAGGGTGTTGCCGGACGGGGGCCGGGACAGCCCCGGCCCCCTCTCCGGCCGCCCTCCGGTTCGGGAGGACCACATGACCAAGGCCAAGGGACCGGAACGGATCGAGCGGACCATCGAGACGCTGCGCCACTGGCAGGGGCTCGAGCGCAAGGCCATCGAGACGATGGCGGAGCTGATGGAGAAGACGAGCAACCCGCTGATCCGGCAGATCCTCGAGATCATCCGCAACGACTCGGTGCAGCACCACAGGGTGCAGCAGTTCCTGATCGACAGCCTGACCATCCGTCCGGTGTCACTGACCCCGGAGGAGCTGGCCGAGGTCTGGGACGCCATCGAGGCCCACGACGAGGTGGAGCGGGAGACGATCCGGATCGCCAAAGAGCTCAAGGAGGAGTGCCGGCTCTTCGTGCAGCGGGCGTTGCTCGAGTATCTGATCATCGACGAGGAGAAGCACGACCACATCCTCGGCCAGCTCGAGGAGTTCAAGAAGAACCTGTACCCCTACGGATGATCGTCCGGGGGGCCGAGGGAGGAGTGCGATGGGGCTTCTGAAGAAGAAGACTGGCAAGAAGAAACATTCCATGTCGCGGTTCGCCTCGGGTGGGGGGGGCGGCGGGACGGAGATCTCGCCGCTGCGCCCGAGCTACGTGGAGAAGCTGCCGCCCTGCCTGGGCCACTGCCCGTCGGGCAACGACATCCGCGGCTGGCTCAAGCTGATCGCCGAGCGTGAGAAGGTCGGGATGAGCCTGGAGGAGGCCCTGGACGCCGCCTGGCGCCTGGAGGTCGAGACCAACCCGTTCCCCGCGGTGATGGGGCGGGTCTGTCCGCACCCCTGCGAGGACCACTGCAACCGCAAGGAGAAGGACGGCGCGGTGGCCATCAACTCGGTGGAACGGTTCATCGGGGACTGGGGCCTCGAGCGGAAGCTCGAGCTCCCCACGGTCGACGCGGGAGGGCCGTTCCCCGAGAAGGTCGCCGTGGTGGGCGCCGGCCCGGCCGGGCTCTCGGTGGCGTACCAGCTCGCGCGCCGTGGCTACGGCGTCACGGTGTTCGAGGCGTTCCCGAAGGCCGGCGGGATGCTGCGGTACGGGATCCCGGTGTACCGGCTTCCGCGGGAGGTGCTCGACGCCGAGATCCAGCGGATCCTCGACCTGGGTGTCGAGTTGCGGTGCGGCACCACGATCGGCAGGGAGATCACCCTGGACGGTCTCCGCAAGGAGTACGACGCGGTGTTCCTGGGGATCGGCGCCCACCGGGGCCGGAAGATGGGGATCCCCGGCGAGGACGGGCCGGGCGTCTACACCGGGACCGAGTTCCTCAACCGCGCCAACGAGGGCGGGGACGTGGCGGTCGGCAACCGGGTGGTGGTCATCGGCGGCGGCGACACGGCCGTCGATGCGGCGCGCGTCTGCAAGCGGCTGACGGCGGACTCCGCGGCCGTGTCCAAGCGGATGGGTGCGGAGGTGACGATCCTGTACCGCCGGACCCGTGCCGAGATGCCGGCCATCGAGCGGGAGATCGAGGAGGCGCTGGAGGAGGGGATCACGCTGGAGTACCTGGCCGCGCCGATCCGTATCCTCCGCGACGCGGAGGGGCGCGTCACCGGCATGGTGGTCCAGCGGATGGAGCTCGGTGAGCCCGACGAGTCGGGCAGGCGGCGGCCCGTCCCCGTCGAGGGCGACACCTTCGAGATCGAGTGCGACACGGTGGTCATGGCCGTCAGCCAGCAGCCGGACTGGGAGTCGCTGGGGACGGCGCTCCCGTCGGAGGGCTCCTGGCTCGAGACGGACGAGTGGGGCCGGACCTCCATCGACGGGGTCTGGTCCGGTGGCGACGTGCGGGGCCTGGGGCTCGCCACGATCTCCATCGGCCAGGGCCGCAAGGCCGCCGAGTCGATCCACGCCACCCTGCGCGGCGAGGAGCTTCCGGCGGAGGATCCCCGTCCCCCGATCGGCGCCGACCGGATCAAGATGGAGTTCTACCCGGAGAAGGCCCGGGCGGAGCGCGCGGTCCTCTCGCCGGAGGAGCGCCTGGCCCGTCCGTTCGACGAGGCGGACCTCGGGATCACGCGGGAGCAGGCGCTGGAGGAGGCGACGCGCTGCTTCTCGTGCGGGCTGTGCTTCGCCTGCGAGAACTGCTGGATGTACTGCCAGAACAACTGTTTCAAGAAGCTGCCCGAGCCCACGGTCGGCCGGTACTACGAGATCGACCTGGCCACGTGCGACGGGTGCAAGAAGTGCTGGGAGGAGTGCCCCTGCGGGTACATCGACGGACAGTGAGGGAGCGACCGTGAAGCTGACCACGCCACGTCTCGTCATCGCCGGCCTCTCCGGGGACGGGGGGAAGACGCTGGTGGCCCTCGGGCTCGCCGGCGCGGTGCGGGCGAGGGGTGGCGCGGTCGCGGCGTACAAGAAGGGCCCGGACTACATCGACGCCGCCTGGCTCGGCCTGGCGGCGGGCGCGCCCGCCCGGAACCTCGACACCTGGCTGATGGGGGAGGGGGCGATCCGGCGCTCCCTCGCCTGTGGGGCGGGTTCGGATCTCATCGTCGTGGAGGGGAACCGGGGACTCCACGACGGGTTCGATGCCGCGGGAAGCCATTCCACGGCCGAGCTGGCGAAGCGGATCGGCGCACCGGTGGTGCTCGTGGTGGACGTCACCAAGGTGACGCGGACGGCGGCGGCGATGGTGCTCGGATGTGCCCTCCTGGATCCGGACCTGGACCTCGCCGGCGTGATCCTCAACCGGGTCGCCACACGCCGGCAGGAGCGGCTGGTCCGGAAGGCCGTGGAATCGGCCACCGGCGTTCCGGTCCTGGGGGCCGTGCCGCGGTTGCGGGGTGGAGACCCCCTGCCGGGCCGTCACCTGGGGCTCGTCACGGTGGGGGACCACCCGGCCGCCGAGGACGCCGTGGGGCGCGCGGCCGAGGCCGTGGCCGCCGCGGTGGACGTGGAGGCGGTGCTCGCGCTGGCGCGCCGCCGGTCCCGGACCCTCGAGGTTCCGGAGCCGGCTGCCCGCTCTTGCGGCCGCCGGTTCCGGGTCGCCGTCGCGCGGGACCCCGCGTTCTGTTTCTACTACCCCGACAACCTGGAGGCACTGGAGGCGGCCGGGGCGCAGCTGGCATGGTTCTCGCCGCTGGCCGGCGCCGGATTAGCCCCCGACGTGGACGGCGTCTACCTGGGCGGCGGGTTCCCCGAGGTCCACGCCCGGGCCCTGGCGGACAACCGTGCGCTCGCCGCGGACCTCCGGGCTGCGGCGGATTCGGGGCTTCCGGTCTGGGCGGAGTGCGGCGGGCTGATGGCGCTCGCGAGGGAGCTGACGGTGGACGGCGTCCGGTACCCCATGGCCGGCGTCCTCGACCTCGCCGTGGAGCAGACCTCCCGGCCCCGGGGCCACGGGTACGCCGCGGGCCGCATCGCCGGACCCACGCCGTGGTTCGAGTCCGGGGCCCCGCTCAGGGGGCACGAGTTCCACTACTCGAGGGTGACCGACGGCGCCGACGTGGACCGGACCGTGCTCGAGCTCGAGCGGGGAACCGGCGTCGGCAACGGCCGTGACGGGATCGTCCGGGACTCGGTCTGGGCCTCGTACCTGCACCTGCACGCCGCGACGGTCCCGGGCTGGGCTTCCCGGTTCGCGATGCTGTGCCGGAGGGACGTGCCATGCGAGGCGGGAGCCGCCGTGGCGGGGGCGTGAGGGAACGGGTGATGGAGTTGCTGCGCACCGGCGACATGGAACGGCTGGCGGCGTTGACCGGGCGCCGTCCCTCCGCGGTCCGGCACCTACTCGGCCGCCTGTGGGACGCCGAACCGGCCGTCCGGGAGCGTGCCGCCGAGGGGATCGGTACGGCGGCGGCACAGCACCCGGAGCTCGGGCTGGAGCTCCTGCGCCGGTTCGCATGGGCGCTCAACGACGAGTCGGCCACCAACGGCGCCGCGGTGCTGGCCGCCGTGGCGGCCATCGCCGTGCGCCGGCCGGAGGTGGCCCGTCCGTTCGTCGGCCCGGTGGTGGCGGCACTGGACGATCCGGGGTTGCGAGACGAGGCGCGGAAGGCGGTGGTGCGGATCGGGCGGGAGGCTCCGGAACTGCTGGGGCCGTACCGGGAGGCGATCGGAGATCGATGTTCCGGGCCCGTGGAGGCCCGGGAGAGGGGGGGACGATGACACGGAGACAGAAGCCGAAGGAACGGATCGAGCGGTGGGAACGCCGGGTCACGGAGGAGCCGGACTCGGCGGCGGCCCACTACAACCTGGGCCTCGCGTACACGGCGGCGGGCCGGATGACGTCGGCCGAGAAGGCGTACCGGAAGGCGCTGGAGATCGACCCGGCGCTCGTGGAGGCCTGGGTGAACCTGGCCGGCACGCTGCTGCTCCAGTGGCGGTTCGAGGAGTGCCTGGAGGCGAGCCGGAAGGCCGTGGCGCTCCGGGACGACCTGGCGCTGGTGCACTTCAACATGGGCCAGGCGTACCTGTACCTCGGCGACGCCGACGGCCTGGTGGAGTGCAACCGGCGCGTGCTCGAGCTGGAGCCCGACCACCCGGCGGGCAACTACTTCCTGGCCGTGGGGTTGATGGCCCAGAACCAGGTTCCGGAGGCGCGGTTCTACCTGGAGCGGGCGATGCGGCTAGGACACCGGCCCACGCCGGAGTTCCTGCGCGCCATGGAGCGGTCGCCGGAGGCCGGCGTCCACCTGATCGAGATCGGAGGATAACGGGGGGAGCCCCGGGAAAGAAAAGGAGGAAGCATCATGCCGACGTTCACCTACGGAAACGTGTCGATCGAGGTCGACGAGGACGGATTCATGCAGGACCCGGACCAGTGGAACGAGGAGGTCGCGAAGGCCCTCGCGACCACCGAGGGGGTCGAGGAGCTGACCGAGGACCACTGGAAGCTCGTCAGGTACCTCCGGGACTACTACCAGCAGTTCGGTGTGGCCCCGATGATCCGCAAGCTCTGCAAGGAGACGGGGTTCAGCCTCAAGGAGGTGTACGAGCTGTTCCCGTCCGGACCGGCCAAGGGCGCCTGCAAGGTCGCCGGCCTGCCCAAGCCGACGGGCTGCGTCTGAACGGCCCCCGCCGCGGTGCTCCGGCCGGCCCCTCCGCGGGGCCGGCCGTTGCCGTCCGGAGGATCACCGGCCTTCCTGGGCCGACCGGTCCGGCCCGGAGTTCGGGGTGGTGCCGAAGACGAAGATGGCGTCGCCCGTGTCGTTCCGGACCATGGAAGCGTACCCGGAGATCGGTGTGCGTCCGGATGATCACGGCGTCCAGGGCCCCCGCCGGGGAGAGGTCACGGATTCGTAGCGGCCGGGGACCGCGTCCGGCACCGCATGTTACGTCGCCGTAACCAGGGGTGGGCGGCATCCCAGGACAGTGGGGTGCAACCGGCTGATTCCTCGTGTGTTCCATGGATCTCCCGGAAGGTCCCGGCTGGCACACCGGTTGCACACCCCGGTTCCGAGGAGCGGGAGCGGGGGAGGTTCGAATGCTGGATCGGCTGATCGAGGCGAACGGCGAGGCGATCGCGCGGCGATGGGTGGAGCGTGCGTTCGAGACGTATCCGGCGGAGACGGCGGCGTTCCTCGGTCGGGAGGAGGACCCGTTCGCCAACCCCGCCGGCGCGATGGTCCGGGAGGCGGCGCCGGCCCTGGTGGGCGCGCTGGCGAGTGGCGAGGTGGGCCCGGAGGTCCGTCAGCGGCTCGGGGAGCTGATGCACCTCCGGAGCGTCCAGGACCTGACGGCGCCCGAGGCCGTCGCGATCGTGCTGGCGCTGCGCCGGGCCGTGGCCGACGTCGCAGGGGAGGAGCTCGACGCCCTGGGCACGGATGGAGTGGCTGAGCTCGCGGACCGGACCGACCGGCTTCTCCTCGCGGCGTTCGAGGCGTTCGTCGAGAGCCGGGAGCGCCTGCACGAGGCCCGGCTCCGGGAACGGGACCGTCACAGGGCGTCGTTGATCGCGAGGGCCCGGCGCGTCCTCGAGGAGCGTGACCGGTCCGGCGGCGTGTCCGCCGGGATCTGAAGGGAGGTCGGTTGGCATGAAGGCGTTCAAGGCGCTCGTCATCGTGGGCGTCCTGGCGGGTGTGGCCACGGTGGCGGCAGGTGTGCCGGCGTTCCGGCCGGTTCTGGGAATCTGGCTGCCGTACGCCGCGGCGGCGCTCTTCCTCGCCGGGATGGTCCGCAGGGTCGTCTGCTGGGGCCGCTCGCCGGTTCCGTTCCGGATCCCCACGGTGTGCGGCCAGCAGCGGTCGTTGCCGTTCCTGCCCCACCAGCCGCTGGAGAGTCCGTACACCGGGTGGCAGGCCGCCGCCCGGGTCGCCGGGGAGGTGCTCCTGTTCCGCTCGCTGTTCAGGAACACACGGACCGAGCTGACCCGCAAGAAACGGCTGGCGTACCTGCCCTCGAAACTGTTGTGGGCCGCGGCGCTGGCGTTCCACGCGAGCCTCGCCGTGATCGTGTTCCGTCACCTCCGGTTCTTCCTGGAGCCTGTGCCGTCGTGCGTGCGGTTCGTGGAGCGGATGGACGGGCTCTTCCAGGTCCTCGTGCCCGCGGTGATGGTGACGGACGCCGTGATCCTCCTGGCGCTTCTCTACCTGCTGGGACGGCGTCTCCTCGACCTCCGCCTGCGGTACCTCTCGCTGCCGGCGGACTACGTGCCGCTGTTCCTCCTGCTCGGGATCGTGGGGACGGGGATCGCCATGCGGTACATCTGGAAGGTCGACCTGATCGCCGTCAAGGAGCTGGCGGTGGGGCTGGCGACGTTCCACCCCGCCGTCCCGGACGGCACCGGCGCGCTGTTTCTCGTCCACCTCGCCCTGGTCAGCGTCCTCTTCGCGTACTTCCCCTTCTCCAAGCTCGTCCACATGGGCGGCGTCTTCCTGAGCCCGACCCGGAACCTGGCCAACAACAGCAGGGCCCGGCGGCACGTCAACCCCTGGAACCGGCCGGTGGACGTCCACACCTACGAGGAGTGGGAGGAGGAGTTCCGGGACAAGCTCGTGGCATGTGGCCTGCTGCCGGAAGAGGAGTGAGGGCATGAAGAAGACCCCTGACGAGCTGCTGCAGATCGAGTACACGCCGCCGGCCCGCGACTGGATGGACCCGCACGTCGACTTCGAGGCGAGGAAGGGGACGTGGTCGTACCCGGGAGCGCCGAAGAACCTGGAGTACCTCGGACTTCCGAACCCGCGGGAGTGGTCCCCGACCGACGAGGACTGGAAGCTGCCGGAGAACTGGAAGGAGATCGTCCACGAGGGCTTCCTGGACCTCCTGAAGCGGTTCCGGTCGCTGAAGGTCTTCATGGACTGCTGCGTCCGGTGCGGTGCGTGCGCGGACAAGTGCCACTTCTTCATCGGGTCGGGCGACCCGAAGAACATGCCGGTGCTCCGGGCGGAGCTGCTCCGGTCGGTCTACCGGAACGACTTCACCACGGCGGGGCGGATCCTCGGGCGGCTGGCCGGCGGGCGGGAGTTGACCCCCGACGTGATCAAGGAGTGGTTCTACTACTTCTACCAGTGCACCGAGTGCCGCCGGTGCTCGGTGTTCTGCCCGTACGGGATCGACACGGCCGAGATCACCATGATGGCCCGGGAGCTGCTCAACCTCCTGGGGATCAACATCAACTGGGTCGTGGAGCCGGTGGCCAACTGCCACCGGACGGGGAACCACCTGGGGATCCAGCCCCACACGTTCAAGGACAACATCGAGTTCCTCTGCGAGGAGCTCGAGGACGTGACGGGTATCCACATCGACCCGCCGATCAACAAGAAGGGCGCCGAGGTCCTGTTCATCGTCCCGTCGGCGGACTACTTCGCCGATCCGGGGATCTACACGTTCATGGGGTACCTGCTCCTCTTCGAGCAGATCGGGCTGGACTACACCCTGTCGGCGTACGCCTCCGAGGGCGGCAACTTCGGCCTGTTCCTCTCGCACGACACGATCAAGCGGCTCAACGCCAAGATGTACGCCGAGGCGAAGCGGCTGGGTGTGAAGTGGATCCTCGGGGGCGAGTGCGGCCACATGTGGCGCGTGGTCCATCAGTACATGGACACGATGAACGGCCCCGCGGACTTCCTGGAGGTGCCGCGTTCGCCGGTGACGGGCACCGTGTTCGACCATGCGGCCTCGACGAAGATGGTCCACATCTGCGAGTTCACGGCGGACCTGATCCACCACGGCAGACTGCGGCTCGACCCGTCGAGGAACGCCGGCTGGAAGGTGACGTTCCACGACTCCTGCAACCCGGCCCGGGCCGTCGGTCTCCTGGAGGAGCCCCGGTACATCCTGCGCAACGTGGTCGAGGAGTTCTTCGAGATGCCGGAGAACACGATCCGGGAGCAGACGTTCTGTTGCGGGAGCGGCGCGGGGCTCGGGAACGACGAGAACATGGAGATGCGGATGCGAGGCGGGCTCCCGCGGGCCAACGCCGTCCGCCACGTCCACGAGAGGTACGGCGTCAACATCCTCTCCTGCATCTGCGCCATCGACCGTGCGGTGCTGCCGACGCTGATGGATTACTGGGTCCCCGAGGTCCGGGTTGCGGGTGTGCACGAGATGGTGGGCAACGCCCTGGTGATGGACGGGGAGAAGGAACGGACGACGAACCTGCGTGGCGAGCCGATCCCCGGAAGGGAGGGGTGAGCGATGTACGACGCGGGCAAGATCCTGACGGGACTCGCCCTCTTCGTCGCCCTGGTCACGGCGCCGATCTGGCTGGACGCCGTGACGGGAGCGGCGCCCGGGGCGCCGGATCTCGTGCTGCCCCGGGGTGAGACGGCGTGCGTCCTGCCGACGGGGGAGATGCGGGCGGCCCACATGGAGCTGCTCGACAGGTGGCGGGACGAGGTGGTCCGGCGGGGCGAGCGGTCCATGGTCACGTGGGACGGGCGCACGGTCCGGCGAAGCCTGACGGGGACCTGTCTCGGATGCCACGGAGACAAGGCCTCGTTCTGCGACCGGTGCCACGACACGGTCGCGGTGACGCCGTACTGCTGGGACTGCCACGTCGTTCCGGAAGGGGGTGCGTCA
>JAMOVQ010000042.1 GCA_027067575.1 Thermoanaerobaculia bacterium | reverse complement strand
CGCCCCCTCGAGGCGCTGGACGCCATGGAGAGCTGGCTCCGGCACGACGTGGGCACGCCGGTCGAGGTGCGGGGACAGGGCGTGGGCAGGGTGGTGGAGCTCAACCTCGAGCTCGAGAACGTCAAGGTCGACCTGGGCAGGCCCCGGCCCGTCTCCGTCCCGTTCGGCGCCGTGGAGCGCTACCTCCGCGTGCTTCCCGAGGGCAGCTTCCTCCGCCGGAAGGTCGAGGCGCCCGGGGAGCTCGCCGCGTTCGTGGCCTCCAGCCCCGGCGAGGCGCTCGTCCTCCTGCTCGAGGGGCACGGGGAACCCGCCTCGGTGGCGGCGATCAAGGCCGACCTCGAGGGGCTCCTGCCACCGGCGAAGTGGACGTCGTGGTGGAGCGCCGCCAGGAAGCACCCCAGGGTGGTCGGCGAGGGGACCGGGTCCCGCCTGCGCTACCACGCCACCGGCAGCGAGGAGGACGCCGTGGCCGCCGAGCTCGAGCGGCTCCGGGCCGCCCCGCCGAAGGAACGGCTGGCCCTGGCGCGCCGGCTGGCCCAGCGGGGCGAGGCGGCCGCCGAGGCCGCACGGACCGAGGTCGCGTCGCTCCTCGACCCGGAGGCCACCGGCGAGCCCGGCCTCGCCTGGGAGGCGGTGTGGGTGTTCGAGGGTCTCGGGGGGTCGCCGGAGGAGGCGGGCCTGGCGAGGGAGCGCCTCCTCGACGCGGTCCCGCCCCATCGCCTGCTGGAGACCACCGCCGACCGGACCGCCCGACAGCGACTGCTCGATGCGCTCCGGGAGCGCGACCCCGACGGGTGGCCGGCGCTCTGGGCCGGCTGGTTCCTCCACGAGACCCACCCGGCGGTCCTCGGGCACATCGCCTCGACCCTCGCCGGAAGCGGCCACGCCGACGCGCTGGACGGCGCGCTGGAGACCGTGTTCCGCAAGCCCGACGCCCACCCCGCCCAGTACGTCTGGGCCCTCGAGTCCATGACGTCGGAGGACGCCCCGGAGCCCCTCGCGGCCCGGATGACCCCGTCGGTGCTCGAGCACCTCCCCGACACCCTGACGAAGAAGGCGTTCGCACCGTACCGGGCGCGGGCGAAGGAGCTCCTCGCCGGGGGCAGGGTCGCCGTCCGGGTGATCCTCGAACGGGCCTCACCCCAGCAGGCGCAGCGGTTCGCCGAGCGGCTGGCGCGGATCGGTTCGCTGGAGCCCGAGCGGGTGCGGCTGATCGAGCGCGCGGTGCAGCAGCGCGGCGGACAGGAGGACCGGGAGGCGGTGGAGGAGCCCGTCCTCGTGGCCAGCCGGGAGGCGGTGGAGGCTCGCCGGGCCGAGCTCAAGCAGCTTCTCGAGGTCGAGATCCCGAAGACGCTGAAGGGGATCCAGGCCGCCGCGGCCGAGGGCGACCTCCGGGAGAACTTCGAGTACCACATGCTCCGGGACCGCCAGGAGCTCCTCTCGGCGAAGGCCGCCAAGCTCCAGCGCGAGCTGGCGGAGGTCCGGATCATCGAGCCGGGCAGCGCGAACACGGAGACCGTGGGGGTCGGAACGGTGGTCCACCTGGAGACGGCGGACGGCGAACCGATGGATCCCGTGACGATCCTCGGCCCGTGGGACGCCGACCTCGAGCGCCGGATCTTCGCCGCCGCCTCCGGTCTCGCCCGGTCGCTCCTCGGGAAACGCCCCGGCGACGAGGTCACCGTCGAGGGCCGTCGGGCCCGGATCACCGCCATCGAACCCTGGACCGGCTGACCGCTGCCAGCTCGCCCTCGGAAAGGTCCCTCTGCGATCGCCCCCACCGTGCGGGCACGTTCCTTGCGCCCTCTCCGGAGAGACCCGTGATGAGTGCTGAGGAAAACGGTACCGAGCGCGCCATGTATGGACTGCAACCTCCCGCCAGCCCGGAAGGTCAGAGGGGAGTGTCCCCTTTCGATAGGGAGTGTCCCTTCTGTAGAAGCCATGGGAGGTCCCCGTACAATGGCGCGAGGGCAGGCACGCCCGGGGGAGGGGACGCATGACGGACGACAGCCGGTACCGGGAGTGGCTGGAGACGACCTTCGCGCCGTTCGCGGCGCGCCAGCGGCGGGAGCGGTTCCAGACGGCATCGGGCCACGAGCTCGACCCGGTCCACGGGCCGTGGTCGGTGGAGGAGGGACTCGATGAGCGGCTTGGGATGCCCGGCGAGTACCCGTTCACCCGGGGGGTGTACCCGACCATGTACCGCGGGCGGTTCTGGACCATGCGCCAGTACGCCGGGTTCTCCACCGCGGCCGAGTCCAACCGCCGGTACCGGTACCTGCTCGAGCAGGGCCAGACGGGCCTCTCGGTGGCGTTCGACCTGCCGACCCAGATCGGCTACGACTCGGACGACCCCATCGCCGCCGGCGAGGTCGGGAAGGTCGGCGTGGCCATCGACTCCCTGGCCGACATGGAGGTTCTGCTCGATGGGATCCCCCTCGACCGCGTTTCCACCTCCATGACGATCAACGCCACGGCCTCGATCCTGCTGGCCATGTACCTAGCCGTGGCCCGCAAGCAGGGGGTCTCCTGGGAGAAGGTGTCCGGGACGATCCAGAACGACATCCTCAAGGAGTACATGGCCCGGGGGACGTACCGGTTCCCCCCGCGGCCCTCCATGCGGCTGATCACCGACGTCTTCGCGTTCTGCAACGCCGAGGTCCCCCGGTGGAACACGATCTCCATCTCGGGCTACCACATCCGCGAGGCCGGCTCCACGGCGGTGCAGGAGGTGGCGTTCACCCTGGCCGACGGGATCGAGTACGTTCGCGCCGCCCTCGACGCGGGGCTCGACGTGGACGCCTTCGCCCCCAGGCTCTCGTTCTTCTTCAACGCCCACAACGACTTCTTCGAGGAGATCGCCAAGTTCCGGGCGGCGCGGAGGCTGTGGGCCCGGATCATGCGGGAGCGGTTCGGCGCCCGGAAGCCCAAGTCGTGGATGCTCCGGTTCCACACCCAGACGGCGGGCTCGACCCTGACGGCGCAGCAGCCGGAGAACAACGTGGTCCGGGTGGCGATCCAGGCGCTGGCGGCGGTGCTGGGCGGCACCCAGTCGCTCCACACCAACTCCCGGGACGAGGCGCTCTCGCTCCCCACGGAGGCCTCCGCCCGGATCGCCCTCAGGACGCAGCAGATCCTCGCCCACGAGTCCGGCGTGGCCGACGTGGTGGACCCCCTGGGCGGGAGCTGGCTCGTGGAGCACCTGACCGACGCCATCGAGCGGGACGCCCTGGAGCTGATCGACCGGATCGAGGCCATGGGCGGCGCACTGGCGGCCATCGAGGCGGGCTACCCTCAGCGGCTGATCGGCGAGGCGGCGTACGAGACCCAGCGGGCCATCGAGTCCGGCGAGCGCGTCGTGGTGGGCGTCAACCGGTACACCGTGGACGAGGAGGAGCCGATCCCGACGATGCGGGTGGACGAGCGGGTGGAGGCCGACCAGGTCCGCCGGCTCGGCGAGCTCAGGGCATCCCGGGACGGCGCGGCGGTCGAGGCGGCCCTCGACGCCCTGGAGGCGGCCGCCCGGACCGACACCAACCTGATGCCGCCGATCCTCGCCGCCGTCCAGGCGTACGCCACCATCGGGGAGATCACGGGCCGCCTCGTCCGTGTCTTCGGCGAGCACCAGGCCGGCGCCATGATCTGAGCCGGGCGGTTGCGGCGCCCGGCCGTCCGACGCCTCGTTCAACGGTGCCGGGAACGCCGATCCCCGGTACGATGGCGGGGTGAGATCCGCCCCTCGCTGTCAACCAACCACGGCGCCGGGCGTCCCAACGGCGTGGGACGGACGGACGCGATGACGGTGGGTGCGACGGAGCCGGGGGACGGGGACGGGGTCCTCTACCTGAAGGCACGCAACGGCGACCGGGAGGCGTTCGCCGAGCTCGTGCGGCGGAACCAGCGGCGGCTCTGGCTCGTCTGCCGGCAGTACGTCGGGCCCGACGAGGCCGACGCCGCCGCGCAGGAGACGTTCCTCAAGGCGTGGCGGCGGCTGGACCGGTTCGACGGCCGTTCGGCGTTCTCCACCTGGCTGACGCGGATCGCCATCAACACCTGCCTGGACGAGCTGCGGAGGCGCCGCCGGCAGGTGGCGACCACGGCCGGGGAGGACGAGGACCGGGAACCCGCGGTGGAACGGGTCGCCGACGGGGCGGCGGATCCGGAGCGCCGGGCGATCCAGCGGCAGGCGGTGGCCCGGCTCCGGCACGCCGTGGAGGCGCTGCCGGAACGGCAACGGGAGATCTTCCGGCTCCGGTTCTTCGCCGAGCTCGAGCTCGAGGAGATCGCCCGGGCGCTCGGGGTCCACGTGGGGACGGTCAAGAGACATCTTCACCGGGCCGTCCACCGGATCCGCCGTGAGCTGGAGGTGGCACGATGACGAGGCATCTGACGGATGAGGAGATCGCCCGGGCGATCACCGGGGAACCGCTCGGCGGGCCAGCCGCGCGCCACCTGGAGGCGTGCGTCGCGTGCCGCCGGGAGGCCGACGTACTGCGGGCGTTCGTCACGGGCGAGCGTGCGCGGCTCGAGGATGCCGCGCCGGACTGGGACGTGCAGCTCGGGGCGATCATGGGGGCGATCGGTGTCCCGGCGCCGCGGCGCCGTCCGCTGTGGCGGCCGCTGGCGGCGGCCCTGCTCGCCGCCGCCGCGGCCGTGGCGATCGTCCTGATCCCGGAGCACGGCGCGCACCGGCAGGGGATCGCCGTGGAACGGGTCCTGGCCGAGGTGGACGCCACGCTGGATGACGACCCCCTCCAGGGGTTCGCCCCGCTGGAGGTGCTCGTGCCCGACCCGCACGAGCTGGAACAGTACACGGACACGACGTCGTGACCGGGCGGAAACGACGGAGGGAACCATGAGACATCGGATGATCGGAACCATCGTGGTGGCGGCTCTGGCCGTCACGGGAACCGCGTGGAGCGCCGGACTCAAGCTGCCCCCGGGCCGGTGGTGGGAGAACCCCCGGCTCGTGGAGCGGCTTCAGCTGACGAAGACCCAGCAGGAGTCGATCCGGAAGGCGCTGTACCACCACGCCGAGCGGATGATCGACCTCAACGCCGCGGTGAAGCACCGGGAGCTCGCGCTCCGCGAGCTCGTCGCGACGGACGAGTGGAACGAACAGCAGGTGCGGGCGGCCTTCGCCGCCCTCCAGGAGGCACGGTCGCAGCTCGAGCAGGAACGGTTCGACATGCTGCTCGAGGTGCGAAAGGTGTTGACCGCCCGCCAGTGGGCCGAGCTGCGGAAGATGCGCCGTGAGCGCGCCGCCAGACGGCCGGGCCACCACCCGCCCCGTCGTGGCGACCGGCCGGGCGGCGCGCCGCCGGCGCCCCCGAGGGATCGAGGGCCTGCCCCCGACGGACGCTGAGGGGACGGTGCGGTGAACGACAACGCGGCGGCCGGGAGGCCGCCGCGTTCGTCGTTCCCGGGCTCGGCCGGATCAGCCGTCCGACGCGGTCTCCCCGGCGGGTTCCGGTTGCTTCGCCGCCACGGGCGTCGGTGTGGCCGGTGGAGCGCAGAGACCGTCGAGGTCGGCGAGCAGTCCGCGCGCCTTCGCGGCGTCGACGCTCATGATCGTGTCCCGGCCGGTGACCCGGACCAGGGCCCGGCCGCCGGGCTTCATCGGCTCGAAGAACGTCCAGGTGACCTCGACCGGTTTGCCGGTCTTTTCCTCGGCGGCGAGGCCGGGCTTGATCGTCAGGGTGATGGAGCCGATCTCGGTGGTCCCCGGTTCGACGAGGTCGAAGTTCTCGGCCTCGAGCCGGGCCAGCCGCGAGAGCCGGTCGAACACCGCCGAGGAGTCGGCCTCGTGCCCGGAACAGGTCCACGAGCCGTCGGCGTGGACGAGCTCGGTGCGGGCGTCCCCCGCGGCGAGGGTCATCCGTTCCACGTCCCAGGTGTCGAACGGGTAGACGACCTTGGAGCGCCAGAGGATCGGCGCCTTCCCCAGCGGCGTCTCCGCGCCGTCGGTCACCCAGAGGATCTCGGTGCCGTTCCGGCGGCAGACCACCTGCTTGACGCCCTCGAGCTCGCGCTTCGCCCCGAACTCCAGGGTGACGGGCGCCTTGCCCTCCGTCCGGACGAGCTCGACCCGGTACCGGGGGTGGTCGAGACCGAGGGCGGCGAGGTCGGGGTGCTCGTCGTCGACGAACGCCTTGACCCTGAGCCCGTTGAGTGCGCTGACCAGGTTGCGGATCTGGTCCCGGTCGGCCAGGTCGCGAACGGGTTCGAGGAGCTTCCAGAGCCCCCCGTCCCGCACCACCTTGACCCGGTCGTCCGGGGTGCTGACCTCGAGGGAGGCGAGCTGGTCCTCGAACAGCTTGACCACCTCGTGGGACCGCCAGCCGTCGAGGTCCTTGTCGAGGTCGGAGACGAACCACTTCGGGCAGAGCAGCACGGCGGTGCCGTCGAGGGTGACGGCACGGTTGTTGCCCAGCGGCTCCTCCTGGCCGACCTTCAGCGTCCAGGTCCGGCCGCCGGAACCGGCCAGGGTGACGGTGAACTCGGGCTTCTCCAGCCCCCAGTCGGCGAGGGAAACCTCGCCGGCGTCGAGCCGCCGTTCGATCTTGAGCGACTTCAAGGCCGACAGCAGGAGGTCCACGGCCTGGCCGTCCGCAGGGTACGCCACGGGCTTCTCCAGCCGCCACTCCCCGTCCTCCTTGACCAGCTCGAACCGTTTCGTCCCCTTGACGATGGTGATCCGGACCACGTCGGCCTTCTCCAGGCCGGGGAGGACGAGCTCGGCCTGCTTCTGCGCCTCCTCCGTGGTGGGCTGGTGCCGCTCCCAGAACCAGATGAAGGCGCCCAGGGCGAGGACCACGACGGTGAGGATCAGCAGACGGTTCTCACGCATGGCGGCCCTCCCCTCAGTGGCGCCGCCGGCGCCAGACGACGATCCCCACGAGGATCGCCAGCGCGGGCATCCCGACGAGCGTGATCAGGAGGATCGTGGTCAGCTGCTTCTCGGAGAGGAACAGACTGACCTGCTCCACATTGCGCGGCGGGATCCCGATCGCCTCCTCCTGGCGGACGAGCCAGTGCAGGGCGTTGAGCGCCAGGGTCAGGTTCCCGGCGTTGGCCACCTGGGCGTCTGTCAGGAAGTCCGAGTCGCCAAACACCACGAGGCGGGTCTCCCCGGCATCCCCGTCGTTCTTCTTCGCGGAATCGCCGCCCTCGTCCGTCGCCTTCCCGTCCCCGGTCTTCTTTTCCGTCCCCGTCACGGCAACGCCCAGCGACACCGGCCCCTTGACGTCGGCGTCATCCTCCTTGACGCGGCCGCGCAGCACGCCGGCGAGATCGGTCTCACCCCACCCCTTGGCGCTGGTCTCCACCAGGGTCGAGGCCGTGAAGCCCTCGGCCGTCCCCGGCGCAACGGACCGGGCGACGGGGAACAGGACGGCGAGCCCCTCCATCCCCTTCGTGATGGCGTGGGGACGGAAGTCGGTCAGGTAGACGGCCGAGAGGTCGAAGAACGGGAGCTGGCGGGCCGGATCCACCACGAGGTCGTCCTGGACCTCCACGGCGTACCGCGCCAGGAACTTCTCGAGCCGGGTGTGCCGCATGGTGCCCGTCGGCTCGATCAGCGGATCGAGGCAGGCGAGCAGCCGGCCGCCGCCGTCGAGGTACGTACCCAGCGCCTCGATCTCCGGCTCGGTGTAGGCGGCCGTCGGCCCGATGATCGCCAGGGCGTCGGCGTCCTCCGGGACCTTTCCGGTCAGCAGCGAGGTGTCCTCGGCCTGGACGTTCTCCCGCTTGAGCGCCTCCTTGAGCACGGCGAGACTCCGGTCCCGGCCGCCCGTGCCGCCGACGGACGCCTCGCCGTGGCCCGTGACGAAGTAGACCTTCGGCACCCGGGGCGAGACCAGGGAGAGGATCGCACCGGTGAACTGCTCCTCCCCCTTGAACGCCTTCACCTTGGGCGGCTGGCCGAACTGGAGGCCCGAGTAGTCCATCTCGGCCATCTGGTCCGAGGTGACGTACTTGGTCCGGTCGCCCACGGAGAACACCACGGTGTTGGCCGCCGAGACGCCGTACTTCTCGGCGAGCTGCCGGGTCTTGAGCGGTTCCTTCTCCGGATCGATGGACTCCACGGTGATCCGCTTCGAGGCGGCGGCGTACCGCTCGAGCAGCTCGTGGACCTGGTCGTACAGGTTGCTCGCGGGGGTCATGAAGACCACCACGTGCACGTCCTTGTCGAGGTTCTTCAGGATGTTCTCCGTCTTCTCGGAGAGGGTGTAGAGGTGGGACGAGGTCCAGTCCCACCGTTTCCAGTGGCGCGCCCCGAGCCAGTTGACCATGAACAGCAGGGCGAGCACGAGCACGAGGCCCACGGCCCCGGTGGCGGTGTAGCGGATGGCCTGCTTTCTCACGGCTACCTCCACTTCTTCACTTCGAGCGACTTGGTGGCCAGGAAGAGGAAGAAGATCCCGGTGGAGAGGGTGTAGACCACGTGCCGGCTGTCCACGATCCCCTTGGCGAAGTCGTCCATCTGGGTCCACAGGTTCATGTACTCCAGCACCGACTTGAGCGCGCTGGAGGAGACCAGGAGCTGCTGGATCAGGCCGACGGAGAACAGGGCCACCATGGCGGCGAACGCCAGGATCGCCGCGATCAGCTGGTTGTTGGTCAGGGTCGAGGTGAAGGTGCCCACGCCGAGGAACAGGAACCCCAGCAGCAGCACCCCGAGGTACCCCGCGGCCACCGGTCCGAGATCGACGCTGGAATGCTGGCGCAGGATGATCACGTAGACCACCGTCGGCAGCCAGAGGATGACGTAGAACGCCAGCGCCGAGAGGAACTTGCCCGTGATCACCTGGCCCTCGGTCACCGGCGCCGTCAGGAGCGTCTCGATGGTCCCGGACCGCCGCTCCTCGGCGATCAGCCGCATGGTGATCACCGGGACGACGAACAGCAGGAACAGCCAGAAGAAGATCGTGCCCCCGAAGAACAGCCTGAGCGGTGTCATGGCCATGGTCTGGGGCCGGTTGAGGTACGACACGATGAGGTAGAAGATGTACCCCTGCAGCAGCAGGAACGCCGTCATGACGATGTAGGCGAGCGGCGACGAGAAGTAGGCGACCAGCTCGCGCCTCAGGATGGCCAGTACCTTGCGCACGTCACACCTCCTCCCGGTCGTGGGCGATGCCCGTGGTGGCCTCCCCGGCGGAGGCCGACTCCTCCGCGGCCGGGGCGTCGTCCGGCGGCGTCTCGTCCGGCGCCCCGGCCTCCCCGGCCGAGTCCCGGGTCGTCAGCCGGACGAAGACGTCCTCGAGGCTGGCGGCCTCCTGCCGGAGCCCGGTCAGCACCCAGCCGCGCTCCACGGCGAGCCGGAAGATCGCCTCCCGCGGGTCGGCGTCGGTCTCGTGCTCGATCCGGTAGAGTCCGCCGTCCATCGGCCGGACCTCGAGGACGCCGGGAAGCCCCGCCAGCGCCTCCACGGCAGCCCCGTTGGCGCCCCGGAGCTCCGCCACCACCACGGGGTTGCCGACGAGCCGGGTCCGTAGCGCCTCGGGGCTGCCGTCGGCCACGATCCGTCCGTGGTCGATGATCAGCACCCGCTCGCACACCTGTTCCACCTCGGGCAGGATGTGGGTCGACAGGATCACCGTGTGCTCCTTGCCCAGCTCCCGGATCAGCTCCCGGATCCGGATGATCTGGTTGGGGTCGAGCCCCACGGTGGGCTCGTCCAGGATCAGCACGGGTGGCCGGTGGATCAGCGCCCCCGCGAGGCCCACCCGCTGGCGGTACCCCTTGGACAGCGTCCCGATCACCCGGCCGGCCACGTCGCCGATCAGGCACCGGTCGATGACGTATTCCAGGTTCTCCCGGACCTTCTCCCGGGGCACGCCCTCCACGTCCGCCCGAAACCGCAGGTACTCGGTCACCCTGAGCTCGGGGTACAGCGGAACGCTCTCGGGCAGGTAGCCGACGTTGCGGCGAAGCCCGACCGGGTCCGCGTCGAGATCGACGCCGGCCACCACGACCCGCCCGGCGGTGGGCGGCAGGAACGCCGTCAGCATCCGCATCGTCGTGGTCTTGCCGGCCCCGTTGGGGCCCAGGAACCCCAGCACCTGCCCCTCGGGGACGAAGAAGGTCACGTCGTCCACCACCGGGGTGTCCACGTAGGTCTTGCTCAGGTGCTCCACCTCGATCATGGGATCCTCCTCCTCGTGGTGTCGCGTCGCGGCGGCGCACCGCCACCGCGCCATCGGGGATGCAAGCAATTCCCTTGCCCGAACAGGTCCCGGTCGCTCCAGAGGAGCACCCGGTCAAACCGGCGCTCCGGCCGCCGGTGTGGCGCCGGCCGGCCGCACGCCGCACCCCGCCTCCCACCGGAACGGTCAGACGGCGCCGTTGCCGATGGGGGTGACGAGGAACATCAGCGTGGTGGAACCCAGGGTGAACTCCTGCTGGTGTCCGATCGTGGCCTTCTGGATCCGCTCACCACCGACGAAGGTGCCGTTGGTGGATCCAAGATCCTGGATCGCCGCCTCTTCCCCGCGGATCTCCAGCATGGCGTGCCGGCGGGAGACCTCGGCGTCCTTGAGCTGCACGTCCATGGTCGAGCCCCGTCCGAGGTAGACCCGCGGTCGCGTCAGCTGGAAGACCGAGCCTGCCTGGGACCCTGCGATGACGGCCAGCGAGAACCGGAGATCCTTCGGCAGCGGTGCCAGCGCCGGCAGCTCCGGGGGCTCAGGTTCCACCCGGAGGCGGTCCGTGTCGGTGCCGGGCAGCGGTGTGGCGTGGACCTCCTGCCCCTTGCCGATGTTCGTGGAGTCCATCTCCTCCGCCGCAGGGTTGGCGACCTCGAACACCTCACCGCACTTCGGACACTTCAGCCGCTTGCTCGCGGCTCCGCCGAACCGCGCCGAGTCGTAGTGGTACTTTGCGTTGCATCCCGGGCAGGTGACGATCACCGGAACCTCCGCGGCCCATGCGAGCCTCACACCCATCATAGCAGCCTCCACGTATGATGTACGCCGGAGGTGCCGGATGAGACGCCTGCTCCTGGTCGACGGCCACGCCAACCTGTACCGCGCCCACTACGCCCTTCGCAACGCCCTGACGGCGCCCGACGGCACACCCACGGGGGCCGCGTACGGATTTCTGCGGATGCTGCACCGTCTCCTGGCCGATCTCGACCCGAGCCACGTGGGCGTGGCGTTCGACGTCGGGCGCGAGACGTTCCGGACGCGGCTCGACGCACGGTACAAGGCGCAGCGCAAGCCGATGCCCGAGGAGCTCCGGGTCCAGATCCCCCTGGTCAAGGAGGCGCTCCGGGCCATGGCGATTCCGGTGCTGGAACTGCCGGACTTCGAGGCCGACGACGTGCTGGGGACGCTGGCCCACCGTGCGGCGGCGGTCCCGCTGGAGACCGTCATCGCCACGGCGGACAAGGACATGATGCAGCTGGTCCGGGACCCGTGGATCCGGATGTGGCACACGCGGAAGGAGCGGATGCTCGACGAGGCCGGCGTCGAGGAGGAGTTCGGGGTGCCGCCGGCCCAGGTGCCCGAGGTGCTCGCCTTGATGGGGGACCCCTCGGACAACGTGCCGGGGTGCCGGGGGATCGGTGAGAAGGGGGCGAAGGCGCTGATCCGCCGCTGGGGGTCCGTGGCGGCGCTGTACGAGCACCTCGACGAGGTGGAACCCACACGGGCGCGCAACGCCCTGGCGAAGCACCGCGAGGAGGTCCTGCTCTCCCTGGAGCTCGTCCGGATCCGGACCGACCTCGACATCCCACTCGACCTCGACGCCCTCGAACGCGGCGGGCAGGACACGGCGGCGCTGGCGGCGCTGTACCGGCGGCTTGGGTTCGACTCGCTCCTCGCGGCGCTCGACCTGCGCTCGGGCGACGAGGCTCCGGCGGAGGTCCACATCGTGCGAACCGCCGAGCTGCCGACGGCGGGCCCCGGCGGGCTGCGGGTCGAGGAGGGGTGGACGGCGGTGGCCAGCGGGAACGGGATCGCGGTGGCCGCCACCGATCGTGGCTCCGCAGGCGAGGCGCTGGCCGGGGTTCTGGACGGCCGGTGGTCGGTCCACGGGAGCAAGGATCTGCTGCACGGACTCCAGGAGCGTGGGCGGGAGTGGCGGGAGGCGCCGTTCGACACCGAGCTCGCCGCGTACCTCCTCGACCCCGGGGAGCCGATGGGGCTCGAGGCCGTGGCGCGGCGGCACCTTCCGGTCCTGCCGCCGTCGCCGTCCGCGGAGTCGCTGGAGGCGGCAGCCGTGGCCGAGCGGGCGTTGTGGACGGCGAGGCTCCGGACGGTGCTGGAAGACGGGATCGGCCGGCTCGGGCTCCGGCGCGTCTACGACACCATCGAGGCACCCCTGGTACCGGTTCTCGTCGCCATGGAGCGGGCGGGGATCCTCGTGGACCGTGCGGTGCTCGAAGACCTCTCCCGCCGGCTCGAGGCGTCGCTGGCCGAGCTCGAGCGGGCGATCCAGGAGGAGGCCGGCGGCCCGTTCAACCCGGCCTCGCCGCAGCAGCTCGCCGAGGTGCTGTTCGAGCGCCTGGGATACCCGGTGCTCCGGCGCACCGCCAAGACCAAGCGGCCGTCCACCAACGTCGAGGTGCTCCAGGAGCTGGCCTCCCGGGGGTACCGGCTGCCGGCGCTGATCCTGGAGTACCGGGAGCAGGCCAAGCTCAAGGGAACCTACGTGGACGCCCTGCCGCGGCAGATCGGTCCCGACGGGCGGATCCACACGCGGTTCCATCAGACCGTCACGGCCACGGGGCGGCTCTCCTCGTCGGACCCGAACCTCCAGAACATCCCGGTGCGCACGGAGCTCGGGCGGGAGGTCCGCCGCGCCTTCGTGGCGCCGGAGGGGTTCCTCATCCTGGCGGCGGACTACTCCCAGATCGAGCTCCGCATCCTGGCCCACATGTCGGGCGACGCCGCACTCTCCGAGGCGT